>CALBVK010000346.1 GCA_937969345.1 uncultured Acidimicrobiales bacterium
CGTCCGATCTACATGATCCGTCGAGAGAACCTGAAGTACATCCATTGCGACACCGACGAGCCACTGCTCTACGACGTCATCGCAGATCCGCTCGAACGCACCAATCTCGCAACCGACCCCGCCTACGCCGACGCTGCAGCGAGCTTCGCCGCCGAGGTGGCACAGCGTTGGGACAGCGACGCAATCACCGAGCGCGTTCTGGCGAGCCAACGTAATCGTCACGCCATCCACCGAGCGACCGAGGCCACCGCTGGACTTCGTTCATGGGATCACCTGCCGGCGAACGACGTCGCCAACAGCTACGTCCGCAACCATCAAGATGTCGTCGACGCGTCGCTTTCGAGTCGTCTTCACGTCAGGCGATAAGCACCGTTCGCTGGTCAGCGTCCCACTCGTAGGAAGATCGGAGTGGGGTGTAACGTGAGGCAGCTTTTTCTGTAGCCACGACTCCAAGGGGGAGCAGTGCCCGATTCCCAGCAGCGTTCGCAAGCATCACAAGCCGTGTGGGGAGGAGAGGACCGGTATCTGCTCGACCGGGCTACCCAGGTCCCCGTGGTGCATAGCGTCGCTTTTGGTTACCCGGACTTCGACGAGTGGTACGACGTCGCGACCGGCAAGGCTGAAGGGCATATCTACGGGCGGAACACGAACCCAACGGTCGCGGTGTTTGAGGAGAAGGTTCGGCTCCTCGAAGGCGCCGTGGCGGCCACGTCTGCGTCGACCGGCATGGCCGCCATCTCCAACATGTTGCACGCCCTGCTTCGGCCAGGCAGTCGGGTCGTGTCTGTGAAGGACACCTACGGCGGCACCAGCTTGTTGTTCACCGAGTTCCTTCCCGCTTTTGGAATCGAGTGCACGCTCGTCGATACGACCGACACCGAGGCGATAGAGGCCGAAGTTGCCAGGGGCTGCAACATGCTCTACCTGGAGACCCCGACCAACCCGACGCTCAAGGTGCTCGACCTGCGGCGCCTCATCGCGGCGGGGCATGCCGTCGATGCGACCGTCGTGGTCGACAACACCTTCGCCACGCCGATCAACCAACTGCCGCTCTCGCTCGGCGCCGACCTCGTGGTGCACTCCGCCACCAAGTTTCTCGGTGGCCATGCCGATGCGCTCGGTGGGGTTGTGGTCGGCGACGCCGAGCTGGTCAAGAAGGTGTATCAGTACCGCGAGATCAACGGCGCAACCCTCGACCCAATGGCCGCCTACCTGCTGTTGCGCGGTATGAAGACGCTCGATCTCCGGGTGAAACGACAAGCCGAAAACGCAATGGCGGTCGCGACGTTCCTCGAAGCCCATGATCGAATCACGAAGGTGAACTATCCGGGTCTGACCTCGCACGCACAACACGAGATAGCGGCGTCGCAGATGACCGGCTTCGGTGGCATGTTGAGCTTTGCGATCGACGGTGGGCTGGAGGCGGTCAAAGAATTCCTGCCGCATCTCCAGATGGCACATCGCGCCGCAAACCTCGGTGCCGTAGAGACCACGGTCGGGCCACCAGCGACGACCAGCCATGTCGAATGCACCCCCGAGGAACGAGCAGCGCTCGGCATCCCCGAAGGGCTCGTCAGGTACTCGGCCGGGATCGAAGACACCGCGGACTTGCTGGCCGACCTTTCCCAGGCGCTCGATCGGTAGAGCCATGCGGTGGGAGGACGTCTGCGCAGAGCCAGCAAGCGTCGTCGGCGACGACGGCAGGACCTCTTTTCGCGAGCACGGATTCCTTGTCCTGCCAGGGCTCTTGACCGAGTCGCAGCTACAGCCCTTGCGAGACGGGCTCGCCGAGCTCGTCGAACAGAGTCGGCCGCTCACGGCGTCGACGCATTTGCTCGATCTCGAGGATGGCCACACGGCAAAGGAACCTCGTCTGCGTCGAGCCGCTGACATCGACGACACCCACCGCGCATTCTGGAATTTGTGTAGCTCGTCGGTCTTGGTCGACATTGCGGCGGACCTACTCGGACCTAACGTTCGCTTCCGAGAGGCCTATGCGAACATGAAGTGGGCGGGCGGTGGCGCATCGGTCAAGTGGCATCAAGATCTGGCCTTCTACCCGCATACCAATACCGGCACGATCCAGTTCTTGGTGGCGCTCGAGGATGTCACCGACGAACAAGGCCCTCCGCTCATGATCGCCGGAAGCCACCGCGATTCGCTGTACTCGCACTACGACGACGCCGGGGATTGGCTCGGCGCCATCGAGCCTGCTCGGCTCGACCATCTCGACCTCGACGGAGCCGTCCACGTGACCGGAACGGCCGGAACGGTCAGCGTCCACCATGGGCTTACCGTTCACGGGTCGGCGGCCAACTACAGCGGCCGTAGCCGACCAATGCTGATCATTACCTTTGCCGCCGCCGACGCGCTCCCGTATACCGCGGCGCCATATCGGAGCTCACATCACGGGCAGCTCGTTCTTGGGGTCGAACCCGGTGTGGCCCACCACGAAGAGATGACGCTCACCTTGCCACCGGACTGGAGCGCTGGGTACACGTCGCTCTTCGACCATCAACACGACCGAAAGTAGAACCCATGGCCCCGCCCTTTGCACGCGAAGAGTTCGATGCTCGTCTCGCCAGCGTGCGCAACGAAATGGCGCGACGCGAACTCGAGGTACTCGTCATTGGAGACCCGAACAACCACAACTGGCTCACCGGTTATGACGCGTGGTCGTTTTATACGCCGCAGATCGTTGTAGTGCAGCATGATGTTGGCCCGATCTGGATGGGACGCAAGATGGATGCGGGTGCGGCGAAGTTCACGACGTATCTGCCCGACGAACAGGTTCGCCCGTATCCCGAGGATTGTGTCCAGCGAGCGGGCACGCATCCAATGGAGGTGCTCGGCGGGTATCTCCATGAGATGGGCCTCGATGGCAAGGTCGTCGGCTACGAAAGCGACACGTACTTCTTCACGCCGAAAGCGCTGTCTGCGCTGCAGTCAGCGCTGCCGAATGCTCGATGGGTCGACGCTGACCTCCTGGTCAACTGGTGTCGGACGGTAAAGAGCGACGCTGAGGTCGACGTGATGCGCCGAGCGGCCCGGCTCGCCGAAGGCGCAATGAACGCTGCATACGAAAACATCGCTCCGGGCGTTCGCCAATGTGACCTGATGGCGGCGGTCGTCGCTGCTCAGGTCGGTGGCAATGAGGAGTTCGCCGGAGACTTGACAGCGCTTTCACCGCTCATTTTGGCTGGCGAAGCCGCGACGACGGCACACCCCATGTGGACCGACGAACCGTTTCAAGCCGGCCAGACGGTTGCCTTTGAGATCGGCGGTGCGCACAAGCGGTACAACGCTGGTCTTGCTCGTACCGTGCAACTCGGAGGCGGCTCGACGTCGCTGTTCGAGACCGCAGCTGCGGTCGAGGAAGGGCTCGAAGCCGTGCTTGGCGCGATGAGGCCGGGCGCGATTGCCCACGATGTCCATCGCGCCTGGCAAGACGTGCTCGATCAGTACGGGCTCACCAAGGACAGCCGCATCGGATACGGGATCGGGGTTGGCTACGGCCCGGATTGGGGAGAACACACGGTCAGCCTTCGACCAAACGAAGAGACCGTGCTCGAACAGAACATGACGATCCACGTGATGCTCGGCATGTGGATGGACGACTGGGGGATGGAGATGAGCGAGACCACCGTTATTACCGAGACCGGCGTCGAGTGTCTGACGAGCTTTCCGCGCGGTGTCCGGGTCATCGAATAGTGGACTGAGTCGATCGACGGTATGAGCCCATATCGATAGTAAATAGATCGATTGGTTCCCTGGTCAGCGGCGTTACGAACAGACCGGTGTGACACAATGTGACGATGGTCATGCATGAGACGGCTCCACCGAAACAGCCCAAAATCGCCATCAGCCTCGCCGACGCATCGAACGAGGTGTATCGGGCAGCCACCGACCTGCACCATCTCAATATCGGCCCTGGTGAGGCCCTCGAAGCCGAGTGGGTGGCTGCGGGACTAACACTCCCGGACCTGCCAGCCATGCGGCAATACCGGATCGATCGCGTGCGGGCGCAGATGGCCAAGATGGGCTACGACGGCGCCTTGCTCATGGATCCCATGAACATCCGTTATGCGACCGACTCGACGAATATGCAGATTTGGGTCATGCACAATGCCGCCCGCTACTGCTGGGTGGGCATGGACGGTTCGTGCATCGTGTGGGAATTCAATGAGTGTGAGTTCCTCAACGCCCACAACCCTGCGGTCACCGAGACCAGGCCCGCCCGCGGCTCGACCTATTTTCTCGCCGGACCACGTTGGGCTGAGCAAGCACACAAGTTCGCCGACGAGATCATCGACGTGATTACCGAACACGTCGGACAGAACGCTCGGATCGCGATCGATCAATGCCACCCGATCGGATACCAGCGGTTCGCTGAGGCCGGGATCGAGGTCGGCAACGGCGTGGAGATGATGGAACTCGCTCGTGTCATCAAGAGCGAAGACGAGATCAACGCCATGAAATGCGCTGCGCATGCGTGCCAAACAACGATGCGCGAGATGCAGGAGGCGATGGAACCGGGAATGACCGAACGCGAGGTGTGGTCGATCTTGCACGCCGGAAACATCAGGCGAGCGGGCGAGTGGATCGAGACACAGATCCTCGCATCGGGACCCAGGACGAATCCATGGATGCAAGAAGCCAGCAGTCGAGTGATCGAAGCGGGAGACCTCCTCGGGTACGACACCGACCTCGTCGGCGCGTACGGAATGATGGTCGACATCTCGCGGACATGGCTCGTGGGCGGCGGCACCCCAAGCCCGGCCCAGGTATCCACGCACGCCATCGCTCTCGAACAGATCCAACGCAACACCGAGATGCTCCGGCCGGGCACGACGCTTCGCGAACTCACCTTCGAGGCCTGGTCTCCGCCGTGGGATGAATACCGTCGTTATTGCTGCCAATTCCACGGTGTTGGCCAATGTGATGAATACCCGGAAATCTACTGGCCCGAACATTGGGAAGACTGGGGCTACGACGGTGTACTCGAGCCCGGAATGGTGCTCACCGTCGAGAGCTACGTCGGTCCACGCATCGGCGGCGAAGGCGTCAAGCTCGAGAACCAGGTCTTGGTGACCAAGGACGGTCCGGAGCTCCTCACGGATCTGCCGCTCGATCTGTAATCGTGGAACCCATGAGCACAAGCGATCCTTCGCCTCGCCACATCGAACGGTTCTCGGCGTCGACCGACGTCGGTACGTTGCTCGAAGCCCTCCACCGAGATGGCGGTGTGATCGTCGAGGGGATGTTCGCTGCATCCACCATCGCCGAGATGAGCGCTGCCGCCGACCAATGGGCGAACAACTTCGAAGCCGGATCGGCAACGCAAGGTATGGGGGAAGCAGGAGCTGCGTTCGTGGGCGCAAACACGATTCGCTTCTCGAGCCTCGGGCGTATGTCGCCAGCCTTCTTCGACATGCTGGACAATCCGCTGTTCGCTGCGCTCGCCGACGCCGAGCTCTTGCCGGCGTGCGGAACGTACTGGCTGAACACCGCCCAGGTGATGTACATCGGACCCGGCGAGCCAGCCCAGGCGCTCCATCGTGACGCCGACAACTGGTGGGAATACCTGAGCCGTACCTTCCCTGACACGCCCGAGATCACACTCAGCATGATGATCGGTCTCGAT
>CALBVK010000347.1 GCA_937969345.1 uncultured Acidimicrobiales bacterium
GGCTCGAAGGCCTGGGTAGTCGGCATTGTCTCGGATGGTGTCAACATCGATCTTGTCGAGGTCGAACGTCAGTCCGTCATCGATGTTGATCGTGAGGATCTCGAGGACGATGGTTCTGATGGACTCGATGTCCGCATCGATCTGCCGTGCGGCAAGATCGACATCGCGCGTTGGTCGCCGGTCTGCATACGCGGCCAGCAGGACTCCGCCTTTGAGCACGAACGTGTCACGGTGCGGGGACTGGGTGAGCCGGTCGAGGAACCCTTCGAGGGCGTAAAGCTGATGGAGTTCGTCGGTGGGCCGGTTGGTTTCGGAGGCGAGCTTGCGAAGGTCGAGGTAGGCGGCTCCGCCGATGGTGGACCGGTCTGGCTTGGTCATAGCAGCGTCTCGAGTGCGGTACGGATCGTCGGTTTGGCTTTGGGGAAGTGCGTTGCCATCTTCAGCAGCGCTGCGGGTTGGGTGCCGCTCTGTCGTAACCACCGCTTGAGCGCCCCGTGGGCCTGGTCGATGCCGTAAAGATGTCGGAGTCGGTAGGCATCGATGATTGATCGGATCGGGTCGTAGAGCCCGATGGAGAGTTCGTTGGTGAGTGCGATGCGAGTCTGGCCGATGTCGAACGTGGCGTTGTCGAAGCGGTGCCAGGTGGCCGGCGCTGCAGTCCGGGGCGGTCGCTGCTGGCGGGGGAGTGCGACGTTGATCGAGGGTGGAATATCGTCGGTGAGATCGTGACGGGCGAGCGCCGTGGTGAGGCAAAGGGTTGCTTGGGGGGCGCGGATGGCGATCTCGGCGAGGTCATGATCGACATCGACGTGGGGCTTGATGTAGATCCCGCGGGCAAGGCGATCGATCTCGCCAACGCGGCACATCTCGGCGAGGTGGCGATCAGAGATCCCGAGCGCGGTGGCCTGTGCATGCGTAAAGATGTTGGTCGTTGTTTGCAACGCTTGCAGAGCCATGTAGGAAAGTGTAGCCACTAAGTATTTATCTGGCTACACATTCCTTCAATATCTTGATCCAGAACCTGCGGATTGGAGTGGTGGCTCTTTATGGGTCGTCACGGCTGGCACCAGATAGTTATGCCCCGTACCGTCTTGTTTCGTTCTGTCACGGATCTCTCGTGACATCCCCGTGACCACGGGCAACCTCGCCACGAAAACGAAAGAACCCCTGGCCCCTCAACATCGTTGAGAAACCAGGGGTAATTCGTTGTACGCCCCCCGGGACTTGAACCCGGAACCTGCGGATCAGGAGCGACGGCTTGGGCATGCCAGCGCGTGGCGTTCCGTGCCAGAAAGTGCTGATTCGTCAACGCTCAGAACGAAATTGGGCGTCGTTCGAGCCTTTGCCCCAACAGCCCGTGATGCAGGAATCCACTCGTGGAGACCTCCTGGAGAACGAACCAGCGCGTCAAGTCTGTTTCTGAGACTGCCTGCGCCTTCGTGCATCACGGCGACCCGCATCTGCGCAAGGCTCATGTCGTTCCACATCTACCTCCGGTCATCGTCAAAATTCTGGCCAAGGAGCTCCGTCGGCGGGCACAAGGAAATCGAATTGCTCCCGGAGCTCGTCGCGAGAACAAGATCGTTCTTACTCGGGAAAGTTGTCCCGCCAAAGGTCGATCGCGTATACAACGAGCGCATTCGGGCGAGGGTCCACCACGTCGTCGGTGATGAAGAGGTGAAAGCCCGCTATCGAGATGCCTTGGAGCGAGACCCGCCAGCCGGGCCCGTGAGGAATGGCGAAGTTCGTCCAGGTCGCCGTGTTAGAAGACAGCGCCTCAAGGTGGGGCGAAGATCGAGGTTTCGGAAGTCTTCGAGTCGATCGGCTGGGATCCGAGATTCGATGTCGACCACGGCGGCTTCGGCCAATCGAATAGGTCTCACTAACGGAGATTGGCTCGATCGGCAGCTCTACGAAGCTCGTCCTCTGAGCGACGATTCAGGGCTTCTTTGCCAGCTGCGGGCAGCTCATCGTCAGCTGCATAGAACTTGAGAGTGCGGTGTTCTGACTTCTCTGTTGCTGGCGCTACCGGGTCCATAGGCACAGAGTAGCCGCGTGTACTGACACAATGCCGGGGGGACACCCGTTGAACAGACCGCCTCTTGCCTGGGGGCGGATCATCAATGGGCCAAACCCAGCTCGCGCTAATCGTGGAGGGAATCCATCGACCGAATGCATGACTGGGAGCGTGGTGAATCGGGGTTAGTTCTTGGTTGCGTGCATGCCAACCCGATTTGCTGCCGCAGAGAGAGGTTAACGAGTACCGCCCTGTGCGAAACCCCCGTGATTACCTCGTGGCCCCAGAGGTTTAGGAACTCGGTCGCTCACGCAAGTTCGCTTCTCGCCCCGCTCGCTAGAACTCGTTCGGATTAGGACCGAGACCGAGAAGTTGGGATTCATCGTTTGCAGCTTCATCCCAGTAACCGTCCATTTCAACGTCGGCATTGAGCAAACTGGCGAATGCCCGAATGGCGTTTCCGCGCTGGCGATCAATTCCTAACTCCAAGTCATACAGCAGCTCAAATCTGTCGAGCGCCCTAGGGGGTAGCACGTGAAGAGTTTGCGATGGGTTGGGCGGACCGTTTTCGTGGATGCCGTCCTCGTGGACCCAGGGCTGATTCTCGTCGAGGGGTACGCAACGAATGAGAAGGCGCCAGTCTCCGCCCTTTTTGCCGTAGTCAGGGTCCCAGAACTCCAACCAACCGTCATTTCGAATGTTTGCAGTTGAATTGATTGCGTCGGCCAGCTCGCCCCGGGAGAAGCCTTTCTTGCGAGCGTCCTTGCGATGAATCGAAACGATGCCTTCATTTCTCATTGAACTCGGGTCGGCAAAATTGAGCGCCAATCAAGTACCAGCAAGATCGAATGGGTTCAGATTCTCCCGCCCGAACTTTGCCAGTCGGCAAGTCGCCGGCGAGCAGCATCGTTGGAAAGCGCCCGATTGGTTCGTCTCGCAACCACACGCGATCAGTCAGATCGGCGAGTAGGTGTGCCGACGAACGGGAACGAGCGCCCTCACGCAGCAGGTCGCAGCCTGGTGATCGACATGAAAGCATCGAGCCCGTGACAGCGGGACTGTTCCATCCGAAAACGAAGAAACCCCTGACCCTCAACTTCGTTGAGAGATCAGGGGTTTCTGCTTGTACGCCCCCCGGGACTTGAACCCGGAACCTGCGGATTAAGAGTCCGATGCTCTGCCAATTGAGCTAGAGGCGCATGTTTTGTGTCTCCCGAGCGTACCGAGCCCCGTGAAGGATCCGGCACATTCGTTGACTTTGGGTGGCTGACGGGATTTGAACCCGCGACCGCCGCGACCACAACGCGGTGCTCTACCTACCTGAGCTACAGCCACCATGAGGCGGCTCTCACTATAGGGGTCTGGAGTGCGCTTGGCGACGTGAAATCGGCGAATATCGGCGATTATGCCGCCCGGTCGGCGTCGGCGTTCTCTCGCATGCCCAATGTCGAGGTCGAAACCGGCATTCCGAGAAGGTAGCCCTGGGCGTGAGTCACACCAGCGCGTCGGGCCGCGTTCAGCTGATCGAAGGTCTCGATGCCCTCGGCAATGACCAACATGTCGAGCTCGCGACACGCAGACGAAAGGCCCCGAAGCATTGCGGCACCACGAGGTTCGGTCAGCCGGCGAGTGAACGATGGGTCGATCTTCACCGCAAACACCGGCAGCGTCAGCAAATACTCAAACGACGAGTAGCCGGTGCCGAAGTCGTCGATCGCAAGACGGACACCCATCTCGGTCAGCGCGTCCAGCGTTGCGCGAGCATTGTCGACCCGGTCGATCAGGAAGCTCTCGGTGAGCTCGATCGTCAGGTTGCCTGGCGCGAGGTTGTGGAAATCGAGCGATGCCGAGACCATGTCGAAGAAGTCCGGACGGCCAACCTGTAGTGCCGAGACATTCACCGCAATCGAGATCGGGTCGGTGCCGACGTCGCGCTCACTGTTAACCGCAGCAGCCGAACGAATCGATTCGGTCACGATCCATTCGCCAAGGTCACGAATCAAGCCGCTTTGCTCTGCGATCGAGATCATCGTCGACGGGTCGATACGTCCCTGCGTCGGATGGTCCCAACGTAGGAGTGACTCAGCCGACACCGCGTTCTCCAGATCGTGGATTGCGAAGATTGGCTGGAATGCGAGGTCGAGGCCATTCGCCGCAATCGCACGACGCAGATCGCGTCGAAGGGCGAGAGGGGAGAGTTCGTTGGACGAGTCCGGCGACTGGTACGGCATGGCTTGGTTACGCCCGGCACGCTTTGCTTCATACATGGCGTGGTCGGCCATCTGCAGAACGCCGAGCATCGTCGAGTTCGGAGCGGACACGGCAACGCCCACACTTCCGCTCAGCTCGATCTGGGTGTCAGCGATCGAGAACGGCTTGCGCAACAGCGGCAGGATTCGATGAGCGAACTCCATTGCGTGGTCGTAGTCGCGCACATCACGTGCGAGCACGACGAACTCATCGCCACCGAGGCGGGCGACCATGTCTCCCTCGCGGCACACCTCCTGCAGACGGCGGCCAACCTCGGCGATCACGTCATCGCCGGCACCATGACCCAGCGAGTCGTTTACCTGCTTGAAGCCCTCGAGATCGCACAACAAGACCGCAAACTGCGTCTTATCGGGAGCATCGAGAAGCTCGGTCAGCTGGAGCTCGAGCGCTCGTCGATTCGCCGCGCCCGTCATTGGGTCGGTGAGCGCATCAACCTCGAGCTGAGAATGGCGGGCAACTTCGTCGGTGATGTCCTCGGCCGAACCTACGTACTCGGGGTGGCCGTGGAGATCTGGATAGCTCCGCACCCGAACACGAATCGTTCGAACGTTGTCGCCGACCGGGTGAATAATGTCGAGCACGCCCTCGTCGGTGTCGGACTCCTCAAGGATGCGCTGAATCGCGCGGCCGATCATCTCGCCGTCGGGCGTCACCACATCTCGGAAGTCGTGGCGGTCGTTCAGCTCACGACCAAAGATGTCGTCGAGCTTGCTGTTCTTGTACAGCAACTTGCCATACGAATCGATGCGAAAGATGCCCTGCGGCACGGTCTCGGTGATCGTATGAAGTCGGGTGCGGTGGTCCTGTGTCTGCTGGGCTTGCGGGTTGTTCGTCGTGTCGACAAACGAGAAATGTGTCAGCTCTCCATCGGCGATGAAGGTCAGCTGAAACCATCGGTCGGGAGTGTCGGTCGACGGATCCGACAGGCGAACCGTGCACGACGCCGCCCCGAGGGCCGACGAGTCGACCCAACAGTCCAACAGGTCGTTCACGGACTCTGGATGGACCAACGACGTCAGCGCAAGGTCGTCGGGGCCGAGGCCCGCAGCCATCGTCAGCTCGTAATCGAGCTCGGTGATCTCGAGCTGTGAATCGCAGCTTCCACGGAAGCTAGGAAGGGTCCGGTTCGAGGGCATCTCCGCGCACTCGCCGATGCCAGCGTCATGATGCAAGAGCAGCAGAACTCGTGCTGTCCCGACGATGCTCACAACCGTCACATGCCTCGTATGGCCATGCATGTCGACCGCGATGTGCGCCGAGCCGTCGAGGCGAGCAGAACGAACCGCCCGAATGACCGACGCATGCGTTGCCCGACCGAACGATCGAAGCAGAGGCGCCTCGACATGATTCATCAACAGCGGGTTGATCTCGGCCAACGGAATCCGATTCAGAAGGGGTTCCTCGATTACAGCTACCTGAGCATCTGGATGCTCACGCAGAAAGTCCTCCACGCCCACCGGCAATTCACGAATATCGGGTCCCGTCCTCACCCTATGGAAATCGGCACTTTACGTGATTCCTGACAGGGGTCATTTGGCTCATCGCCCGCCCGTCCAGAGGGCAGTCCGGCGACAATCGCTCCCGAGTGGCATGGCCAGAAGCGCGATAACCTCGACCTGCTCGCCCCCGTGGCCAAAATGGATAAGGCAACGGGCTTCTATCCCGTCGACTGCAGGTTCGAGTCCTGCCGGGGGCACGAGTCGTTCGTCGGCGCCATGGGCGCCTCTTCTGTCGCTAATCGGATGCTGGTGGCGGCTTTCTTCTCGTCCAGCGCGATGCTCGGCCTAGCAGGGGAGTGAGCGCGAGCGCCGAAATCGGGGCGTGCCACAAGTAGCCCTGTCCAAACGGCACCTCGAAATCGCGAAGAATCTCGGCTTGACGGGTGCGCTCCACGCCCTCGGCAATCGCCACTCTGCCCTCGCCGTTCACGATGTCCAAAATAGCCTTGAGACGAGCCTCGGCCCGCTCATCGACATCGATCTCAGAAATGAACGATCGATCGATCTTCACCGTGTCGCTCGGGATCTGAAGCAGGCGGTCCACGTTCGATCCCTCGATGCCGAAGTCATCGATCGCAACCTTGATGCCGCGCTCACGCAGCAGATTGAGCGAATGCATCAGATCGTCGGCATGGGCGTGGAGTCGATGCTCTGTGACCTCGATCTGCAGCATCGTCGACGGAACACGGTGCTGTCGCAAGATATCGAAAATCTGTCGGGTGCTGTCGGAGTCCGAGACATGATCCGGCTTCAGGTTGAACGACAGCGTGAAGCGCTCGTCAACAATTCCGTGAGCCAACCAGTCGCTTACCTGTGCGATCGAACGAGTCAGGATCTCCAAGTCGAACTTGTCGAACTCGCCACGCTCGGTGCCCGGAGGCAAGAACGATGACGGATCGAGCATGCCCAACACAGGATGCATATACCGAGCGAGGACCTCGACGCCGACGATCGTGCCATCGCCGATCTCGACGACCGGCTGGTACACCAGGCGAATCTGCTCGACCGAAATTTCGGCCTCCTCACCGCTGCGACGGGCCCGCCGCAAACCACGACGACGCTCTTTCTCGCGATACATCGCAAGGTCAGCACTCTTCAGAATGCTGTCGGGCGTGTCGGTCACCTTGGCGATAGCCAGGCCCACCGAACCGCCCACGCGCTGCTGGTTGCCGTTCACGACGCACGTGGCGTCCAGAGCACGCTCCACCTTGCCAGCGAGTTGGCGGGCCGCCGTTGGGCCACTGCGTGACAGAACGCAGAACTCGTCACCGCCAAAGCGTGAGATCAGGTCGGTGGGTCCGCACGCAGAGGCCAGCTGCTCGGCGACGAACTTCAGCACCAGGTCTCCGCCCTCATGACCCTGGGAGTCGTTGATTCCCTTGAAGTCGTCGATATCGCAGAAGAGCACAGCGACCGGCTCTCGGTTGTTGAGCGCGATCGTCAGCTCCTCGACAAGACGCCCACGGTTCGCGAGGCCCGTCAACGGGTCGTGGCTCGCCCGATGTTGCAGCGTCATTGCGGACTGACTCCGCTTCTCTTCCTCTGAGTGCAAACGATCATCGAGGGACTGAAGCGTGCGAGACAGAATGCCGATTTCGTCGTCCTTGCTGTCGGACAACGGTTCGAGCAAACGATCGCGATCCAGCTCCTGCGCGCCGAGGACCACCCGACGCAACCGGCTACGCACCGTCGCGATCGGAACGAGGGACAACGCGCCGATTAGAGCGAACGACGGAAGCAGCCACGCAGGGAGCGTCTGGGCCCCAATGTCGTCCCGATCGGTCGTGACCAGCAGAACCCACTCGACCTGCGGAATGCGACGCATCGCCACCGCCGACTGTCGACCGTTGATCACCACATCGGTCGAGTCGAAACTGCTCTCTCCATCAAGAACCTGATCGATGAGATCGGCGGTTGCCGGCTCGGGCAGCCCCACCGCCGCTCCATCACCGTGACGAGACGGGGTAAAGATCACCGCTTCGCCACCAGCATTCCTGACCGCTAAAAGCGCTTCGGTACTCGGCCCCGTAGCAGCGGCCGCCACACTCTCGAGGATGTGCGACGCGTTATACGCGCCGAGCAAGATCTTGCCCTCGCCGCCGGGAACTGGCGTGCCGATAACGACGCCGACATCACCGTTCAGGATCCGGGTCATCCCGATTGTCGACGCCGCGCTCGAGCGGTCGATGACATTGCTCGTTGCCCCAATACGAGACGTCTCATCGGTACTGCCCAGAACCTCTACGGCGATAAAGCTCGCTTTCTGAACCTCGCCGATCATTGTGGCATCGTCGGGGGATGTAGCAGCTGCGACCTCGAGAAGACGGCCGGCCGCAATGAGTTCGTTCTCGATGAACATCGCCAGTGGCTCGGCAACCGCGTCGAGTTGATCTGTTGCGCGAACCTCAGCGTTGCTTGCTTGTCGGCTCAAGACCCCGACGACGAGCGCGCCGATCGCAAAGATCGTTACGGCGACGACGAGAGCGAGGCGTCGTCCGATCGTCAGACGCACGATGCGCTACTTCGACGACTTGAGTTGGTCGTAAATTCGTTTGCAGTCAGGGCAAACCGGGAACTCATCGGGAAGACGAGTCGGAATCCACTTCTTGCCGCAGATAGCGGTGACCGCAGTGCCGGTGACGGCACTCTCGGTGATTTCGTTCTTGCGGACGTAGTGAGCGAACTTGTCGTGATCTCCGCCGTCGGTCGTGTCCGGCCGGGTGAGGGTGTCGCTCTCGGTGCTCGTGTTCATCACAGAGGAGGTTCCAGTACGCATACCGTGATGGTAGAGCGCCAGCGCAGGCTTGACGAACTCGACTTACGCGTTGATGAGCTCGACTTGTTGAGCGAGCTCGTTCACGACCGCTGCTAGGTCCTCGGTGTGGTCGATAACCCGGTCAGCGAACGCTGCACTTGGTTCGACGAACTCGTCGTGCATTGGCTTGACCGATGCCGCGAATTGTTCGGTGACGCTTTCGACCGAACGGCCCCGTTCGACCGTGTCACGTTCGAGGCGGCGACGAAATCGCAGATCTTCCGAACAGGCTCGGAACACCTTGTAGTCGAAGCGTTCGACGAGCTCGGGGAACGCGAACAACAAGATTCCCTCCGCGATCACAATCTCGCGAGCGGGGAGGATGTGCAGGTCGTCCATGCGCTGGTGGCGGGCAAAGTCGTACACGGGAAGGGCGATGTCGAGGCCGTTCATGAGACCGTCGAGGTGGTGGCCATACATCTCGGCATCGAGGGAATCCGGATGGTCGAAGTTGACGGCGTTGCGTTCTTCCATCGAAAGATCGCGCAGATCCTTGTAGTAGGCGTCGAACGGAACAATCGAGACTCGGTCCGGCCCGAGGGCGGTTGCGAGGTCGTGTGCAAGGCGGGACTTTCCGGAGCCGCTGCCGCCGGAAATGCCGATGAGGAGTGCGTTCACGAAGCTCGACCGTACCGCGCAAACGCGGTCTCCTTGGTACCAGCGGCCCGAAAAATCTTGTGACGCCGCACACGTTTCAGCGTCCCAGGTTCATCCTCTGCTCTATCTGCACTACATTTGGCGCGGCATGGACGCACATTACGAACTCCTGGCTGCGGTTGACGGCGATATCGAACGCCTCATGGCAGACCATTTAGAAAAGCGGCCTGATTGGTACGCGCACGATCTGATCCGTTGGGAAGAGGGCCGCAACTTCGTTGACGAGCCGTGGGACGAGTCGCAATGCACCGTGAGCCCCGAGGTTCGCGAAGCGCTTGTCCTGAACCTGCTCACCGAGGACAACTTGCCGTTCTACCACTATGCGATTGCGAGCCGGGCCCCTGAGGGGTCAGCTATCGCCCGCTGGACCCGCCGCTGGACCGCCGAAGAAGGCCAGCACGCCATCGTCATTCGCGACTACCTCATGATCAGCCGCAACTGCGATCCCGTAAAGCTCGAGGACGACCGCGTCGCCACGGTTACGAAGGGGTGGGACTCGCCGTGGGACGACCCGCTCGACATCTTCGTCTACACCTCGGCCCAGGAACTGGCGACCCGCGTGTCCCACCGAAACACC
>CALBVK010000348.1 GCA_937969345.1 uncultured Acidimicrobiales bacterium
TTCTCCGGGATGGTTCCGTCCATTGCTGTCTGTTGTTGATCGTCGACCACGAACGCAATTTCGCCGCCGAGTACGTCGGTGTAGAACCGGACCGCCTCGGCAACATCGAGGACCATCAGATTCGTACTCATCGAGTTGACCATGGACCAACAGTAGAACCCGGCGACCCAACCCAAAGATTTGTGAGCGATTCTGCAGGCTCAGCCCGCGAGATCGCTCACAAATCTTTGGAGGTGAGGCTGGATTCGACCTCGGAGATGGCGTCTTCGAGGATGTCGAACATGTCGTCGACCTGCTCCCGGGTGATGACGAGCGGCGGCGAAAAGACACACATGTTGATCGATGGGCGGACAATAAGCCCGCGTGCCTCGCAGGCCTTGTCGATCCGAGAACCGAATTCGTAGTCGATCCGGAGGCGGTCCTCTTCTGACGCGTCGGCTGGCGCAACCGCACCTTCGATGGCGCCGACCAGCCCAACACCACGAGCCTCGGCCACAACATCGAATCGCTCCAGCCGGCGCACGCGTTCCTGGAAGTACGGGGTGATTTCGCGGACGTGTTCGAGGACACCGTCGCGCTCCATGATCTCCAGGTTCTTGAGCGCCGCAGCGCAGCTGACCGGGTGCGACGAGTTCGTGAATCCGTTGGAGAACATGACATCGCCGCGATCCTCGGCCTTGAGTTCGTCGACGAGGCGGTCGCTTACCAACATCGCGCCAAGTGGCGCGTAGCCCGACGTGATGCCCTTTGCACACGTGATGATGTCCGGAACGATGTCGAACACTTCCTCCGACGCAAACCAGTGACCAAGACGACCAAAGCCGGTGACGACCTCGTCGGAGATGTAGAGAATGTCGTTGGCCCGGCAAATCTCAAGGGTCCGTGCGTGGTACCCGGGGGGCGGAACGATGACCCCGCCGCTCGCGAGGATTGGCTCGGCGATAAACGCACCGATGTTGTCGGCGCCGACGTCGGCGATCAGGTTTTCGAGGTCCGCAATTTTCTCATCGCCCCACTCGGCGACCGACATGCCGTCGGGACGGAGCAGCGGGCTGACATCGGGGAGGAATCGGACGAGCTCGGTTGCGGCGTCCATGAAGGTGCGGTCGCGTTCTTTGCCCGACATCGTGGCGGCGAGATACGTGGACCCGTGGTACGCCTTCTCCCGCGAGATCGTGATCTTCTTGTTCGGGCGCCCCTTCAGGTTGTTGTAGAACTGCATGAACCGCAGCGCGCTGTCGACAGCCGACGATCCGCCGGTCGTGAAGAAGACCCAATTCAGGTCGCCGGGAGACAGTTCGGTCAGCTTCTTGGCGAGTTGCGATGCTGGGTCAGAGGCGAAGTACCACGGACTGTTAAACGGCAGCGCCATCGCTTGGTCGGCCATTGCCTGGGCGATCTCTGCGTTTCCATAGCCGATCTGCACGTTCCACATTCCACCCGGACCGTCGATGTACTTGCGTCCGTCGGGATCGATCAGATAGATGCCCTCACCGCGGGCAGCGATCATGCGGTCGGCGGGGGCCGTGCCCATGGATTCCCACGGATGCATGTTGAACGTGTTGTCCCACTCGCGTACGTCTTGGGCAGATGATGGCTGTGCAACGTCGGTCATGGCACATCCTGCCATAGGGGCTACACCGGTGAGAGGTCTGGAATCTCTATCGTCGTGGGCAGTTCAGGTTCGGCCACAGGAGTTGGCTCGGCGGTCGGCGACACCCCGCGGACAACGCGACGCGGCGCCCGACGTGCGATTGCGGCGAGTCCAGCAGCCCCGAGGAGTGCGAGGAACGGCCCACCGTCGCTCTGCAGCGCGGGATCGTGTTCGATCGCGGTCGATGCAATCCACGCAGCCGACGACAACGCAGCGCCGAAGGCAAGACCGAAAGCAAGCCATCGGAGTCGTTCGATCCGTGTGATCATCGAAACCACAAGGCTTAGGACGGCAAGTCCTGACGCGACGAGCACGGTGAAGGCGGTATGTGGGCCGTCGATGTGCAGGCCGCCGGTCCGCAGCGGAGCGTCGGGTATTTGTTGCCCGTTGATCAGATCCTGGATTGCCTGGGCCGCTGCGATCTGCTTGTTGATGTCGTCGCCTGCTTCGGCGGTGAGCCGGTCGATTTCGGCCTCGATATCGAGACTCAGGCTTTGTTGTGGCGGGTCGAAGTCGACGACCCAACCAATAGCGCTTCCGATGACGATGCACAGCCCAGCCACGGCAAGGCCGAGAACGGTTGCGACATAACCAAGGCGTGCCGAATCGTTGGTGGCGATCCACGGACCGCCGCCGCTCTGGATAGCGGTCCCGAGCAGCATGACAACACCACCGACGAGCGCAACGATCGCCCCGACCGACACGCCCGATGGCGCAGCGAACGGCGCTGCCGCGGTCGTCAGAAATGCGGCGCTGACGGTGACGATGGCGATGGCGATGGCTGTGGTTATATCGGCGGGCGGGCCGTTGCGCCGAACCGCCCGCAATAGAACCGCCAGCAGTGCGCAGCCGGCGAGGGTCCCAATGGCGATGCCGAACCCGCTTCCCCCGAGCTCGTCAATGCCGTTAAAGCTGGCACCTGGGATGGATAGGTCGGCCTCGCGGACGTGGCTTGTGACGGTGCCGCGGTCGGACGACCATGGCAGCGCGAGGCTGCCGAGGGCGATCGCCGCGCCGATGATTGTCGGGGGAGCGGTTCGTAGGTAGGTCGGCGGAATCGGAACGAGCTCGTCGCTGCTCGTCGGAAGATTCCAGGCCCGGTGGGTGCGGTCGAAGAAGACGCCGTCGCGGCCTGAGGGCCTGGTGACCTGATCGAATGCCGCGGTGAGTGCGAGGATCGCGAACGCCGACACGAAGTGCAGATCGAGGTTGAGGTTGTTCGTCGCTCGAAAGAGCAGCCGTCCAAGTCCTCCGGCGCCGATCAGTGCCAGGCTGCTCTGCAGGATCACGCCCACGACGGTGCTCGTATTCAGGCCAGCGGCGATCTCTTGGATTGCCTGGGAGCGATCGGTGCGTACCGCTCCGAGAGCGTTAGTGATTGCCTTGGTCATCGGTGCGAGGGTGAACAAGGCGATCGTCCACAGGGCTGTGCTGGTTCCGAGCCCAAAGACGAAGACGAGCGGCAGCATCAGGCTCGTCAGGACGATAAGCAGTCCGGTGTCGGCGAACCGTCGGATGACTCGACGAAGCCCGGGGGAGAAGTGGGCAACGATCGCGACCGGAATCGCGCCGATGATCCCAAGACCCACACCGACAACCGTCATCGCCAGCGACTGTGAGAACTCTTCGGCGACGGGAGAGCCAAACGATTGAATGGCGACCAGTAGCGCCGCAGCGCGCACGCCTCGTGTCGGGCGAAGCGTCACAATCCCCGCGAGCGCAAAGACGAGCGGCCACGCGTACCACGGAAGGGCGACGAGATAGCCATCGTTCGGATCGCCGCCGATGAGCAGCCGGTTGACCCAGCTCGTGAAATCGCTGAGCGGTTCGAGGACCGACTGTCCATGTTCGACAAGCCAGAAGACACCGTCGCGACTCCACTGTCCGATTTCGATCGACTCAACGTCCGCCTGTGCAAGTTCTGCCATGGGGACAACCTAGACAACCAGCCCGGGCCAGGGTCCGATGCGTCCGTTTGCCTAAAACGCAAACGAGGCCCGACACCGCAGTGTCGGGCCTCGCTCGGAGATGGTGTTAGTCGCGAGACATGAGCAAACGCAAGACGTACCAGAACATGGTC
>CALBVK010000349.1 GCA_937969345.1 uncultured Acidimicrobiales bacterium
CTACCGCAAGATCGCCGTTGCTCAGGCCAATGCGGGGGCAGACATCGTCGCACCGTCGGGAATGATGGACGGACAGGTAGCGGCTATACGCGACGCGCTCGACGGAGCTGGCCACGAACTCACCGCCATCTTGGCCTACGCCGCCAAGTACGCATCGAGCTTCTACGGTCCGTTTCGAGACGCGGTCGACGTAACGATCGCCGATGGCGGCGATCGCAAGGGCTACCAACAAGATCCGCGCAACGGGCGCGAGGCCATGGACGAGATCCGCCAGGATCTCGGCGAGGGTGCCGACATGATCATGGTCAAGCCCGCCATCCCGTATCTCGACATCATCTTGCGGGCACGCCTCGAAACCGATGCCCCAATCGCCGCCTACCACGTGTCGGGCGAATACGCGATGCTCAAAGCCGCCGAGGCCAACGGGTGGATCGACGGCCAAGCCGCAGCGCTCGAGTCGTTGATCTCGATCAAGCGAGCCGGCGCCGACCTGATCCTCACCTATCTGGCCCGCAGTATCGCCGAATCCCTCCACGGCCTACGCCCGGCTTTGCCCGCGCCGCCAAAGGCCATCGACCCACCTACCCCAGAGCTCGAACCATGAACCACACCAATGAGTCCCTCTTCGAACGAGGCAAGCTCGTTATGCCCGGAGGCGTGAACTCGCCCGTTCGCTCCTTCCGCAGCGTTGGCGGAACGCCGTACTTCGTGGCGAGTGGCGAGGGCCCATATGTCACCGACGTCGAGGGCAAGACCTACATCGACTTCGTGCAGAGTTATGGTCCGGGAATTCTCGGGCACGCCCATCCGAAGGTCATCGAGGCAATCACCAAGGCCGCGAGCGCCGGCACAAGTTATGGAGCGCCCACACTTGGCGAGGTAGAACTCGCCGAGGAGATTGCGCGCCGTATCCCCGGTATGGAGATGATGCGCATGACATCGTCGGGCACCGAGGCCGCTATGTCGGCAATCCGTTTGGCCCGCGGTGCGACCGGCCGAAACACGATCATCAAGTTCGCCGGGTGCTACCACGGCCACACCGACTCGCTGCTCGTCGCCGGCGGAAGCGGCGTAGCGAACCAAGGCTTGGCCGGAAGCGACGGAGTCCCCGACGGAGCCGTCGCCGACACGATCGTTGCGCCGTTCAACGTCATCCCCGAGATCGATGAGACCATCGCCGTCGTGGCGGTCGAACCCGTTGCTGCGAACATGGGCCTCGTACCTCCGAGCGAAGGCTTCCTGAAGGGCCTTCGAGAAGCCTGCGACAAGGCCGGCGCCATGCTGCTGTTCGACGAGGTCATCACCGGCTTCCGGCTCGCCCACGGTGGCGCCACCGAATGGTTCGGCGTGCAACCAGACGTCTGGGCGTTCGGCAAGGTCATCGGCGGAGGACTTCCCGTAGGTCTCTACGGAGGCAGCCGCGAAGTCATGGCACACATCTCGCCGCTGGGCGGCGTCTATCAAGGCGGCACGCTGTCGGGTAACCCGCTCGCCACCGCTGCTGGCCTGGCGACCCTCGAGGTCCTCGATCGTGATGCCTATGTAGAGCTCGAGCGGATTGCGAACCGGCTCGCGACCGGCATGCGATCAGCGTTCGCCGACGCTGGAGTGGATGCAATCGTGCCCACCGTTGGACCGATCGTTGGTCTGTTCTTTGGAACCGAGGCTCCAACGAACTTCGATGAAGTCAAGGTATTGGCCGAGAACGGCGTGTACCAGAAGTTCTTCCACGAGTGCCTGAGCCGCGGTGTCGCGCTTGCGCCTGGTCCCTATGAGATCTTGTTTCCCGGGCTTGCCCATAGCGATGCCGTGATCGACGAAGCTGTTGCCGTCATGGCCGAGGCCGCGAACGCAATCGCCTAGGCCCTTGCCCACGTCGAGCCCTGACTCACTCGACGCGACATTTGGCCGATACTGGACCCATGGTGGACCGGTCGAAAACACACATCTCACGGCTCGACGGACAAGGTAGGGGGCGTGGGCGTGCCAAGACCGCTCGCCTCCTGGCCGCGCTGGTAGCCGCAGCACTCCTGGCAACAGCCTGCACACCAGATGAAACAGGCGAGGCCGTCGACGCTGCAACCACGACGGTCGCCGAAGCGTCCAACGAGCCCACGACGAGCGCATCAACGGACAGCGCTGCACCTTCGGCGTCTCAGAGTGAAGCGCCCGACTTCTCCTTCACCGAGCCCGTGCCCGACACTACGCCGCTATCGATTTCCGACGAGATCCGAATTGGCGTCCTCGAAAACGGCCTCACCTATTACGTGCGGTCGAACGACAGCCCAGGCAGCTCGGTGTCCATGCGCCTCGCGGTCAACGCCGGCGGCGTAGAAGAAAACCCGCGCGGTAGTGGGGCAGCACATTTCCTTGAGCACATGATGTTTAACGGCACCGAGAAGTACCCCGGCAACAGTCTCGATGCCGCGCTACGCCGCATCGGCGCCGAGATCGGCCCAGACTTCAACGCCTACACAAGCGACAGCGAGACGGTGTACCAAATCGAGGTCGCCGACCAAGGAGACAACGTCGATGTCGCGTTCGAAGTGCTGGCCCAATGGGCGTCGGCCGCAACGATCGACCCCGACGAGGTACGACGGGAAGCCCCGATCGTTCGTGAAGAACTCCGACTACGAGACGAGAGCGGGCAGGGAATCATCGGGGTCGCCTTCGAAAAGGCCTACTACCTACAGACGCCGTTCGAAGGCGTCAATGTGTCGGGCACGGCAGAGTCCGTCAATGCAATCACCGCCGAGGACCTTCGCGAGTACTACGACACCTGGTATCGGCCGGACAACATGGCGGTCATTGCGGTCGGAGACCGCAGCCTCGACGAGCTCGAGGCATCGATCGTTGCGGAGTTCGCAGGTATCGAAGCGCGCGGGGAAATCCGGGACGCGCCCGATACGACCGTGACGACCTTACGTTCCGAGCCCTACATCGAAACGGTGATCGAACCCAGCTACGGCGACTCGTTCATCAGCGTCGACATTCCCGTGAAGTCGTGGGATCTCAGCACACGCGGCGGAAACGAACTGCGACTTACCGAGTTTGTGCTGGGCCAGATGATCAACAACCGGCTCAACGAAGGTGTCGCTTCGGGTCGTCTCGACCTTCGACGGGCTGGCGGCGGCTGGTTTGGGTGGAATCGCGACCTGGCCTACATGGGATTCAACGTCGATGCCGACAACCTTGAAGTCGGCACCGAGGTCTTTATGACCGAATTGCAGGGCAGTATTCAGAACGCCTTTACCCAGGCCGAACTCGATCGGGCAGTCGAGGCGGTCCGTGCTGCTCAAGACGAGCGACTCGCGCAATTCGGAACGACCCAGGACCGCGACTTCGCCAACGAGCTCGTTAGTCACTTCATTGGCGGAGGCGATCTTCAGTCGATCGACGATAGCTACGACCTCGCGATCGACCTTCTCAGTGGACTCGAACTCGATGTGGTGAACAACCACTACGGCTGGATGATGACGTCGGCCGCCCCGATCGTGATCATCGTCGGTCCTGATGCAGAACGCGTCGGGGATGTCGAGAACCATCGAGCGGGCATCGAACGAGCTGCACTCGCAACCGTCGAGTCGTTTAGCGATGACATTGAGGAGATAGAGGAGCTCATCGCCGCTCCGGAGCCCGTTCGCGAAGTCGACCAGCTCGGCCTCGACAAGAATGAAGGTGTTGAGCTCGTCTTCGACAACGGCACCCGGGTGCTGTTCTCGCCTTCGACGATCTCGGAGGGTCAGGTTTCTGTCGTGTCGGAGTCGCCGGGAGGACGGGTCCTGCTCGGCGCTACCGATGGGGCGGTCGCAAACGCCGCGGTGGCAACCGTGTCTGCGAGCGGCGTCGGCCCATGGGACCAGATCCAGGTTCGCCGTTACCTCGCCGATCAGGATGTGTCGTTCTCTCCGTATCTGGCCGACTTCAGCGAAGGGTTCTCCGGTGGGGCATCCACCGACGACCTAGAGACCTTCTTCCAGCTGATGCACATGTCGATCCTCGAGCCGCGAATCGACGATGTGCCATTCCGTCAGCAAGTCGAGTTCGCTCGTGATCGGACCGAGCAGGTCGGTTTGAACTCCGCAACTGCAGCGCAGGTCGCCGTGTCCGACGCTCGGACTGGCGGAGGGCCCCTCGTTGCGGCTCCAACGTTGCGCGAATTGGACGACCTCACCCCCGATGACGCGCAACGCATCTGGGACGATCGATTCGGGTCGATGGACGACCACGTGGTCGTCGTCGTCGGCGACGTCGACGAAGACACCGTGATCGAGCTCGCCCGAACCTGGATTGGTTCACTGCCCGAGGCGCGTGAGGGTGAGGAACCACGACAGCCGCCGCCGCCCGGCGTGGTCACCGAGCGGCTCGACGTTGGATCGGGTACATCTGGCGGTTCGTACCGACTGCTCCATGTGTCGTCCTGGGGTGACGAGACCATTGCGAGCCGAGTGCTCGCCGAGGTCACGACCCGCATCTTGAACGACAGGATCTTCACGGTCATTCGCGAGGAGCTCGGTGCAACCTATGGCGGAAATGCTCGCATCGAGTTCAGCGAGCCTGGCGACGGCATTGAGCTGTTGGTGTCGATCGACGGAGATCCGGCCCGTATCGACGAGATTGCGGACACGGTATCGCGCGAACTTGCCGAGCTCCGACAAGGCGCCGTGAGCAACGACGACTTCGCTGAAGCCGTTGCGGTACTCGAATCCGAATACGGCTTCATCAACAACGGCTACATCATTGGATCGTTGTTCGACGAGGCCTACCGGCCAGCCGCAGATGTGATGGATCGCCGCTCGGAGTTCTCCGCCCTACAGAACGTGACCAAGACCGACGTCACCAAGTTCTTGTTCGCCATCACCCAAGGCGACGACGTCATCGATGTCCGTAACGTGCCCGGCTAGCGAACGAGCCGCGTTGCCGTTGACCGGTGCGCCCCGCTGCTAGGTGAACGGCAGGGGAATCGTGCCGACGGAAAGTCGGATGGCCCACAGAACAACAGCGATCGCCAGGTTGATCTTGGCGACCTTGTAGTCGTTGGATCGCCACCACGCTTGTGCTTTGTCGGGCATCACCAAGAAGAAGCCACTGATCACGATCGCTTGTGCGAGCACGAGCAACATCCACGGGTTCAGCACCAGTGAGCCGCGCACGTCGCCATGCATGACCGCCTTGAGCGCACGCGTGCAACCGCAACCCGGACACCAGCCGCCCGTGGCGAGGCGGTACGGACACAACACCTGGCCCTCTTCAGCGGAAACCTCGGTGAAGGCAGCTGCTGCACACGCGCCGATCAGCACCGTGGCCGGTACGACGCGCTTCCAGCCGAGTGGCTTGGCGGCGTTATGTGTTGGGACGATCGATGATGCGTTGCCCTCGCCGCGCCCAGACTCGATCCATTGGGATCGAACTTCGGGAGTGGTGAGCTTCACGTGCATCGTGACGCGAGATTAGCCCTCGTCGGCGATGAGTGCTGCCCGAGCGGGCTCGAGGTATGCGGCCACGTCGGCTGCGGTGAGGGTTGCCGCGTCGCGTACGTCGTGGATGCTGAGCTCGGATCCTTCGAGGATTTCCTCGAGTTCGCCGGTTTCGAGCATGAGGTTCATCTGCTCGGCGAGGAGCAGTTCGCGCTCGGCGGCTTCCTCGTTTGGCTCGAGCTGCGTGCGCTCGTACAACGTGACGGCGAGAAGCTCTTCCATATCGAGCTCGTTCGATGCGCCCAGACCGAAGCCTGGCATCTGGCCAGCGACTGCTCGAGGGCGAGGAGAGTCGGCCGAGGAGTAGTTGTTGCCGGTTCCAACGATTGCCGAACCTTGTGCGATCCAGACGACCTGGTCCTCGATCGAGGTGAACGTAACGTGGACTTCGCCGTCTGCGAGCGCAGGACCGATACCACCGCCGCCTTCGGCTCCGTGGCAGCCAGAACAGCCGGCTTCCACATAGAGGTGTTCGCCTTCGCCCAACAGGCCGGTCAGGCCCTGGGGGACACGCTCGAGCGTGCCGACGTACATCGCTGCCCACACCGGGAGGGTAAGGAGTACTGGGATGATCCAGTACGGCATCTTCTTGCGAGCTTCGTAGGCCTCAACATATGGGGCGACTCGGACTGGCTCGGGCTCTGGGGCGACCTCGGGAACCGGGGCTGCTGCCGCAACGGGTGCTGCTGAGGCTGCGGCTTCTACTGCGGTGCCTGGTTCGGCAGCCGCATCAGCGGCAGGGGCTTCTCCAGAAAGGGCTGCCTTGCGCTCCTTTGAGCGCTTCAACAGATGTTCAGGGATTTCGGTCAAGGGACCCTCTCCTCAGTAAGTGCCGAGACGGTAAATGGTGCGCGGTATGTAGCGCGTAGATCAACGGTGAAGCGTACGCCGAGTTTGGGCGTCTGCGGTGCCGAAGTTTCCACGATACCTACCGCGTGGATCGTAGGAGCGGACGGTCCACGGCAACCAACCCAGGAGCCGCTTTCGGAGCGACTATTGTCACGCCCGACCGAATGTGGAGAGGAATAAATTCGCGTGATAAACCCTCGGTCGAGACCAGGGATGGCTATCACTGCCCCCTACACTTGTGATTACGTTCACGAGCGGTTGCACCGCGATCGCCCGAGAACATGCGAGACTCTGTTTATCCACGTAATTCCGCCCTCGAGGAGAGCACGACCAAACATGGCTGAGGTTCAACATGGTTGAGTTCATTGTTTCCCTAATCGTCACGGCACTGTTGCTCGCCGTTTACCACTGGTACGACAAGTCGGCCCCTGTCGACAAGAAGATGACCTGGGGCGAAGCAATGATCGCCTCCGTCTACGTCTTCACCGTCTTCTTTTGGGTGTACGGAGTAGTGCCCCATTATTGGCTCGAATGGGCCGACAAGGGCTTGGGCTGGCGCGCTGATGTGCTGCTCGAAGGGCCGCACATTCCACTCATCTCTGGTACGAACGATGCGGGACAAAACGTTGGCGTTATCGCCGCTCAGGTCGACGGTGGTTGGTTCCCGTTCCGCATTCCCTACCTCATCTTGCGCGACATCATCGCCGTGCTCATCCATGTGGTGTTCCTCGGAGTCAACATTTGGTACTGGAACCACTGGCAGACGCGTGCTGCACGTGCAACCGCTCAAGAGCAGGCCACCGAAGCGCCGTCAGAGTTTGGACGTCCGCTCATCCGACAGGGAGCGCGATAAGTGTCGGTCACCGACGCAAACCCGCCGATGCCCGAATTTCGGGACGACTACGTGCTGCAGGAAGTCGACGCAGCCTGGTTGTCGGCTGCCGTTAAGCCAAAGCAGTTCATTCACATCGATCAGTCCGAGTGCATCATGTGCGAGGGCTGTGTCGACATTTGTCCGTGGAAGTGCATCCACATGGTGTCGCCGAGCGCAATCGACGAAGCCATCGGTACCGAACAACCCGGTCTCGACCCGTCGGACCACGTCATTTTCACTATCGACGACGATGTGTGCACACGCTGTGCCCTCTGCGTCGATCGATGCCCAACCGGTGTGATCATCCTCGGAAAGATCAGTGATCCTGATCCAGACGGCGACTACCACCAACGCACGAACACCCACGGGTACGGCTACGGCATGCGCCTCGGCTAGTCCCAGACCCTTTTACTTCCACCCAACGCAGAAAATTTCAGGAGCAACCACGTGGCAAAGAACAAGCTGCCGGTTTCGCAACAACTCCAAAAGAAGACCAACGACCTGGTCGATGCAACTCAAGGCTCACAAGCCTGGAGCTCAATCTTTCGTCCAGGTTCGATCTTCCGCAAGGGGTACAGCGATAGCCCTCGTAACCGTTCATACGTGATCATGAACTCGGTGCTGTACCACTTGCACCCGGTGAAGGTGAAGCGTCACGCGGTCAAGGTCAGCTACACGCTGTGCCTCGGCGGCATCAGCTTCTTCACGTTCATTCTCTTGACGGTGACCGGCATCTTCTTGATGTTCTTCTACCGCCCAACGGCTGCTCAAGCCTGGGACGACATCTACCAGCTCCAGTCCGCGGTGACCTTTGGTCTTCTCGTGCGCAACATGCACCGCTGGGCCGCCCACCTCATGGTGTTGTCGGTGTTCTTGCACATGGCCCGCGTGTTTTACCACGGTGCCTACAAGGCACCTCGTGAATTCAACTGGGTTATTGGTGTGATGCTTCTGCAGTTCACCCTGCTCCTGTCGTTCACCGGCTACCTGTTGCCATGGGATCAGCTCGCACTCTGGGCCGTGACCGTGGGTACGAACATGATGGGCTACACGCCAGTGTTCGGTGCCCAGGTTCGATTCGTGCTCCTCGGTGGCGTCGAAATTGGTACAACCACATTGCTGCGTTGGTATGTACTCCACGTGCTCTTCTTGCCCTTTGTCACTGTCATATTTATGGCCATTCACTTCTGGAGAGTCCGCAAAGACGGCGGAATCTCTGGACCGCTGTAGGAAGGAACGAAGCCAATGACTGAAATTCCTGAACATCTCCGTAAACGAGCCGCTGAAGCTCGGGCCAAGGCCGAGACCGAGGCTGCTCCGGCAGCTGAGGCCGCAGCGCCCGCGTCCGACGACGCTCCACAGAGCGAAGCCGCCTCGAAGATCCCTGCGCACTTGCTCGAACGGTCCAAGGCCGCAAAGAACAAGTCCGCCGGTGGCGCTGTCGAGGCTGCAGGCGCAGCTACCCCGGCAGCCGCTGGTGGCGGTGGCGTTGCCACAGCTGTTGCCGCTGCGGCACCTGCGGGGCCAGTCGCAAACACCCAGCGATTGCTCACCGTGGTGAAGTCCGGTTCGATCCAAGACGTCAAGGCCGTCCCTCAGGACAAGGTCCACACGTGGCCGCACCTGCTCGTCGTCGAATTCGTCTGCTGCTTGTTCGTGCTCGCGTTCATCTTGATCTTCTCGGTCTTTGTGAACGCCCCATTGCTCGAACTCGCAAACTTCAACGAGACGCCGAACCCATCGAAGGCACCGTGGTACTTCCTGGGTCTGCAGGAGCTCTTGGTGCTCTTCCACCCAATGGTTGCTGGTGTGACCATCCCGGGAATGGGCATGTTCTTGCTGATCCTGGCTCCTTACATCGATCGAAACCCTTCGATGAAGCCGGAAGATCGCAAGTTCGCTATCTCGTTGCAGACAGTGCACCTCATGTACTGGGCCGTACTCGTAATGATCGGATCGTTCTTCCGAGGCCCAGGATTCAACTTCATCATGCCGTGGTCCGACGGCCTGTTCTTCGAGTTCTAAGGAAGGTACGACAATGACCGTCATCGCAATCCTTGCAATCATCGGCTTGATCGCCCTCGCTGGCATCTTGCTGTTCGCCGCATCGCGGCGTCGTGACGCCGATTCCGCCGTCAGCGAACTTTCTGCGGAGACCCGTCGCCGTGACCGCGACCGCGTCAAAGCTTCGGTCGGCGCAGCTGCCGCCGACGCTGGCATAAGCGGCCGCGACCTGGAGAAGACCACCGCTCTCGAACAGCGCCAAGGTGGCGACCTCGTCGCCCCTGGCACCGACGCCGACATCGAACCATGGGTCGCCCCCGACCCCGAGGTCATCGGTGTTGCTCGTCGTCAATTCTTGAACCGTGCGATCATCGCCCTCTTTGGCTTGAACCTCAGCGGCTTTGGCGCAGCGGTCATTGCACAGCTGTGGCCGGGCGCCTCCGAAGGCTTCGGATCTGTCATCACCGTGGGTCCAGTTACTGACGTCGTCAACGAAATCCGTGCAAACAACGGCTTCCTCTATCGTCCCGAAGGACGTATGTGGGTTACCGAGTTCCCGGCGGGTGCGCTCGAGAAGGCTGCCTCGGTTTACTCAACGACGCCTGCGTGGCCCGGCATTCAAGCCGGCGTGAAGGCGATCTACCAGAAGTGCCCACACCTCGGGTGCCGTGTTCCAGAGTGCGGAAGCTCACAATACTTCGAGTGCCCGTGCCACGGATCGTTCTACAACCAGGTCGGCGAGAAGCGCGGCGGACCAGCGCCACGAGGTATGGATTTCTTCGAGATGGCTGTCGAAGGTGGGGTCCTCAAGGTCAACACCGGCAACATCATTGGTGGTCCCGACATTGGCGTGAACACCACCGGCCAAGAGCGTGAAGGGCCGAGCTGCCTCGGCGCTTCGTCGCACTAGTCACATTTCGCAAAATCAGCACCCGCAAAAAGCAGTGCTGGACCCGTTGTTCCCCTAGATTCAGAGACCGTGATGATCCTTGCTCAGACCGCCGTGCGCAACGTCGGCTTAGTTATCTTCGCCATCGTCATAATTGGCTTTGTCGTATACCTCTTCTTTAACCTCCTCGACTCCAAGGGTGAGGGTGGTGCCGAGATCGAACTCGCCGCCAACCGCAAGCCCTATTTCGATGACGACATCCTCGAAACCCGCAAGCTCGACCAGAGCTTGATGTCGGGTCTCGTTCTGCTTGCCGTCATCGGCATTGCCTTGCCGTTGTACTGGCTCGGCGAGCCTGGACGTCACGAGGGTTATGTCGAGAACACCCTTGAGCTCTGGACCGAAGATGGTGCAGAAGCTTTCGAGGAAGCATGCGCATCGTGTCACGGTGGCGGCGGCGCTGGTGGTATTGCTGCATTCGCCATCACTGAAGCCGGCAGCGGCAATTTCGTTGCCTCGGTCGACTGGGTTGCGCCTTCGCTTACCTCGTTACTTACTCGCTTCTCCGAAGAAGAAGTCACCCACACGCTCAACTACGGGCGTAACGGCGTCATGCCAGCGTGGGGTTCTCCCGGCGGTGGCGCACTGACTGCACAGCAGCTCGACATCATCATCACGTATCTGCGTTCGGTTCAAAAGGACGAAGATGCCGTTCAGGCCGCGGTCTTCGACGGTCTCGTGGAAGGCGCTCGTCTCGAATGGGTCAGCCGTGACCCCGAGCTCAGCGCCGAACTGGCCGCTGCTCAGCGAACACTCGCACAGGCTCAGCAGACCGGTATCCCGAGCGTGATCGAAGAGGCCCAGGGCGGGCTCTCCGAGGTGCAAAAGAAGCTCGGCGAGGTCTTCACGACCGACGATATGGCCGCATGGGTAAACGAGATCAGTGACCCGTCGCACGAGGAATACCTCACCTACGGCAAGCTGCTGTTCACGAACCGCGCCGATGCGGGCGGCTACAGCTGTGCACGCTGCCACACCGCTGGCTGGTCCTACGACGGAGCCAACGACATCGACCTCAACGGCGATCCACTCACCCTCGACGCCGAAGGCAACGCCGGTTACGTCCAAGGTGGTGGCTGGTTCGGTCCAAACCTGACCAACAACTCGACCCACAGCCAGTTCCCACGTGCCGAGCAGATGATCGACTTCATCCGCATTGGTTCCGAGGACGGCATCCGCTACGGCAGTGCCGGGCAGGGAAGTGGTCAGATGCCTGGCTTCGCAATTCGCCAGGATGACAGCATCGACGCCAACGCCCAGGTCGAACACGTCCGTGAATTCAACGTCGATGTCGCCGGCGAGCCAGTAGTGCAGTGGCCCGCCATCCTCACCGAAGAACAAATCGCCGCAATTGTGGCTTACGAGAGGAGCTTGTAATGCTCTCGACGCTCGCCGCTATCGGCTTTGACCCAGAAATCCGCGGCATCCTTGTTGTCGGTACCGGAGCTGTTGTTCTGTTCGGATCTGTTTGGTTGATCCTCGCCACGAACTCCGGTGTTCGCCTGGCATCGCTGATCGCACTCGCTGCCTTCTTTGGCTGGATGTCGATCATGGGTGGCTTTTGGTGGATCCGTGGCATTGGTTATGTCGGCGACTCCGTTAGCTGGCAGGTGCTCGACTTCAACCGAAACGACATCAGTCAGTCATCGGTCGAACGAGCCACCGATCTTCCTGATCCTGCCGATCTTCAGGGTCTGGGCATTCAGGTTGCGCTCGCTGGGCTTGAGTCCGACGACTTAGACGTTGTTGCGGCGATGGGTGAGTTCACCTCTGAACTCGACATGACCGATCCGGCGTTTGCCGAAATGACCGCTGAAGATATCAATGCGCAAGAAATCCGAAACGCCCAGCGCAATGAATCCACCACCTTGTCCCAGGTGGTCTCGGTCGCCCCCGACTTCGTCGATCAAGCACAAGACAGTGGCCTGATTCCCGACCTTGCTGGTTGGGAGATCATGACTACAGGCGAAGCGGGCGAGGCCCAGTCGACGGCTGGTGCCGCAATTCTCGAGCAGGACGGCTTCGAATTCGATGCGCAGTCCGAATTCAAGTTCCTCGACGCCTTCCGCATTGGCGGCAAGCCTCGTCTCGATCGAAACATCGACCTGGACTGCACCTTCTGCGGCGACAACTTGCGTCGTGGTTGGCACTGGATTTCGAACTCCGCTCGCATTCTGAACCCACCGGAGTACGCGGTTGTTCAGCTACAGGCGATCGATGAAGAAGCACTCATCGTCGAAGAAGGCCAGGCTCCGCCGTTCCCGACCGTCGATGAAGATGCACCGATCGTGTCCGTCGTGATGATTCGCGACCTGGGCAACCTTCGATTCCCGCCGGCCATGGTCACCCTTGGCTCGCTCCTCATCTTCACCGCCCTTGCATACATGCTCCACCTGCGCGACCTCGCCACGATGTCGCGCGTCGAAGAATTCGAATCCGAGGCCTAAGACATGCAATACCTGCCGCTCGTAGCACTCATGGTGCTTGGCATCCTGTTCGCGGCAGTCAGCTTTGTTGCTTCTCGGATGTTGGCCCCGAACCGGCCAAACGACAAGAAGAACTCGGCCTATGAGTGTGGTATCGAGCCAGCGAAGGAAACCCCGGAACGGTTCCCGGTGCGCTTCTTCTTGATCGCCATGATCTTCATCGTGTTCGACATCGAGCTCATCTTCTTCTACCCGTGGGCCGTTGCCCATGAGAGTCTCGGCGCATTCGGATTCTTTGCGATTCTGATCTTTGCGTTCGCCGTGTTCGAGTCGTTTGTCTACCTGATTGGAAATGGTGCCCTCGAATGGGGCCCCGTGCACCAGGCACAGCGACTCAAAGCTGCCGTGTCGGCCGAACGCACCACCCGTTCTACGGTTCGCCGTGTTGGTGGTGAGGGCCGCTTTCCCGATCCCGACGTAACCGAGGCCGCCTGATATGGGTTTGTTTAAAGACGAGCACAGTGGTCGCACCGTTCTCGACGACGGCCTTGCTGGCCTGGAACACAACGTCATTACCGCTCGGGTCGAAGACCTGGTCAACTGGTCACGCGCACGCAGCTTGTGGCCCGCAACCTTTGGCCTTGCGTGCTGCGCGATTGAGATGATGGCCACCGGTGCAGGTCACTACGACATGGCCCGCTATGGCATGGAGGTCTTTCGTGCCTCTCCTCGCCAAGCCGACCTCATGATTGTTGCCGGACGTGTTTCACAGAAGATGGCGCCGGTCTTGCGGACCATCTACGACCAGATGGCCGAGCCAAAGTGGGTTATTTCCATGGGTGTGTGCGCCTCTAGCGGCGGCATGTTCAACAACTATGCGATCGTCCAAGGTGTCGATCAGGTCGTGCCGGTCGACGTGTATGCACCCGGCTGCCCACCAGGTCCAGAAACCTTGCTCCACGCAATCTTTACGCTCCACGGTGCAATCGAAACCGGCGAGCTCATGCGACGACGCACCGAGAACGGTGGCGGCGCAGCGATCGAAGTCGCCCAGCGCGACGGACAGCAAACTCCAGTCTCACTCGGCCGGGCGTAATCATGGCTGAAGACACCGAGACCACCGAAGAAGAGACCGCGTCGGACGACACTGAGGCGCCGGCCGAAGAGACCGAGACCGAAGAACAAGACGACACCGAAGACGACGGTGCTGAAGACGTCGACGAAGACGCAGCCCCGGAAGAGGAATTGCTCTACGGCGTTCCCGTACGCCGAGCATTCGGCCAGACGGTCGTCTTCGCCGACGCAGAGTCCTATCTCGACCTCTTTGGCGAGCTGATCAGCGACGGTTTTCAACAAGTCATCGACTTGTGTGGTGCCGACTATGTCGACCATGTGCGCAACGACTTGCCTGCGAGCGTCATTCCCGAGCGATTCGAGGTTGTCGTCAACCTCATTAGTCACGCACGACGTGAGCGCATCCGAGTTCGTTGCCAGGTGGCCGAGGGTGCCGCGGTACCGTCGCTGTTCGACATGTTCCCGGGTACCGAAGCAATGGAACGAGAAGCGTTCGACATGTTCGGAATCGACTTCACCGACCACCCAGACCTCAGCCGCATCTTGATGCCCGAGGAATGGAACGGATTCCCGCTGCGGAAAGACTTTGATGTGGGCCGTATTCCGGTCCAGTTCAAAGGCGCGCCCGGGCAGAGCTAGGGGATAGTGACATGACTATTGCAGAACACACCCCGTCGGAGACCGAAATCGACGGCCTCGTCGGCGGCGCCGAACGTGTCATGAGCCGCGACAACGCGGTCCTGCGAATGAGCGAAGCCGAAGCTGGCGCTCTCTCGCTGAGCCCTGATGACGAGTTCGGTGATCAGAAGATGATCATCAACATGGGCCCGTCGCACCCGTCAACACATGGTGTTCTCCGGCTGATGCTCGAGATGGAAGGTGAGACGGTTCTGCGTTCAAAGCCAATCATTGGGTATCTCCACACCGGTATGGAAAAGACCGGCGAGCAGCTCACCTACTTGCAGGGTGGCACGAACGTCACCCGTATGGACTACTCCTCGCCCTTGTTCACTGAGCTTGCGTTCTCGCTCGCTGTGGAGAACTTGCTCGGTCTTGAGATTCCTGAGCGTGCGACCTGGATTCGCATGATGATGACCGAGCTGAACCGCATGGCATCACACCTGTTGTTCATGGCGACCAACGGCATGGACCTCGGTGCCGTATCGATGATGATCTACGGATGGCGCGAACGCGAGCCGCTGTTGCGCTTCTTTGAGAAGGTCACCGGCCTTCGCATGAACCACAACTACATCCGTCCCGGTGGCGTTGCCGCCGACCTGCACGACGGCTGGCAAGAAGATCTGCTCGAGTACCTCGAAATGCTCGAGCCCCGCCTCGATGAGTATCACATCTTGATGAACGGCCAGCCGATCTGGCGAGACCGTCTCCAAGGTGTTGGTGTGATCAACGAGGCCGAATGCCTCGCACTCGGAACCACCGGCCCAATCCTACGATCGGCCGGAAGTAGCTGGGACCTGCGTCGAGACATGCCATACCTCGCGTATGACCAGGTCGACTTTGCGATCCCCGTTGGTGAGTACGGCGATTGCTTCGACCGGTACGCAATCCGCCTCGCCGAGATCGAAGAGTCGATCAAGATCGTTCGCCAGTGCATCGAGAAGATGCCATCGGGTGACTACCGGGCGCAGAACAAGAAGGTCACGCCACCACCGCGTGGCCGAATCGACGAGTCGATGGAAGCGCTTATCCATCACTTCAAGATCTTCACCGAGGGCTTCAAAGTGCCCGCCGGTGAGACCTACGCTGCGGTCGAGAGTCCTCGCGGCGAACTCGGCGTGTATATCGTGAGCGACGGCAGTTCGACGCCGTATCGCATGCACGTTCGTGCCCCGAGCTTTGTGAACTTGCAGACGCTCCCGCACCTGATGGAAAACGGCCTCCTCGCCGATGCCGTCGCCGTCATTTCGAGCGTCGATCCAATCATGGGTGAGGTTGATCGGTGACGTATTGGCTCAGCCCCGAAGGGGCTTCCCCAAACCCGAATTTCGCCTGCGGCGAAACGTCGCACGCAGCAAAGGTTGTCTCATGAGCCGACTTTCTGACGCCAACGTGGCGCTTGCCCACGACATCATTCGTCGCTACCCGCGGCCGAAGTCTGCCCTGATTCCGCTGCTGCATTTGGCACAAGAACAAGACGGTTGGGTGTCCGATGACGCCATGTCGCACCTCGCCGAATTGGTCGGAGTTACCCCCGCCGAGGTCAAGGGAACCTGCACGTTCTACGAGATGTTCAAGCTGCATCCCGTTGGCACCTACATGGTCAACATCTGCACCAACTTGTCGTGCCAACTGCTCGGTGGCGAGGAACTCCTGCACCACGCCGAGGAAACGCTCGGCATTCGTGCTGGCGGCACGACCGAAGACGGCATGTTCACGATCGAGGACGTCGAATGCATTGCGGCGTGCACCGAAGCGCCATGCATTCAGGTCAACTATCGCTTTGGGCTTCGCCTGACCCACGACGACTTCGATGACATCATCGCTGCGCTTCGCGCCGGCAACACGCCCGACAAGCTCATTACGTCGAACCCCGGTGAGCCAATCCCAAGCCACGGCACGTTGGGTCTCGCCCGCCAGACCATGACCGAAGAGCAAACGGCGCACATCATCGCCCCCGAGCAGATTCACGAAGCACCGGTGTGGCTCACCGCGGCTGCGAAGGACAACTAATGGCCATTGGTGATTACGTTCCACACGCTCCGGGCTACGTCGAGACTCCCGGCACAAAGATCGTTACCTCGCGCTTCACCTATGAAGACAGCTACACGATGGAGCGCTACGAGGCGACCGGTGGCTATGAAGGCCTCAGGGCCGCGCTGAAGCGCACTCCCGAAGAAGTCCACGGCGAGACCCGCGACGCAACGCTTCTCGGCCGCGGCGGCGCTGGCTTCCCGGCCGGAATCAAGTGGGGCTTTTGCCCGCCAGAGGTCTGGCCCCGGTACCTGGTCGTCAACGGCGATGAGTCCGAGCCAGGAACCTACAAAGACCGTCTCCTCATGGAGCGAGATCCACATCAGCTGATCGAAGGCTGCCTGATCGCGTGTTACGCGATTGGCTTGTCGCAGTGCTTCCTGTACGTTCGCGGCGAGATGGCGATCGCCCAGCAGCGGATCGCCGATGCCCTCAACGAGGCGTACGCCAAGGGGTACATCGGACAGAACATTCTCGGCTCGGACTTCTCCGTCGACATCGTGCTGCACTGGGGTGCTGGCGCATACATCGTTGGTGAAGAGACAGCGCTCATCGAGAGCCTCGAGGGCAACCGTGGCATGCCACGCCTGAAGCCACCATTCTTTCCCGCAGCCGTTGGCCTCTACGGTCAGCCCACGATTGTCAACAACGTCGAGACGTTGGCGAACCTGCCGTGGCTGATGAACAACTCCGCCGAGGAGTACAAGAAGTACGGCAGCGAAACCTCTCCGGGTACGCGCATGTTCGCGGTCTCCGGGCAAGTGAAGCGCCCGGGTGTCTACGAGGTCGAGCAAGGCGTCACCACCTATGAGGATCTGCTCTACGGCGACGACTATTGCCAGGGCATGCGCGACGGGCGCACGCTCAAAGCGTTCGTCCCCGGCGGCGGTTCAGCTCCATGGCTGTTCCCCGAACAAGTGTCATTGCCGCTCGAAGCCCGCCCCGTCGGCGCAGCCGGAACCATGCTTGGCTCTGGCGCCATCATGGTGATGGACGACTCGAGCTGTGCGGTGAAGTCCGCACTGCGCCTCGTTCGTTTTTATGCTCGTGAGTCGTGCGGAAAGTGCACGCCATGTCGTGAAGGCACCAGCTGGGAAGAGAAGATCCTCCAGCGCATCCACGACGGTCACGGCCGTCCCGGCGATATCGAGCTGCTGCTCGACGTCGCCGACAACATTTCACCCGGGCCGTACCCGGTTGCATCGGACGAATCGCAGGGCCTCGAGGCCGTGCCGTTCCCACCGAAGCAGACCACGATCTGCCCACTCGGACCATCGTCGGTTGCGCCAATCACGTCAGCCCTTCGCCGCTTCCGCCACGAATTCGACGAGAAGATTGCGATGGCCGTTACCGCGAACCATCCCGAGATTTCTGTGGACCTCGACAGTAAAACTGAGGTCAGCTCATGAGGGGAACGGAGCGAAGCGCAGTGACCATGTCGACTTCGGCAGGTCTCGACCGGAAGTGTCGAGGAGTGATCGCATGACAACGACTGAACCTGAAGTCG
>CALBVK010000350.1 GCA_937969345.1 uncultured Acidimicrobiales bacterium
GATCTCCTGCGAATGGGTCTCGACGGGGTCTACAGCGATCACGTCGACCTCATGATGTCGACCCTCGCCGACCACCTCGGCGAAGGACCGGCCCGGAACCCAACCGTTCACTAACCACTCTCAGGGCCTCTGGCCAGCAGCTGAGCATCGAGAGCCCGCTAGGGCTCGGATTGCGACCGCTGAATGTTGGTGAGTTCGGAGCTGCGAAGCCGGTTCGAACGGGGGCGGCGGCCTCTGGGGTCTGCCCGGCAAATGGACGAGCTGTTGCGCCCTTGTTCAACGCAGAGTAGCGAACTGTACCGCAGGGCGTGACATGCACTCGGAAGTTGGAGTCGGTTGTCTGAGATTCGCAACGCGGAGCCCATCCGATCGACGACTTAAGGACCGTTCTGCACCATTGTCCCAGAATTGTGGTCAAGTGAGCCTCGAAGGTCACGATCCGTCAATCTCGACCGCATCAATCCGGCCATTTGTCGGGCGAACCCCGGCCAGAGCGCCCCACCGCCAATACGCGAGGTCAGGCACATCCTGGGGGGTTGCTATCTGGTACGTACAGGTAGCTGACTTCAGAGTCCATCGCTCGAACATCGAGCAACTCGTCTTCGATGAGCGTGAGGACGAACTCTCCTTGCTCATCGCCGTTGGGCCATGTCGGTTCCTGGGGCAAGCCAGTCTCGGTGAGGGGGAGCTTGTTGGTTGTCCATGTTCGGCCATTGATGTCAATCTCAAGCCATTGGTAACCGCAATGGGTGCTAACCGTGACTTCGGTGGCCTTGCCTACATCAAGTCTCACGGCATTGTCGACACTTCCGCTGTTGGACTTATCCTCCCTGTCGCTACTAGAACATGCACCCAACATGAAGAGCGGGACACCTACTAGCAAGAGCGCTCGCCTTGCTAGTAGGTGTCGACCGATGATTGCTTTGGTTGTCATAATCCTGGTACGTCCCGAACGTCGACCTGGTTCCCATCGATATGCAACTGTTCCTGGCTCGGCGTCTCTTAGCCCGCTAGGGCTCGGATTGCGACCGCTGAAGTTACAGCGTGCTGATGTCTCCGGGTGGCCAAATTCGCAGGAAGGCACGTCCCACGATGTTTTCGGCGGGTACGGGGCCAAAGGACCGCGAGTCGAGCGATCGGAACCGGTTGTCGCCCATCATGAAGAAGCTGTTCTCGTCGAGCGTGCACCGTCCAGGGTTTTCCTGGTTGACGCAGCGGTCGTCCCAAATGGTCTGGTTTGCCGGGTCCGATGACGACGGGACGGCCAAGATTGCGTTCTGCGGGTCGAGGTAGGGCTCTTCGAGGAGTTTCGCGTCTTCGGGAGTTTCGCCGGCCCCCCAAATCCAGATACGCCCGTCAGCGCGGACCTCGATGGTCTCCCCTGGGAGGGCGATCGCTCGCTTGATGAGATCCTTGGTGTCGCCGGGGGTTCCCTCAAGCTTCTCGAACACCACCAGGTCGCCGCGGCGGACTTCATGCAGGTTGTAGCTGACCTTGTTCACGAGGATCCGGTCTCCCTCGTTGACGGTCGTTTCCATCGACTCCGACGGGATCCAGAATGCTTGTAGGACGAAGGCCTTGATGAGCAGCGCAACGACCAATGCGGCCACGATGACGGCCAACCACTCCAAGATCGTGCGTAGGTCCGACGAGCGGTACCCCTCTGTGGTCGCATCGGTCTCGACCATGACCTCGTCGTAGTCGACAAGGTCGTGCGCAACGAGATCGGAGTCGACCTGCGATGACACGCTCGGCATCGTCGTCGGGGTGTTGACCACAGGTTGCGCGTCGTCGACGGTTGCGATCGCGTTCGACGACGGACCGGCTAACGCCGGTTCCCGTATTGCGATCGATTCGGCGACGTCACTTTCGAGAGCCGTAGGAGCGAAGCTCGCCATACGCGGCGGCCGATCTATCGGCGGGGCGCCGAGTGGCGGTGTTGGCGCAGGGAACGGTGTTGGCGATGGTGTTGGCGATGATGCCAACATCGCCGGAGAGGAGCTCGACTGTGCTGCGGCGTCGGTCGTTGGAGGCGACGCCAGAGCGGTCCGATTCTCTACCGCTGGGGAAATGATAAGTGGCTTTGGCTCGGGCAGCTGTGTTACCGGAGGCGTTGGTGCTTGAGCCGTCGGGGTTTGAGCAGCCGCCGCCGTGTTCAGCGTGACCGGATCGGGAAGATCTGCGAGAGGGGCCATCTCGGGGATGGACGTCGCCATGGTTGGCCACGATGCGGTCGCACGAACCGCTGGTGTTGGCTCGATGGGCTCGCCGATTGAGTTTCCGGATACCTCTGGGTCGCCGGCGGTTGCTTGTAACAGCGCTTTCGCGACGACACCCTTAATCCACTCAGGATCGTCTGCGCTCGACTCGTTCTCAGACGGCGAGGGCGTCGGGTTCGGTGGAGAAGTCACGGAGGCTCATGGTACTCAACCACGACCCGCAAGAGCGGTACCCCCTCTAGAGGCCGCCGACATCGTTGAGCGGCCAAATTCGGGCGAACGCCTGCCCGACCAAGTTGTCTTCGGGTACCGGGCCAAAGAATCGCGAATCGGACGACCCGAATCGGTTATCCCCCATCATGAAATAGCTCGTGTCGTCGAGCGTGCAACGCCCAGGTGTTTGGGCGTTAACGCAATTCTCGTCCCAGATGTCGCTGGTCGGCGAATCATTTGGTCGAGGTGCCTGGAGAATCGCGTTCTGTGGGTCGAGATAGGGCTCTTCGAGCCGCTCCGCGTCTTCGGCGCTCTCCCCCGGTCCCCATATCCAAATACGTCCGTCGTCGCGAACCTCGATGGTCTCCCCCGGCAACGCGATCACCCGTTTAATGAGATCGTCGGTATCACCGATGCTGCCTTCGAGTTTTTCGAAGACGACCAGGTCGCCCCGCTCGACGTCGCCGACCCGATAGCTCAGCTTGTTCACCAGGATCCGGTCGCCAATGTTGACCGTGGTTTCCATCGATCCAGTCGGGATTTCAAACGCCTGGAACACATACGCTTTGATGAGTAACGCTGCGGCGAAGGCGACGACGATGACCGCTATCCACTCGACGAGAGAGCGCAGTGAGTCGCTGCCGGATTCGGGCGGCGAATCCAATTCGGTGTTGTCCTCATCGGTGACCGCTCGTGCGTGGAGATGCGGTTGGCTTGCGAGGGCGTCGGCGGGAGGGCCTTCAGGCTCCATAACGCTCAAGAATGCGCTGTGCGGCGCCGGAGAGGTCGAGGGTTCCCAACTGCTCGCTGGCGTTGGGCTCGTCGACGAGCCGGGCACCCGGGCCAAGCCGGAGCAGGAGCTGTTCGAGCCAGCGAGTGGACGAGACCGGCAACGTCACCGTGACCAGCTCTTCTCCATCGGTGCGGTGATCGATGGGCAGCCCATCGAGGACCCGTTCACGCGAGAGGGGAAGCTCGATGGTTACACGCGGAGCGTTCGCCATTGCGAAGGTCTCTTCCGGCGTGGCCGCTGGTCGTGAGAAGGGTTCGGTCGTCGCAGCTGCGGTCTCGATGCGATCGACCCGAAATACCCGTTCGTCGTCGGCCAGATGGCAGTAGCCGCCCACATACCAATGGCCGCCATCGACGAAGAAACGACTCGGCTCGATTCGCCGCTCGGTGTATTCGTCTCGAGCAAATGAGTAGTACGTGATGTCGACGCACACGTGGCCAGTGGAGGCTGAGCGCAGGGTCGGCAGCGTCGATACCGCGGCATTGCCGAGCTGAACATCGACGGTGTCAGCATCACTTCCGGTCGCAAGGCGAAGCTTTGTCAGCCCCCGTGCAAGCGCTCCTGCTTCGTCTTGATTGTCGAACGCGAGAGCCGTCTCGCCGGCAGCGAGAAGCGAGAGTATTTCGGCCCCCGACAGGCGCATTGGGCGAGCGAACCAATCGGCGTAGCTGATCCACACCATGTCGTCGTCGATCGTTACCTCGATCAGTGTGTCTGGGGTGTATGGCGGAACGCCGACGTAGAACACGACATCTTGGAGATCACCGAGCAGCAGATCGCGCGGGTAGTCGAATCGCTCAGCGATCTCGTCGATCGACGCGCCGTCCTGGGCAACGATCCATGGGATGGCGGCAATGAGCCGTGCCATGCGGTCCTTTGCGGAGATCTTCATGCGTTCGCCACCGTTTCACGCAGCCACTCGGTGATCATCGTCCGCAGGTGCTGGGGTTCGAGAACCTCGGCATTGTCGAGGAACGTGAGGACCCAATCGCGGAACGCGTCGGTGTTTGACACGACTGCGTGAACCACGACCGAACCGTCGTCGAGCTGCTCGATTTCATCGGAACGCAGGTGAACCCGTGCCCACAAGGCGACCTCGGCGTCGATCTTCACCCGAGCAGACACCGGCTCTTCGTCGCCGAGCTCCCAGGTTCGCACGACCTCGGGGCCGCGTGCTGGTTGGCGCTCGTAGGCATTCGCTTCGCCAAGCGTGATAGCTCCGGTGATCCGGTCGACCCGAAAGACGCGCTCTGCACGGCGGGTTCGGTCATGGCCTGACACGTACCATTGCCCCCGTGTGAAGCTCATTCGCGCGGGTTCGAGCTCCCGCTCGACGCCGAGATACGTGAAGCTCGCAAGGCGGCGCTCGGCGATCGCAGTGTGCAGCAGTCCCGCTTCCTCCGTGCTCGAAATGGCGCCCATCGAGCCGCTGCGTTCCGTCTCGATCTCGCCAGCACCGCCGAGCTTCCAAAAGGCGTCATCGCCGAGCTCGTCGGCTCGGACAAGGGCCGCTGCGAGGTGAAGCGCCGCGAGTTCCTCAGGTGTCAGACCCGGGTCTTGGCCAGCGTATTCGTCCTGGTCAACAATGTAGCCATCGAGCGGCGGCTCAGTTTCGGGTACTGGAGCGACTCGAATCGTGACGCCCATCGACCGCAGATCGTCTTTGTCTCGCTCGAAGGTTCGGCGGAACGTGGCGTCGCCATCGGGGTAGCCGCCGATCCGGCGACGCAAATCACCCGCTGAAAGCGGAACAGCCGTATCGAGCAACACGGCCAGCAGCTTCAAAAGACGTTCCAGCTTCGACACAGCCATAGCCTACGGCGTTCGTTGGCTAGCGGCCTCCCCACGCGAGGAGTTTGGCTACAACGAGGCGATGAGTTTGTCGACCCGCTCATCGTGGCTGCGGAACGGGTCCTTGCAGAGCACTGTTCGCTGGGCCTGATCGTTGAGCTTCAGGTGGACCCAGTCGACCGTAAAGTCGCGGCGTCGTTCCTTTGCCTTCCGGATGAATTCGCCTCGGAGGCGAGCCCGAGTGGTCTGTGGCGGCGTCTCTACCGCTGTCGCGATGTCGTGATCGTCACAGATGCGCTCGACGAGCCCTTTGCGCTGCATTCGGTAGAACAGGCTGCGCTGACGATGAATATCGTGGTACTGCAAGTCGACCAACGCGACCCGAGGGTCGGCGAGCGACAGGTCGTGCCGCTCTCGATATGCCTCGAGCAGCTTGTACTTGATGACCCAGTCAATTTCACGGTCGAGCTTAAGCGGGTCGTCGGCAATGGTCGTCAGACAGTGTTCCCACATCTGGAGTGCTTGCTTCTCGAGCGGGTCGAGTTCGTGAAACTCGGCAAACCGCAGCGCTCGTTCGAGGTACTCGCTCTGGATCTCGAGCGCAGAAGCTTCGCGGCCGTTGGCGAGTCGAACCCGTCTGGTGCAGGTCGGATCGTGGCTGATCTCACGGATGGCCCGAATCGGGTTTTCAAGCGTCATGTCGCGCAGGACGACGTTGGGTTCCTCGAGCATGCGGAGCATGAGCGACGCTGCACCGACCTTGAGGAACGAGGTGTACTCGCTCATGTTCGAGTCGCCGACGATGACGTGCAAACGGCGATAACGCTCGGCGTCTGCGTGCGGCTCGTCCCTGGTGTTGATAATCGGACGCGACCTCGTGGTTGCGCTCGAGACGCCTTCCCAGATGTGCTCGGCACGTTGGCTCACGCAGTACATGGCGCCACGCGCGGTCTGCAGGACCTTGCCCGCTCCAGCGTAGATCTGGCGGCTCACCAAAAATGGGATAAGGACCTCGGAGTACGAGCCAATGTCGTCGCGTCGGCTCGTGAGGTAGTTCTCGTGGCAGCCATAGGAGTTGCCCGCAGAGTCGGTGTTGTTCTTGAAGAGGTAGATGTCGCCCCGGATGCCCTCTTCAACAAGGCGTTGTTCGGCACCGATCAGTAGCTGTTCGAGAATGCGCTCCCCCGCCTTGTCATGGACAATGACGTCATAGACATTGTCGCATTCTGGGGTTGCGTACTCAGGATGGGACCCAACGTCGAGGTACAGGCGAGCACCGTTTGCGAGAAATACGTTGCTGCTACGGCCCCAGGACACGACGCGACGAAACAGGTAACGCGCCACCTCGTCGGGAGACAAACGGCGTTGGCCCTCCAGCGTGCACGTAACTCCGTATTCGTTTTCGAGTCCGAAGATGCGCCGCTGCATACGGCCACCGTACTAGCACCAGCGGTGCAATGGACGATCGGTTATGCAGCTTCAGGTGCCCGGGACATCCGGAGGATGGCTCCGAAACTCTGTGCGGTCTGTGGCGTCTGGCCAAACCAGAACTGCGCCCGTTCATCGAGCTCGGGGTCCGAGAGGTCGAGAAGTGTGGCCAGCACTGGCATATCGGCCTTACGAAGCTGAAGCGGAACGCTCGGCGGGAGTTGTCGCTGGCGGCGAACCGCAGAACTAAAGCCTCGCAGGAGTACGTCGTTGTCGTCGATGCCGAGCCGGAAGCGGACGCCGAGGGTTCCTACACGGAGGATGCCTTGCGCTGCGTCGTAGGCGATTGGAGTGCGAGGCCGGTGCTCCGTTGCCGGGCGCACGAGATTCTCGAGCTTGATGCCGTAGGTCGTTTCAAAGAGTTCGCGGAGTTCTGCATTGATCTCGATATCGCCATTCTCGGCATCGCGCAGAATCGAGACGGGAATTCCCATGGTCTCTGCGGCACCTTCGATGGAGTAGCCAAGCAACGATCGCGCTGTCGCAACTGCATGAGCCAGCGAGTCCTCGCCAGTAGTCGGCGCCGAGATGTTTTGCGTCATGGGTACACCATCGACAATTTGGCCGAAGACGTTAGGAAGTCAGGCCGTTCGGCTCACCATGACGCGTGTCACTATCTCGACTAGAGATTCTGTAGTTCTCCGTCAGCGATTCGCGTAAAGGTACGGCGCCCGCGTGTTCGGTCCAGCATGGCGACCTCGAGTTCGGAGTCGTCGAGTGTTCGGTCGTTGCCAGCTAAGGCGTTTCGAGCAACCTCGAGAGCCGCTGCGGCGCTCATGGACTGGCTAAAGGTGGCTGCGACACGCTCGCTGATGGCCTCGGAGTCTCCGCCGAGCACGACGTAGTCGGTCTCGTCCATGACGGTGCCGTCATAAAGAATGTGGAACAGCTGCTCTTCGCCAGGCGTGTCGGTAATCTCGGCCACGAGGATCTCGACCTCCATGGGCTTCATCTCATGGGTGAAAGTCTGGCCGAGCATTTGCGCGTAATTGTTCGCCAAGCTCCGGGCTTCGACATCTTCACGGCTGTAGGTGAAGCCCTTGAGATCTGCGTGGCGAATACCGGCGATCCGAAGTTGATCGAACTCGTTGTACTTGCCGACGCCGGCGAAGCCGATCCGGTCGTAGATCTCCGACACCTTGTGCAAGGTCGATGATGGGTTCTCGGCGCAGATAAACACACCGTTCTCATACGACATGGCGATCAAGCTTCGGCCGCGTGCGATGCCCTTTCGCGCGTAGTCGGCGCGGTCCTTCATCATCTGTTCTGGAGCGACGTAAAACGGGGTTGTCATAGTTACACATCCTCAGAACGGTGGTTTGCAGCGAAACGCTCGGCGATCTCGGCGAACTTGGTTCCGACAACGTCGTCGGTCACCCGCTCGAAGCCTTCGTTGCTCATCGTTGCCATGATCGGGTAAATCCCGCGAAGCGTGTCGGCGCCGCCGGTTGCCGAATCGGCGTCAGCGGCTTGGAAGAGTGACTCGGCGAGCAGTTCGATTGCCTCGTCGGCGGTCATATCTCGGCGGTACCCGACCTTGATGACGGTATCGGCATGGAGTGAACCTGACCCGGTAGCGGCGTAGTCGGCCTCCTCGTAGCGGCCACCGGTAATGTCGTACTCGAACAGGCGGCCCGTCTGCCGGCCGAGGTCGTAGCCGGCAAAGATCGGCACGACGGCCAGGCCGGACATGGCTGCTGGGAGGTTCGAGCGCAACATCTGGCCGAGCTGGTTTGCCTTGCCTTCAAGGCTCAGGGGTGACCCTTCGACCTTTTCGTAGTGTTCGAGCTGGAGCTGGAAGAGACGCACCATCTCCACTGCTGGGCCAGCAGCACCAGCGATTGCGACGGCGCTGTGGCGATCGGCGGCGAAGACCTTCTCGATCGAGCGATGCGAGATGAGGTTGCCGGCAGTTGCCCGGCGGTCGCCCGCCATCACTACTCCGTCGGTGTATCGCACGGCGACACAGGTCGTTCCGTGGGTGATCTCGTTTGCGGAGATTCCCTCAGCGGGCGGAAACGGCTCGGTGCCTTGTTGGCGAACGAGGCGTGCGAAATCGGAGCCAGGGTCCGTCGAGGCGTCGAATGATGGAAGCGTCACTGGCCGCCCTTTTGGATGTAGCTCTTTACAAAGTCTTCAGCGTTGGTCTCTAGTACCTCGTCGATCTCGTCGAGGAGGTCGTCCATGTCCGCCTTGAGCTTTTCGCCCGATTCCGAGGTTGCCGGAAGCTCTTCGACCGCATCGGTTTCTTGCGATTGTCCGGAGCGCTTCTTTTGTTCGCGTTCAGCCATCAGGTTCCTAACGTTCAGTCCTGTTTGTACTCGTGCTGCTCAACCGTTTAAACGCTCGAGCAATTCCAAAGGAGTGTTGCACTCTTCTAACATCGTACCGACGTGCTGTCGTGTACCCCGTGTCGGCTCCATCATCGGAATCCGCCGCAACGGGTCGACACCGACGTCGAAAACGAGCGAATCCCAGTTGGCGGCCACGATATGGTCGCCCCACTTCCGCAAGCACTCACCGCGGAAATACGCTCGGGTGTCCTCGGGCGGATCGGTGCGTGCCGCAAATACCTCTTCGTCCGTCACGATCGTCTGTAGCCCGAGCTTGCGTGCGAGCGAACGCCCCGGCCGCATGTCGTGATATTGGATGTCCATAGCGGCAAGGCGGGCGTCGCTCCACGACAATCCATGGCGTTCGCGGTAGGCCTCGAGCAATCGGTATTTGGCTACCCAGTCGAGCGTGTCGGCGAGTTCCATAGGGTCCGAACGAAGGAGTTCGAGCGTGCGGCCCCAGCGTTCCATGACGTCGAGGGCTACCGGGCCTCCGACGCTGTCGGTGCCGTGCTCATCGATGAATCGTTGGGCGTCGTCGAAGAGCGACTGTTGAACGTCGATCGCCCGGATCCGGGTGCCGTCGTCGAGATCGAGTGGCTGCTTCAGCGTGAGATCGTGGCTGACCTGTTGCATGGCGCGCACCGGGTCGGCGAAGGTGAACGTTTTGCTGATGGCATCGTGTTCGATCATGCCAAGGACGATGGCGGTGACGCCGACCTTGAGGTAGGTCGAGACCTCGCTCATATTCGCGTCGCCGGCGATCACGTGGAGTCGCCGGTACTTTCGTGCATCTGCATGGGGCTCGTCGCGAGTGTTGATAATCGGGCGCTTGAGCGTCGTCTCGAGCCCGACCTGCTCTTCGAAGAAGTCTGCGCGTTGGGTGAGCTGAAAGGTCACCTCGTCGCGGTTCATGCCCGGAAGTTCAGTCCCGACTTTGCCCGCACCGATGTAGATCTGGCGAGTCACGAAATGTGAGATCGCGTGCTGCACGATCTGGCCAAATGGCGTCGAGCGATCCATGAGGTAGTTCTCATGGCAGCCATAGGAGTTGCCCTTGCCATCGCTGTTGTTCTTATACACGACGATCTCTTGGTGATCAGCGAGCATCGTCTTTGCTGCGGCCATCGATTCGATCAGAATCTGCTCTCCGGCCCGGTCATGGATGAGCACCGAGCGTGCATCGGCACATTCTGGTGTCGAGTATTCCGGGTGCGCATGGTCGACGTAATAGCGGGCGCCGTTCGTGAGAACTGCGTTTACCAGGTGGGTCTCGATCTCGGGTGCCAGTGCATGGAGCGGGGTCTCCCCGCGAGCGTCGCGTGCGGGCGACTCATCTTCGAAATCCCAAGAGACCCGTGGTTGGCTACGCGGTTCTCGCACCATCAAGTACGAGTTGATGAGCAGGGACGACGCCGAAATCGGGTTTGGCTCGTCGGTTCCACGGAGCACGATTCCGTACTCGGTCTCGACCCCAAGGGTCTTTGGCACGACCATTTACAAGTACTGTCCAGTTCCAACGCGTTGCACTTCACGACCTCCGGTTGAGGACTCTGCCGCGTTACCGACGAGCGTACGGATGTAGACGATCCGCTCCCCCTTCTTGCCGGAGATTTTCGCCCAGTCATCGGGGTTGGTCGTGTTGGGAAGGTCTTCGTGTTCGCGGAATTCCCGCTTGGTCGCAGCCACCAGGTCCTCGGAACGGATACCGCGCGCTCCGCCGTTGATCACTCGTTTGATCGCGAGCTGCTTGGCTCGACGGACGATGTTCTCGATCATGGCACCGGAAGCAAAGTCCTTGAAGTACATAACCTCTTTGTCACCGTTTTGGTACGTGACCTCGAGGAACTCGTTCTGTTCATCGGTGCGGTACATCTCGCCAACAGCAGCATCGACCATGGCCGCGACAGCCTTATTGCGATCGCCTCCACCGGTGGTATCGATAAGCGTCTGATCGATCGGTAGCTCCGGGGTGAGGTATTGGTTGAAGATCGCCGCGGCCGAAAGCTCGTCGGGACGCTCGATGCGAATCTTCACGTCGAGGCGGCCTGGGCGCAAGATGGCCGGGTCGATGAGGTCCTCGCGGTTCGACGCGCCGATCACAACAACATTTCGCAGCGTCTCGACACCGTCGATCTCGGCGAGGAGCTGTGGCACGATCGTCGACTCGATGTCGGAGCTGATACCCGAACCTCTGGTGCGGAAGAGCGACTCCATCTCGTCGAAGAACACAATGACGGGCCAGCCGTCTTCTGCCTTTTCGCGGGCCCGCTGGAAGACGAGCCGGATCTGACGTTCGGTTTCGCCCACGTACTTGTTCAGCAGCTCGGGACCTTTGATGTTGATAAAGAAGGACTTTGCGGTCTCATCACCAGTGACCTCAGCAACGCGCTTCGCGAGCGAGTTCGCGACGGCCTTGGCGATCAGTGTCTTTCCGCAGCCGGGCGGCCCGTAGAGCAAAATGCCCTTTGGCGACGGCAACGCAAACTCGGTAAAGAGCTCTGCGTGGACGAACGGTAATTCGATCGCGTCGGTGATCTGCTCGATCTGCTCGTCGAGGCCGCCGATGTCTTCGTATGAGACATCGGGGACTTCCTCGAGGACGAGGTCCTCAACGCCGGGCCTCGGCAGCTTTTCGAGGATCATGTTCGACCGGGGATCGACCAGAACCGAATCGCCCGCTTTGAGACGCTTCCCGCGAAGGGCTTCGCAGATCTCGACAACACGTTCGTCGTCGGCTCGACCGGTGATCATGGCCCGATCGTCGCCGAGCAGTTCGCGAACGCTCGCCATTTCGCCGGTCGTCTCGACGCCACGAGCCTTGACGATGTTGAGGCTGTCGTTGAGCACGACCTCCTGTCCAACAACGAGGAGCTCGTCGAGGTTCGGATTCACCGCCACGCGCACCTTGCGGCCGCCGGCGAAAACGTCGGCGGTGCCATCGTCGTCGTTCAGACCGAGGAACGTGCCATAGCTGGCCGGGGCCTGGGTGAGTTTGTCCACCTCTTCGCGAAGGGTCGCAATACTGTCGCGCGCTTCTCGCAGGGTGTAGGTCAGTTTCTCGTTGCGTGCAACGGCCTGCGCCAGTTGACCCTTTGTCTCGAGTAGACGCTCTTCGAGCGCTCGAACTCGGCGGGGCGACTCATCGAGCCGGTTGCGCAGAGCGTCGACCTCCTCGGTGAGCACATCGATATGTCGCTGTGCTGCGGCGAGGTCTTGTTCGTATTGCCTTGCGGATTCATCGCTCACGGTGTTGCCCTCCTCGACCAGAACCTAGTCGTACACCCAGCGGTCTCCGGTGAACCAACCGACCACTTGCAAAATTTGGACGAAATGTGGGTGTTGCCATCACGACGCAAACAGCGTCTCATGAATCCGTCGGCGATGGAGGTCGCTACACTTAGCGATATTCGCAGCCCGCTGAACACCGGCTGCCGCGAAAATCGCTTTAGCTCTGGACACGCTGTCCGACAGACTCAGTAGCCGATCAGGTGATCGGTCCGAAAGGGAATTCGATGAAGGTTTGGATCGATCAGGATCTTTGCACCGGCGACGGCATCTGTGTCGAGATTGCCCCCGATGTATTTGCGCTACTCGACGACGGGCTCGCCTATGTCAAAGAAGGCAGCAACATCATGTCTGACCCCGGCGGAGTGCAGGCTGTCGCTACGGTCGGCAGCGGCAAGGAAGACGGCGTGATCGAATCCGCCGAAGAATGCCCGGGAGAATGCATCTTCATCGAGGTGTAAGGCTTCGAACCGAAACTGGTTCGTCGAATCCCTTCACCATCCGACGCCCTGCCGGCTCAAAGTCGCAGGTCGAGGACGCTTCGGCCAGTTCCTCGGTGACGAGGAGTTCTTGTGGCACCGCCTCGTTGGCGAGGCGCGACGCGAGGTTCACAACAGAGCCGTAATAGTCCCCGCCTCGGACGAGGACATCGCCATAGGCGAGGCCGCCGCGTGGCAACACCCGTTCATCTTCGGCCCCAAAGCCCGACATGAGCTCGCTCGCCGCTGCGCAGGCCGCTCCTGGATCGTCAGCGACGAACATGACCTCATCGCCGATCAGCTTCACGACGCGTGCCCCAGCACTGGTCACTACGTCGTAGGCGCGCCCTTCGAAGTCACGGAGAAAGCGTGAGAGCGATTGGGCGTCCATACCAGCGGAGATCCCCGTGAACCCGACCAGGTCGACGAAGCCCACGGCGTAGCGGTACCGGAACCGCTCATGGCGCTCGATCGTGGTACGACGCGAGCGTTCGATCGCCTGAAGCACCTGACGACGAAGTATCGGGTCGAGTTGCTGAGCAAAGCCGTCGAGCAACCCAACAGCGTCGTGCACGTTGACCGCGAGGTCGAGCTCGCTCGACCCATCGAGCAACATTGGCGACTCCACGTCGGACAGGAACAACGACACCGCAGCGTCAGCAATACGGCTGAGGGACCCGCCGACCACACGGAGATAGCTCGTGGCCTCGTCGTCGGAGAACATCGACGACATCGCGCCGATCAGCCCAATGCTCCTCGCTTCTTCTCGGGTGAATCCAATCTCGCCCGCCGGTGAACCAACGACCGGTACGAATCCAAAGGCCATAGCCCACCGGTCGAAGCGATCGCCGTCCACGGCAGCAACGCCGATCGCCTGCGCCCGTGTCAGCCGCTCGCCAGGCACCAGCCGGCGATCGCCGGCGATAGAACCGAGACTGTCAGCGGCCAACGCGTCGACCATGGCGTCGAGCGAGAAGCCCTTGTTGGACAACCAGCCGAGGAGCTCGAGACGGCCGGTGCCAGCGTCCTCGTCCGGGTCGAACAACCCAGCCTCGATGAAGTCCTCGGTTGAGTGCATCCGCTCACGCTACTCAACGACGAATACCCCTGCCGGTTCGTTACTCCTCTTCGGAGCTCGCGGCCTGTGATGCGGGTGCCTCTGAAACCGTTGTGGTTTCGGCGGGAGCAGCTGTGGTTGTGACGGGTTCGAGGAGGCGTGCGCTCGTGAGGAAGCCGGTGTGGCCGACCATGCGATGGTCGGGGCGAACAGCCTGTCCTTCGACGTGCCAACCGCGCTGCAGGAACTCGGTCGTCTCGGCCATACCGAACCCGTTGCGCTTCAAGGTTTCTCGAACTTTGCTCACCTGCATCACACTCGGTGTGTAGGCAACGAACACTCCCCCGGTCCGCATGGCCTTCGCTGCGTGAGGGATGACCTGCCACGGTTCGGGTAGATCCAGGACGACACGGTCAAATCCGGTCTCGTCGATGCCGTCGTACGCGCTCCGGAGCTGGACGTCGTAGCGCTCGAGGGCTGCTTCGCCGAGAATCTCCGACACGTTCTTCTGCGCACGTTGAGCAAAGTCCTCGCGCAGCTCGTAACCCGTGATATGCGCTCCAGCGCGCAGCATGGTCATCGATAGGGCCCCTGAGCCAACACCGCTCTCGAAGACTCGCGCTCCCGGATAGATGTCGGCCATCATAAGAATGGGACCGAGGTCCTTCGGGTAGATGACCTGCGCCCCTCGGGGCATCTTCAGAATTAGCTCAGCCAATGTCGGGCGGATCACGAGATAGCTGCCGCCACGCGTCGACTTGATGTATCGACCTTCAGACTTCCCAATGACATCGTCGTGCCTGATCAGACCCGCATGAGAGTGGAACTCCTTGCCTGCCTCAAGGGTCACCGAGTAGCGGCGGTCTTTGATGTCGACGAACTGAATGATTTCGCCCTCGGCGAGAATTCCGGTCATGTG
>CALBVK010000351.1 GCA_937969345.1 uncultured Acidimicrobiales bacterium
ACGCACGTCTTCGTAGAGCTTCGTGCACGCCTCGATCCACTCCGGATAGTGCGCCTCGCTATCGAGAATCGGCGTACCGTCGACCGAACCGTCGCGCATATCCAAACGGTGAGCGAACTCGTGATACGTGACATTGAAGCCCGCGCCACTTCGACTCGCCCCCGCCCGCACCGAGTCCCACGCAAGAAATACCGGTCCGCGTTGGCTCGTGTGGCCAAGCGCGGCGACGGGCCCGCTCGTCACCAGCCCGCCGGGGCCACGCCGTTCCTGGTCGAGCACCATCGTCGTCTCGCTCACCACCACCGAACGCATGCCTTGGTATGCATCGAAGTCGAGCTCGAGGACAAGCATCGACGCCGATGCCGCAATCAGGACGATCATCTCGTCGGTAAGCGTGAACCCCTGTTGTGCTTCCCAGTGCCACTCGTTCATGTAGTGCAACGTGAGCGCCTCGAGGCGTTCCTGCTCGTCGTCGGTCAGGTGATCCCAGTGCATCATCTGGGAATCGAGGAGATCGTCCCAAGCCTCGAGAAACTCGGGAAACCTCGGCTGCGCGCCGAACAATTCGCGGATCCGCCCGAGTACTCCACCGAAGAACATCGCTTGGTTCTAGCAGCACGACGACCTCGCCGGTGACCACTGAGCGGAACGAGCACAAGCTTTGGTACCAGGTACCTTTTTGCGTGAAGGTACCTGGTACCTAGTTGGCGGTGATGAAATCGGCGGCACGTTTGCCGATCACCATCGAGATCGCTTGGGTGTTCGCGTTGACGATCGACGGCATCACGGACGCATCGGCGACACGCAGCCCATCGATACCGTTGACCCTCAGCTGCGAGTCAACAACAGCGTCATCGCCGGGACCCATCGCACACGTACCGACCGGGTGATAGAGCGACTCGCTCATCGTCCGGACGTGTTCTGCCCATTGCTCATCGGTTTGGGTTGTCGTACCCGGTTCGTATTCACTCGAGATATACCGGCGCAACGCGGGCTGCTCGGCGAACTCTCGAGCCAACTTGCACCCTTCGACCAAGAGCCAAAGATCTGCCGGATCCGACAGATATCGGGGTTCGATGATCGGTGCCGCGAACGGGTCCTTGGTCGCCAGAGTGATCTCGCCCCGACTCTTCACATCGACGAGCGTCGCCGCAATGCTGATGCCATCTTCTTCCGGCGACTCAAAACCGTGCTCGATGAAATATGCGGGGGCGAAGTGATATTGGATATCGGGAACGGGCCCATCGCCAAACTTCACAAAGCCGCCAGCCTCTCCGACGTTCGACGAGAGATGACCCGTCTTCTTCGTGACGTACTCGAGCAGCGGTTTGATCTCCTCCGCGTGCGCCAAGCTGATTGGCTCGTCCACGGCATATGCGTTGCCACAGGCGAGATGATCGATCAGGTTCTGCCCAACATTGATCGAGTCGTGCACCACATCGACACCGACCGACGCCAAGTGCTCGGCGGGGCCAATGCCCGACAACATCAAAAGCTGCGGTGAGTTGATTGCCCCACCGGACAAGATCACCTCGTGTGATGCCAACGTGACATGGGTGCCCTTCTTATCGACCCACTCAACGCCGCTCGCCCGTCCGTTGCTCATCACTACCTTGGTCGCGTGAGCTCCCGTGATGACCGTGAGGTTCGCTCGTTTCATCGCCGGCTTAAGAAACGCGGTGGCAGCACTACAGCGAACGCCGTTGCGCTGGGTCACCTGGTACATGCCGAAACCCTCTTGGGTGTCGTCGTTAAAGTCGCTGTTTGCGGGAAAGCCCGCCTCGAGCGCTGCGTCGACCATCGCCACCGACAACGGGTTTGGTGTGCGAAGGTCCGAGACCGTCAAGCCTCCACCCGTTCCGTGGAAGTCACTCGGGCCACGCTGTTGATCTTGCAAGCTCATAAACGCAGGCAGCAGATCTCCGTACGCCCACCCGTCGTTACCGTCAGCCGCCCACTGATCGAACGTATGACGGTGACCACGCTGATAGATCATCGCGTTCATCGACGTCGACCCGCCAAGGATCTTGCCTCGGGGCCAGTACATCTTCCGATCGCGGAGCTCGGGTTGCGCGGTCGTGTGATAGTTCCAGTCGTGCTTCGTCTGGAAGAGCTTCGAGAATGCCGCGGGGATTTTCGCGTTCGGGTTTCGATCCCGCTGACCAGCCTCCAAGAGCACAACGGTCGCGCCGGTGGCACTCAGCTGATCGGCAAGAACACATCCGCCAGCACCAGCACCAACGATCACATAGTCAGCAGCCTGCATCTCACGAACCCCCTCGTAACGGTGTTCGCGAAACTAGGGCATCGACGCCAATTTCTGTATTTGAGCGCTACGAACCCTGCTCGATATCTGGGCCAGCGCTGCCGTAGAGGCCGAAGGCTTCGGCCTGATCGTCGGCGAGGTGGTAGCTCTCGTCATCGTTTGGAAACGCCCCCGACCGAACGTCGTCGGCATAGCTCGACAGCGCATCGATCGTGGCGGTCTTCATATCGGCGTAACGACGAACGAACTTGGGAATGAATCGATCTTCGATACCCAACACATCGTGGTAGACGAGCACTTGGCCATCGCAGTGCGGGCCAGCACCAATACCGATCGTTGGAATATCGATCGCCTCGGTAATCGCCTCGGCGACCTTCACAGGAATACCTTCGAGAACGATCGCAAAGCACCCAGCATGTTGCAGTGCCTTTGCGTCTTCGATGAGCTCCATTGCGGCCTCGGCCTGACGACCCTGAACCTTGAAGCCACCCATGGCGTGAACCGACTGCGGGGTCAGGCCGATGTGGCCCATGACCGGCATCTCGGCATCGATCAGCGCCTCGATCATCGGCAGACGCTTACGTCCACCCTCTAGCTTCACGCACTGTGCACCGGCACGAATGAGCTCCGCAGCATTTCGGACGGTCTCTTCGACCGACACGTGGTAGCTCATCCACGGCAGATCGCCAACGATCAGACAGTCGGGCTTGGCACGTGCGACCGCACGGGTGTGATGTGCAATGTCGTCGACGGTCACCTGCAAGGTGTCGTCGTAGCCGAGCACGACCATTGCCACAGAATCCCCAACGAGGATCATGTCGATGCCGGCGTCGCTCGCAGCGCGAGCCCCGGGGGCGTCATAGGCGGTGATCATGACGAGCGCGTCTGCGCCATCACGAGTCTTCCGTGCAGAAATCTTTGGAACGGTGACCTTCGCCATCGCTATCTCCTTCCCGTCCAGTGCCTGTCCCTAATGAGACACGGCGGCT
>CALBVK010000352.1 GCA_937969345.1 uncultured Acidimicrobiales bacterium
TGCGTAGACCGGGGTCAGGCGCGGGAAGATCCGGTTGCACATTTCGATCAGGCGAGCATCGCCGTCACTTCTGTCCTCGAAATCTTCGCTCTCCATACACCCGAGTTTTCGGCGAACGCGGGCCACGACCTAAGCCCTCAAAAGGCCAATTTCGACACATCAATCTTGGTACGAGACCCAAACCAAACGCCATCCAACACCGCCCACACACCGCCCAAACACCGCCTCCGGCGTAAAGGCTGCGTGCCTGCCGTTCGCTCCGCTCACTAACCGAGTTTCTCGCCTAGGGGCTCGAAACATCGAACAAACGCTCCCCTCACCAACCAAACGCCGCCTCCGGCGTAAAGGCTGCGTGCCGTATGAACGCTCCCCGAAGGGGAAGACAGGTTGGTAACCCGTGTCGCCAGAATCGGCGACGGAGTCGCTGGCGACTAAGGGTTACCAATACTCTTCGAAGTGGATGTTGCCGGGCTCGTTGCGGCGGTCGATCGTGAAGCCTCGCTCGACGAGCAGTTCGATGACACCGGTGGTCTCCGGGTAAGCAGTTTCGCCGTTCTCGTCTTCTTCGGGCAGGCCGATCATGGCCGGGTTGCCGCAGAGAAATGCGTGAGTGTTCGCCGGGTCCATGGTTCCACCGAGGGCCATCTCGATGTCGCCATCACGAATCAGGTCCTGAAGGTAACGCTTGGGGACGTCAGGCTCGCGTGTGGGCATCGGGATGTAGTGGTAGTTCGGGAAACGCTCTTCGAGGTGGCGGTGCGCGTCGAGGTATCCGAGGTCTTGCCAATTGCGAACCGTCACGGTCGACACGATCGGGCCGGTGTGGCCTTTGCGAAGGAGCTCGGTGACCATCGAGTTGTGGGGGGCTTCACCGGTTCCGGTAGCGAAGAAGATCACGGCGGTGTCAGGTGACTGCACGGCGTTGAGCGTGTAGCGGCCTGCGACCTTTGGCCCGAGGTAGATCCGGTCCCCGACGTTTTTGGTCGCGAGCCGAGGGGTGAGTGCGGAGACGTGGTCGTCGTCGGCTGGCACGAGCACGATGTAGAACTCGAGCTCCTCGGTGTCGGGCGGCGCCAGGTATCCGGACGCTTCGAACATCGAGTGGGAGATCGAGTAGGAGCGTCGGATCAGCTTGTGCCATTTGCTGTCGATGCCGGGGTCGGCGTAGTTGTCGACTCGGTCTTCCCAGAACCCGAGGCCGAGCGAGGCGTATTGGCCGGGCAGATGGCTGGTGTCTCCGTGGTCGGGGCGAACACGCAGCACCCACAGGTCCGAGTGGCGTTGTTCGAAGGCGGTGATGGTTGCGTTGTAGCTCTCTTCGCGCAATTCGTTGATCGCCGATTCGTGGCGGACGCGGCGGCGCACGACCGATGGCGGTTCGGCTGGTTCGAGCTCGGGGAAACATGCGGCGGCGAGCAGGTTGCCGACTTCCCAAGAGTGACCGTTCGGGACATCGATGCCGTCTTCGGGGGCGCCGTCGAACCAGAGTTTGCCGCTGTCGATGGCGGCTTGGCTCACGTTCAATTCGCCGACGGTTGGCCGGCACCGTTCGGAAGCGAAGACGATGTGGTCGAACTCCAGATCTGGTGTGCGACGATCGTTGAAGTAGGCGATTGGAAACTCGCCGTCGTGACCAATCTCGTCCGGCACGGACCGGTAGAGCACGGTGATACGCCGCTCTCGTTCGAGGCGTCGAAGCATCGCATCGGCAGCTGGTGCGAGCTTTGCCGGGTCGAGCCCACCGGCCGCAAAGACCACGCCAGCGCCACCGGCTGCGGCTTCGGCCACCAACTCGGCGGCATGATTGGTGTGGCCGACCACGAGCACGTCGCGGTCGTTGAGCCATTCGGGCAGTGTGTCGACGCTGACATGTTCGGATAGTGGGGCGTTTATTGGCGGTGTCCAGTTCGGGTCGCGATGGCGTCGGGAGACGAGGCAGCCGCGAGTGCGGTAGGTGCGCTGGTCCGTTTGCACGATGACGACGTCGTCCTCGGCATCGATTCCGAGGAGCTGTTCGCCGTAGCCAACTTCGACCTGGTTCTCGGGTACGAGCTCGGGAAATGCAACCGCTGCGCCGGGTTCAACAACACGGACCTTTTTGAGTCCGGAACGGAGCGAGGAGATGGCGGTGGACAGACCACCAGCAGTGCCACCGATCACAATGAGGTCGTACTCAGATCCATGTTCAACCATGTTCAGTCCTTACGTCGTTCGACTACGAAGAGGTCGCTTCTCCGCTAGTTAAGTCTGGCTCGGCGGTGGAAACCCTGATACGAGTCATTTGAATCCCGTAAATATCCAACCTGTTTCGGTCACTGGAATCTTCCAACGGACTTTGTTGTTCGTACACTCGTGATGATGAAGGAATCGCCCGTTGCCGCTGCCGCCACCACTTCGTCCGCGGTCACCACCGAGCTCGACGCTGCGTCGATCAAGGCCGAGGTGGCCAAGGTCATTGCTGCTGTCCGCCCGGCGGTCCAAGCCGACAAGGGCGATATCGAGCTGATTTCGGTCGATATCGAGACCGGAATCGTCGAGGTCGAGCTGCAGGGTGCCTGCACGAGCTGTCCCGCATCGTCGGCAACGCTCAAGGCTGGCGTCGAACGCATTATGAAAGATCGCGTTCCCGGTATCACCGAAGTGGTGAACGTCGGGCAGGTCTTTTACTCCGACGGCACCGCTGTAACCCTGTAGCTATGCAGCTCGTCCTCGCTCATCAAGGTGGTTGGGACGAGATCCTGCTCGTCGCCGGACCGATTTTGGTACTCGGTGGCTTGTTGTGGCTTGCGAACAAGCGCGCCGACAAACTGGCTGCTGAAGAGGCTGACGCGAGTTAGGTCGCTGGGCGTTCGGTGATGTTTGCACCGAGCGAGCGAAGATCGCCGGCCAGGTCGGGATAGCCGCGAGACACGTGTCCTTCGTCGACGACGACGGTTTGGCCATCGGCACCGAGGGCGGCCACGATCACGGCTGCGCCCGCGCGAATGTCGTGGCTCACGACTCGTGCTCCCTGAAGGCGTTCGACGCC
>CALBVK010000353.1 GCA_937969345.1 uncultured Acidimicrobiales bacterium
GTCTTGCAGCAGTTGGGAGTGACTCGCTGGCAGTCGCTGGTATGCCTCGTTGATCACGATGTTCGTCGCCCCAGCGAGCGGTACCGACCACAACGAATGCGTCGAGATATCGAAATGGTGCGGGGCGATGTCGCTCACCCGATCATCGACTGTCAGGTCGTAGGTGCGCACGGTCATGTTGGCGTACGCCAGCGCACTGCGGTGCGTGTGCACCATTCCCTTGGGCTCACCGGTCGAGCCCGATGTGGTGATGATGTACGACGGCTCGTTTTCGTCGATGGTTGCCGGCGGGAGCGGGGTCAGGCCATCGAGGTCATCCACGTCGATCCCGACGAGTCCGTCGGCCGGCGACGCACAGCCTACGACGGCTCGAAGCGGTCGGATCGCATGGATTGCAGCGAGGCTCTTCGAACGCGGCTTGTGCGAGACGATGACATCGATCTGCATGCTGTCGCAGATTCGGCTGAGCCGGGCAGCCGGCGAGCTCGGGTCGAGGGGAACAGCGATGGCGCCCATCGACACGACGGCATGCATGGCCACGAACCCGTCGGCTCCCTTGTTGAGGTGCACACCAACGCGATCGCCAGCACTCACGCCGGTCGAGATGAGGGCCTGCGCGACCCGACCCGCAGCCAGTGCAACGTCTTCGTACGTCCACGTGCGCGCAACATCGACGATCGCCGGCGCGTCGGAACGACGCATTGCCTGGTTTGAGAGCAGCTGGCTGAGGCTCAACGGCACACTTTCAGTTCGGGGCGGCTGGTTGGACGCTGGCGATTGGGTCGAAGTACCCGCATCCACAAGGGTGCAACGAAACGTAGACCGGTCAAATAGTCATTTTGGATGCCGTCGGAGTATTCGGCCTCCGGAGTATGGCGTGGGTCAAATTGCATATTGCGGTCCATGTGGTACTCGTTAACACGAGGCCTGCACCCTTCGGTGCGGCCGTTAGTAGAAGTACGAGGGCGATGTCCGCCACAGATGCGTCAGTAGAAAACGATCGACAGGTCGATCCAATGAGCACCGAGGTCGTCGTTGACGACATCGCTGTCATCCCTGCGCCATCCGACGCAGAGATGCTCGAAGCACTCCTCAACAACGACCACCCGCGCAAGCGTGCCGTCGCCGAGTGGGCCCGCACAAACCTCGACGACTCCGACCTCGCCGAGCGCGACCTCAACTGCACCTTTTGGCGCGAAGGTTGGGACCGCCTCGCAGCACGAAACATGTTCGGGTTGCTGGCCTCGCCCAAATACGGCGGTCAGGGTCGTGCGCTCACGGCGGCACTTCTCGAACTAGAAGGCCTTGGCCTGGGGTGTCGCGACGATGGCCTGGTCTTCGCCACCACCTCGCAAATCCTTACCTTTGGCCTCGCCCTCGAACGCTTCGGCACCGAAGCCCAAAAGGACGAGTGGATGCCCAAGGTTGTTTCCGGCGAAGCCATTGGCTCGTTCTCCATGTCCGAACCCGAGTCGGGCTCCGACGCATTCTCGTTGCAGACGGTCGCTGCCAAGAGCGAGGGTGGGTACGTGCTCAATGGCGACAAGGCTTGGGTCACGATGGCTCCCGTCGCCGATCTCTTCATGGTCTTTGCGACCGTGAATCCTGCGGTCGGCCGTTGGGGGGTCACTGCATTCTTGATCCCGGCAGACACTCCAGGCCTGATCGTTGGCGAGAACAAGCCAAAGATGGGCATGCGGACCACGCCCTTCTCCAACATCACGTTCGACGACTGTTTCGTCCCGGACACCGCCGTGATGGGAGCCGAGGGTGCAGGAGCGAGCATCTTCAGCTCGTCGATGGAAGCCGAGCGTGGCTTCCTGCTCGTCGGCAGCATCGGCGCACTCGAACGAGTCCTCGACGACTCGGTCGACTACGGCCGCACCCGCGAGCAGTTCGGGCAACCAATCGGTGCGTTCCAGGGCGTGTCTCACGCGCTCGCTGAGGTCAAGCTCGGACATGAATCTGCCAGGCTCCTCATGTACAAGGCTGCGGCACTCCAACAGCGTGGCGAAAGCTCGATGATGGCAGCCGCGCTCAGCAAGCTCGCCGGAAGCGAAGGCGCACTCGCCGGGGCTCTCGCCGCAGTCGAGATTCATGGCGCCCGCGGCTACGTGAGCGAATACGGGGTCGAGCGCGACCTTCGTAATCTCAGCGGAGGCGTGATCTATGGCGGAGCCTCCGGCATCCAGAAGAACATCATTGCTCGTCTTTTAGGCCTCCCGGCCTAACAAAAAGTCTTCTGGCCTGAATCCATTGAGTGTGCTTCGTACGTAAGCCACTCTGAACACAACAACGAACTTGCACACACATCTCGGAGTAGAACATCTCATGATTCCCCAACCTCGAATGACGCCCCGGAAGGCCATGGCTTTGCTCGGCCTTCTCCTCGTGCCGCTATTCGGCCTGCTGTTCACCAGTACGGCGAGCGCTCACGATGGCGACTCCTCGGTGGTGTACCTCGACGTGTTCCCCGACGGAACCGCTCAAGGTCAGCTGGAGCACCCGGTCAGCCTCCTCAACGACCTGTTCGACCTCGACCTTGACCCCGACACGGCGACCGACGCTGACCTCGCGGCGATCGAAGATCAAGTTCGTGCCTACAACGCGAACAACCTGTCGATCGCTCGCCCGGATGGGTCGCTGTGGGACCTCACCTTCACCGGAGAGGTCGTAGCAATCGAAACCGAGAACGAGATCTACGCCGGCTTCCTGTTCGACATTGCCGACGTGTTCGAGAGTGCTCCTCGTGAATTCAGCGTGACCTTCGATGGCATCATCGAAGACAACACTCACTTCGCATCCGTCGTCATGCGCACCGATCCGGTCACCGGCGTGTTCCTCAACGAGGGTGACCCCGTCCCCGGCTTCATCCGTGCAGACTCACCAACACTCGACGTCAACCTCGACGATCCAAACACGTTGAAGGCCTTCACCGGAACCGTTGGCTTGGGCATGGAGCACATCTTCATCGGCACCGACCACATCTTGTTCGTACTCGTACTCCTTCTCCCTGCGGTCATGGTCTTCTCGCTCGCGGACGGATGGGCTCCAGTACCGAGCTTCAAGGACGGCCTGTGGCGAGTCATCAAGATCGCAACGAGCTTCACCATTGCGCACTCGATCACGCTCGCCCTGGGCGGACTCGGCATTATCGAGCTGCCGTCCAAACTGGTGGAGACGATCATTGCGTTGTCGATCGTCGCCACTGCCTTCCACAACCTGAAGCCGATCTTTGCCAACCGTGAAGCACTCATCGCCTTTGCGTTCGGCATCTTCCACGGCTTTGGCTTCGCCGGCCTCCTGAGCGACCTCGGTGTCGGTCGTGGTCAGCGTTTGCTGTCGCTGTTCGGCTTCAACGTCGGTGTCGAGATCGGCCAGGGCTTCATCATCTTGTTGCTCTTCCCCGCCCTCTACCTGATGCGCCGCACCATCTACTACCCGTGGATGTTGCGCATTGGTTCGATCTTGCTCGCACTCGTCGCCACCATCTGGGCGATCGAGCGCATCTTTGAAACCGAGTTGGGTATCGACAACATCTTGGAGAAGTTCACCCGTGCGCCACGTGTGTTCGTGCTGATCGCCATTGCGACAGCCATCGCCGGTGCGGTTCGTCAGTTCGAAGAGTCCCAGGGACGTTTGCTCGAACTCGACGGCGAAGGCGATCGCAGCGATTCGTCATCAGACGACAGCGAACCAGCTCTGGTCTAACGACCAATTACAAACGATTCGAAGGCCCGTCCGAGCGCATGCCCGGTCGGGCCTTCGTCGTTTTCGTGCCTATTCCGCCACGAGTTCCTATTCCGCTAAGAACTACCGTGCCGTGCGGCGGCGGATGCCTTCGAGCGTCTTGATCATGTTCTGTTGCAGCATCTCGAGACGACCTTCGATGAACTTCGACTCGTCTTCGGGGTGCTGTTCGATGCGATCTCGCAGGCCCGATGGGCCGGGACCGTGAACGAACCCGTAGCGGACCTCGGTGCCGTCGGGAACCGAGCGCATGTTCACGGTCCACGTTGCGGTTGGGTTGTCGACGTCTCCGACAACCCACGCAAACTCCTTGCCGGGCGACGCAACGGTGACCGTCGAGGTGGTCTCCCATTCGGAATCACCCAAGCGCTGCCGGCCGCGGAAGCTCGACCCGACCGTTCCTGGACGTCCTCCCGCCCACTCCCCGGCTTGGAACTCGGTTCCGAAGCTCGCCATAGCGTCGAGGTCGCTCACGAGCTCATACACGCGCTCAGGAGCGGCCTTGATGACGGTTTCGACGGCGACCGAGGGGGTATCAGACATCTTCATGGTCTTAGCTTGCCAAGTTTCGCCTCCGTTGCCGCGCCGGTTCACTAACGGGGTCTGTCGCGAGACTTTCGTAGCATCCCCACCGCATCGTGTTGTAGGTTCTAAAAACAGACTCACTAGCGACAGGGGAACCGCAATGACGACCACCGAGCCAGCTCCGACCACCAGCACGGACGACCCGGCCCTCGCCTGGCACAAGAACGTCTGCATCCTGTGCAGCAACAACTGTGGTGTCGAGATGCGTATCGACGAGCGCGAAATCACCCGGGTTCGGGGCAACAAGTCCCACATTGCGTCCAAGGGATACACCTGCGAGAAGGCGCTGCGCCTCAACCACTACCAGAACGCAAAGACGCGCCTCACCTCCCCGCTGAAGCGCATGGAGGACGGGACCTACATCGAACTCGACTGGGACACCGCAATCGCCGAAGTATCCGAAGCGCTCCTCGCCGTGAATAGCACCCACGGACCAGGCAAGATCATGTACTACGGAGGCGGAGGTCAAGGAAACCACCTCGTTGGAACATACGGCGCTGCACTTCGTGGGGCCCTCGGAATCACCCGCAAGTCCAACGCACTGGCCCAGGAGAAGACGGGCGAGGCATGGGTGGAGGGCCGCATGTACGGCGCTCACACCCACGGCGAATTCGCCGACGCCGAAGTGTCCATCTTTCTCGGCAAGAACCCGTGGCACAGCCATGGCTTCGACGAGACCCGCCGGGTGCTCAAAGAGATCGCGGCAGACGACTCCCGTTCCATGGTCGTGATCGATGTGCGCCGCACCGAAACCGCCGACCTCGCCGACTACTTCCTCCAAGTGACCCCCGGCGGCGACGCCTTCTTGATGGCCGCAATCCTGGCCACGTTGATCGACGAAGACCTTCTCGCCACCGACTGGATTGGGGACAACACGGTCGGCAGCGATGCCGCAATCGCTGCATTCAGCCAGATCCCGATCGCCGAATACGCCACCAAAGCTGGCGTCACCGAAGACGAGGTGCGGGCGGTGACCCGCCGTATCGCCGCCGCAAAAAGTGTGTCGATCTATGAGGACCTGGGCGTCGAGATGGCGCCACACTCGACATTGGTGTCGTACCTGCAACGAGCGCTGTCCACACTCGTTGGTAGCTACGGCGTCCCCGGAGGGATGACCGCCCACACCTCGCTCGTTCCGATCTTTAGCTATGGGGCGACCGGCAAGGAACCAATCGACCCGGTTACGGGAGGGGCGATCATCTCGGGCCTCGTCCCCTGCAACGAAATTGCCCAAGGGATCACCGGCGATCACCCCGAACGTACCCGTGCGCTGTTTATCGAGAGCGCAAACCCGGTCCACTCATTGGCCGACTCGGCCCTTTTCCGGCAGGCCATGCGAGATGTCGACGTCTCGGTCGTGATCGACGTCGTGATGACCGAGACCGCGCTCGAAGCCGACTACGTGCTACCTGCGGCCTCCCAGTACGAGAAGGCCGAGATCACGTTCTTTAGCGCTGGCTTCCCGACCAACACCGCAACGATGCGCGCACCGTTGCTTCCGCCGCTCGAAGGCACGCTGCCCGAGGCAGAGATTCATAGCCGCTTGGCAAAGGAAATGGGCTTTCTCACCAACGAGGACCTCGAACCGCTTATCGCTGCGGCGGAGCAGGGTTATGACGAGTTTGCGGCCGCGTACATGACCGCAGCTGCCGCCAAGCCCGTGCTCGGAGCGTTGGGAGCCGTGGTGCTGTACGAAACCATCGGGCGGACCTTGCCCGACGGTATGGCGATGGCGGCGCCGATGTGGTTCAGCGCTCAGCAACTCGCTATGCGCTTTCCAGATCAGGTCCGCGCCGCTGGCCACGCTGGTGAGGACAGCGCGCTCGGAAACGCACTGTTCGACGCTCTCGTCGCGAACCGTGACGGCGTCGCGATCACCCAACACGAGCACGGTGACAGCTTCAACTTGCTCCGTACTCCGGATCAGAAGATCAACCTCGACATTCCCGAGATGTTCGCCGAGCTCGCCGGCCTCGCCGACTCGACGGCGCTGCTCACGACGGACGACTTCCCGTTCGTGCTCTCCGCGGGCGAACGACGCAGCTTCACGGCCAACACCATCATGCGAGACCCGGCGTGGCGAAAGAAGGACCCAGAGGGCGCTCTGCGGCTCAGCGTCGGCGACGCCCAGCAGTTGGGGGTCGAGACCGGGGATCGCATTCGAATCACCACAGAGGCCGGTACAGCGGTTGCTATCGCCGAGGTCAACGACAGCATGCAGGACGGCCACATCTCGCTCCCGAACGGGTTGGGGCTCGGCTACTCACCCGCCGGCGGCGAGCCCGAACTCACCGGCGTAGCGCCCAACGAACTGACGAGCGCTGATTGGCGGGATCCAATCGCCGGCACGCCGTGGCACAAGCACGTGCCGGCTCGCCTCGAGGCGGTATCGCCGTGACCACCGACGCCGCCCTGCGGGCCACGACCCAGAACTCACTGTGCCCCATTGCGAGGACCACGTCGCTGATCTCGGACTCGTGGACACCGCTGCTGCTTCGCGAGCTGATGGTGGGCCGAAATCGGTTCGCCGAGATGCAGTCATCGCTCGATATCAGCAAAGCGGTTCTGTCTCAGCGCCTTCGCACCCTCGAAGACAATGGCGTGATCGAGCGCCGCGAATATCAGGAACGCCCTCCTCGCCACGAGTACCACCTCACCGAAAAGGGCTGGGCGCTGTGGGATGTCCTGCTCGCGATGTGGGGATTCGGAGATGCGTGGCTATTTCGCGACGGTGCTGGCATGGAGATCGTGCACGCGTCGACGAAAGAACGAGTCGAGCCTGTCCTCGTCGACCGCAACTCGGGCGAGCGCATCGATGTGCGCAACACGAGGCTTCGGATTCGCGAGCGTTAGTGGGCAGGCCGGAGCTCTCGCCCGGACAAGAAGGCAGCTCGCTCGACTTCGCAGGCATCGTGAACAAAGCACGTGTCGTCATGGTCGTTCGTCAGCCCTTCGGACTGCATAAACGCATAGGCGGTGGTCGGCCCAAAAAACTTCCAGCCGCGCCGCTTGAGCTCTTTGGCGAGCGCAGCTGACCGTGCGGTTTGGGTGGGAATGCCGCCGTCGTGGCGCTCCGGTGTTTCAACCGCCCACTGCCAGATCCAGTCGACGATCGACCCTTCGGTCTCGACCATCTCGACGGCCCGTTGCGCGTTATTGATCGTCGCTTCGATCTTTCCGCGGTGGCGAATGATGCCCGTGTCGGTGAGTAACCGCTCGACGTCGCTCTCCCCGAAGTCGGCAACGGTAACGAAGTCGAACCCTGCGAAGACCTCTCGGAACCGGTCGCGCTTGCGAAGGATGGTCAGCCACGAGAGCCCGGACTGGAAACCCTCGAGGCAGATCTTCTCGAATAACCGAGCGTCGCTGGTCGTTGGCCGGCCCCACTCGTTGTCGTGATATTCGAGATAGTCGACGTGCCCGGTAGGCCAGCCGCATCGCACCACTTCGTCACCCATCACAACCCCCTGTTCACGTACCCAACCTATGGGTACCAGGTACCTTTTGCCGGAAAGGTACCTGGTACCTTTTGGCCAAAAGGTGCCAGGTTCGTTCACATCTTCGTACAGGCGGATTCACGACGCGCTTTAGAAATCGGGGTCGTCTGCCGATACAGGAGATATGGCTCGACATCTCCACCTTGTACCTGCTGGCGAGGATCTCCTCGATCAGACAGACGTCGCAACGATCGAGCGCGAAGAAACCAACGTTGTGGATCTCGACTCCGAACGGCTTCGTCGCCGCTATCGCTACCACCCGTCAGCGGGCAGCGCGTGGCTCGACGACCTGTTCGACGACGACGATCTCGACCCGATCGCCTAGCGATCGACGATTTTACCCTTGGCTTAGTTCGCGCAGCAGATCGAGATCGGCGCGCGTCGGTTGACCCGCCAAGGTCGAACGGGTGGTGACACCCGTTTCCCAAACGGCGAACGCCTCAGCGAAGTCGCCGGCTCCCGTAGCAAAGTCTGGTGACTCAGCGTTTGGCCACCACCGCGTCGACCCGGATAGGCCACGCTGAGCGAGCCAGCGATCACGATCGGCCTCGGAGTTCAGTTCGACGTCAATGACGTGACCGAGTTCGTGGGCGAACACGCGATGCAGCGTGGCAGCCGTATCGGAGCTTCGCACAAAGATCTCGATCCGCTTTTCGGCTGGGTAGGTAAGCGCTCGAATGCCATTGCGAGGGCCGAGAAACTGCACTTCCCAGTTGGGGAATGCGGCGCGCCAGTCGTACGACACTCGTTCGAGCGCCTGCTCGCCCAGTGAAAGCGACGACACCGTCGTAGGAACCACCGTGGTAGGAGCGGCCGTGGTTGGAGCGGCCGTGGTTGGAGCAACGGTTGTTGAGGCCACGGTCTCGGGCGCGGCAGTCGTTGGAGTAGCGGTGGTCGGCGCAGCGGTCGTCTCCGGAGCTGTTGGTTCGAGCACTGACGTGGTCGATGCCGACAACGACGTCGTGGTTTCAACCGCCGCTGGCAGGGCCTCGCTAGTCGACGACGTCTGCGTCGCCGTCGTCGGAGCAGCGTCAGCGAGCGACGCGACCTCGACCGCCCCGGCAACCTCGGTCTCGGGGCGATCGCTCGGCACGAGCCACAATCCCACCGCTATTAGCGGAACGATCATCGCCCGCATCCATGCCCTCATACCACCTTGGATACGTTATAAAGCCTGACTTCGCCAATCCGGACCACCCGCGGCGGGCGCTCTGGGACCTAGCTCAAGAAGTCGGCGATGCGCGTCTTTGGGCGACCAATGATGGCCTTCTTGCCCTTGACCACGACCGGTCGTTGCAGGAGCGCCTTGCGCTCGACGAGCAGGTCGATCACGGCTTCTGGGTTGCCGACGTAATCGTCTGCGTTGAGTTCCAGCTTCTTGAACTGGGAGTCCTTGCGAACAAGGTCCTCGACCGGGTCTTCCAAGCCAGCGACGATCTTCTCGAGAGCGGCCCTATCGGGCGGCTCTTTCATGTAGAGAACAACATCGTGGTCAACACCCAGTTCCTCGGCGACCGCCAAGGCATTCTTGGAAGAACCTCAATGAGGGTTGTGATAGATCGTTACTTTCGCCATGGGATCTCCTCTTCGGCGGTCGTTGCGACCTAGATCCTAGACAGCGTCAGAACCGAACTCACCAGTGCGGATGCGAGCAACGGTCTCGATGGGCGTCACCCACACCTTGCCGTCACCGATCTTGTCGGTGCGCGCTCCGTCGATTATCGCCTCGACCGCGACGTCGGCCTGGTCGTCATCGACGATGACCTCGATCCGCGTCTTTGGCGTGAACAGCACCCGGTACTCGGTTCCCCGGTACGTTTCGGAGTGGCCGCCTTGGCGCCCAAACCCCTGTACTTCGGACACCGTCATGCCCTGGATTCCAGCAGCAGCGAGTGCATCTTTGACATCATCGAGCTTGAAGGGCTTGATCACCGCAGTTACGAGCTTCATGGGGACTCCTCAAGGCCAACGAATGTGTTGCTCAGAATCTTACGACCTTGGATCCAGAACAACGATTCCACGGTCAGGCTTCTAATCCGGGGGTTAGCAGCGAGGCGTCGATCGTGACCGATCCAGAGACCGACTCGGCCGGCCAATCGACGCGAATCTCGAGAGACCCTGGTGCGGGCAGTGGCCAGACCCACCAATCGCCGGTGATGATGTGCTGATCGTGCTGTCGGCGATCGTTGAGGTTGACGTGTTCGTCACGTTGTCCGAGAGGAACCAATCGAGGCTCTGCTGGCTGGCTTGCGCAAAAGCGGTCGACGATTGCACGGTTGTCGAGGGTTGTCCCGTCGGGAAGGACGAGCTGCAATAAGAGGAAGTCTGGGCCGTCGTTGTATTGCGCTCCCTGCCCGGGGATGAGCGCTTCTTCGGGCGCAAAGACCGGCGGAAGAACCCAGCTGCGAAGGGAGCGGACGTTCAAGGTGAATCCAAATCCGAACTTGTCGGAGCCAAACGCGGTGACGTCGACACGTGCCGAGTCGCTTGCAGCAACCTCGAGTGGAACCAGGCCTGGAGTGCGAATCGAGTCGATGCGACCGCCGGGATCTGGACCCCACCAGGCATAGTGCGTGCCATCACGACGGTCCAGCGTGGTCAGCAGGTCGTCGATCTCTTCTTTGCTGAGATGACGGATGCCGTAGGACACGAGCCGTCGCGCTTCATCGGGCTGAACCCCGAGGTCGCGAAGCACCGTACAAGCGCCAGAGTCGTCGTCGATGAGCAATCCGTGAAGCAGCTCGAACGTGCCAGATGGTCCAGCGCCATCGATCCGCTCGGTGCGCAAAGCAGCACGGGCACGATCGGTGAGTTGCGGATCGGCGAACGAGCCGAGTGATTCGGCTCGCTGTTCGAGCATGCGCTCGATCGCTCGGTCGATTCGCAACGTGTTCAGTGCGAACAGTTCGATCAATTCGGTTAATTCACCATGGGCAGTCGCTACGAGCCCATAGAGCAGATACTCGGTGCCGCAGCGCGAGTCGCCATTCGCGAGTGCGGCATGTTTGGCCACCTCAAGCGCAAGGCTTGCGTGGTCATCGAGTGAAAAGTGTTCCTCCATCGATCCTGAAGGTAGAAGGGTTTTTGACCGGGGTGAAGGGCAAAGGGGGCATTCGATTCCGATAGCCCAGCAGGTAAGTCCACACGGCCTACGGATCGCCCAGTTATGGCGTCTTTCCGGCACCGTCCACCCATCACGAGTCGTCGAGTTCTACGGTATTTTCATGTCGCTATGGCCCCCTGAGGATGTCGACATCCTCGATCTCGAAGATCTTGAGCGCACCGGGCCGCGCCAACAGCGTCGCCCGAGACAGCAGCGACCGGCTCCTCGCCAGCCGAATGGGTCATGGACGGACCCCAGGTTTCTGGTGCCGTTGATGCTCCTGCTCGTGGCCGTGTTCGTCATCGGCCTCGCTATTCGATCGAACTCGGTCGACGACTCTAACGCGGACCTGCTCGAGCAAGAATCGGCCGTCATTCCGCCTTCCGAGCTGGCGCAGAGCGTGCAAGAGGCACAGCTGCGTGCCGGTTTCGACAACTTGCAGGTCAGCGAACAGGACGGTGTCGTCGTCATCACCGGCACGGTTCCCGACGAACTCGTTGCCGCATCGGTTGGCGCTGTTGCTCGCTCGGTCGAAGGCACCCAGCGGGTCGACAATCGAGTTGTCGTCGCTGGCGGAACGGGCCTTGGCACCCCAACTACCGCAGCCGTTGGCCAGGTCGTGGTCGAAGCGGGCGGAGGCGGCCTAACCGAACAGCTCGCGTCGCTCGACCAGATCACGTTCGAGACCGGCAGTGCGTCGCTCACCCCCGAGGGTTCGATCGTTGTGGACTCGGCGGCGGCGCTGCTCAACCGTGCCATTGGCGTGCAGGTCGAGGTCCACGGACATACCGACTCCGACGGCGACGAGACCACCAACCAGGTCCTCAGCCAAGAGCGGGCCGAGGCGGTCGTCGCTGCTCTCGGTCAGCGGGGCGTTGATACCTCACGACTCACCGCGATCGGGTTTGGCGAGTCCAACCCCATTGCACCGAACATCACCGCAGAGGGCCGGGCGACCAACCGTCGCATCGAATTCGTCCAGCGATAGCACGGTTGCGTTCGAAAGCTCGCGACTTTTTTGCTCGGTGGCGCGTCAGGGCAGGTGTTACCCGCGCCACTTCGACATCTGAGAATCGTTTTGCGCTCGTGTGACTGATGCAACAGACTCGCCGTAGGGCGGTTTACACATGAGGAGGTCGTATGGCGAACGCACTCAGATCGCAGTACGAAGACGTTGGATGGAAGAAATGGCCGTTCACGAAC
>CALBVK010000354.1 GCA_937969345.1 uncultured Acidimicrobiales bacterium
CCGCAGAGAGGCCGCATACGCCGTTGCCCTCAACCGTATCGGCACCGTCTTCGACCAGCGCGGCATTTGGCCGTGATCCCTTCGGAGGCCGGCTCCTCCGTCGCCATTTTGCCTCCTTCGGGCTGCACGGCATAACTCGCCTCCGGCGGACGTTCAGGCGCCACGCAGGCTTTACGCCCGAGGCGGTGGTAGCTCTCTTGCGGCAGCATCACTCACGCTGAACGCCCGAGGCACTCACTCTCCATTCCGCTGACGATACGACAGGCAAACGTCTGCCATCGCTCCGCCACCGTCTCCGGCGCCCAGCCTGCGTGGCGCTTGAACGCTCTCCCTGAAAGGGAAGGCATGTAGTTCGACGAGTGCCGCAAAAATTAGCGGCGGAGCCGCTGGCGGCATTGGTCGAACTACAACCAGGCAGAGAATTCGTCTTTGCGTTCTTGCCACTCTTCGGTGGTAATGGCGTAGCGAAGGTGGTCTTCCCAGTTGCCGTTGATCTCGAGGTACTTCTCGGCCATGCCTTCGAGGCGGATGCCGAGCTTCTCGACAACGCGTCTCGATGGCTTGTTTCTCGGGATGATCGAAATCTGCAGTCGATGTAAGCGGAGGTCTTCGAACGCAAAACGCATCGCAACAACAAGCGCCTCGGGGGTGTACTCCTGACCGGCGAGCCGCTGATCGATCCAGTAGCCGACATAGGCGTTCTGAAAAGGTCCACGCTGGATAGCCGAGACGTTCATCTCTCCGGCGAGTTTGTTGTCAACGAAGACACCAAATCCGTAACCGGTGCCGAGCTGGCGCTCACGCTGGCGGGCTGCGCACCGCGACGCAAACGCCTGACGGCTCTGGACAACATCGGGCTGGCCGACAATACGTTGCGGTTCCCACTTCGTGAGCCACTCTTCGTTGACCGTACGAACCTCGCGCCAGTGTGGGTAGTCGTCGGCGACGAGTGGACGCATCAATAGTCGTCTGCCAACGAGGGGAATCGACCCTGGCTCTGGCGCGGAGCGAATCACGGCAGCTGCGACAGGATCAACCCGTCGAGGATGTCAGATTCGGATACGAGGACATCTTCAGCGTCGAAGTACCGAACAATGCGAGCCAGAATGCACATGCCGCCCACGATCGTGTCGACGCGTCCTAGCTCGAGCCCAGGGTTGTGCTTGCGATCGTCACGGGCTTCGGTTACCAGCGTCCGGTAGACATCTTCGATCGCCTCTCGGGTCAACCGGAAGTGGTGGATCTGATCCCTGTCGTACTCCGCGAGCCCGATTTCGACGGCCGCTGCCGTCGATACAGTGCCCGCGAGTCCGACGACCTGGCGAGCGCCGAGAATCATCGGCACTTCCCGTACGACGTCGTCGAGGTGGGTTTCGGCGACCGATAGACAGGCGAGGAGTTCTTCGGGAAGCGGCGGGTCGCTCTCGACGTACTTCTCGGTGAATCGGACACTTCCCATGTCGGTCGAGATTCCGCCCTCCATTCGGCTGCTGCCGACGGCGAACTCGGTCGAGCCGCCGCCGATGTCGAACACGAGGAACGGCCCATCTTCTGGGTCGAGCTCCGCGGTCGCACCCAGAAAGGACAACTCGGCCTCTTCATGACCCGAGATGAGCTCAGGGCGCACCCCAACCGTTTGCTCGGAAGCATCAAAGAAGTCATCACGGTTTGCTGCATCGCGAGCCGCAGACGTGGCGGTCATGCGGACGCCTGCGATCTCGTAGCGATCCATGATCATCTTGTAGTTCTCGAGTGCCGCTCGCACCCGTTCGATGCCGTCATCGGAAAGTCGACCGGTCGCATCGACACCTCGGCCGAGCCCGGTGATCGTCATCTCCCGCTCGAAGGTCTCGGTGCCGTCACCGATGATGAGGCGGGTCGAGTTCGTACCGCAATCGATACCTGCATAGATCGGTTTCGTCATACGACGTGCAGTGTAGAAGCTTCTCCGAACACAGGCCTGCAACAACGGGCTCCGTCCTGCGAGCTACCGTCGATATCGATGGAAATGACCGATGCCGAACGTGGATGGATCGAGGTTCGAGACCTTCTGACCGCAGCCGAGTCCGCTGCAATCGTCGACGCCTGCACCGCAATATGTGCCGACGCCAATAACCGTCATCCCCGGGACAAACCAGTCGCTGGGACCATTCATCTCGAAGAGCTCGACCGGCGGGTAACCGAAGTCGCCGACGTCGTAGAACAAACGACTCTCCGCGACGCTGTCGCCAGCTGGTTTGGGTCCCACGACATACCAGCGCCAATGCAAGTATCGCTGCGCTCTCCTGGCCCCGGGTTCGGAAGTCAGGACCTGCACCGGGACACAATGGAAGGCCCACCGCCGGACGTCCCCGAGGTCGTGACGGCGATCGTTGCGCTCACCGACTTCACCGAACGAAACGGCTCCACACGGATTATCCCCGGAAGCCATCGCACGTCCCAGCCGGCAGCAACTTTTCGCGACCGGCAACGCTCAGCCCAAGAAGTCGCACTCACCGGCCCAGCCGGGACCGCCTTCGTCTTCAGCGGCCATGCACTGCATGGGGGCGGGCAGAATAATTCGACGCGTCATCGCCACGCACTCCAGATTGTCTGGCGACGGGGTCCGGTCTAGACGGACGATGGCCAATGCGGGCTGTCGACTTCGTGGAGATGCTCGTGCACCCACTGCCCAACCGGATCGTCGCCACCGGCGAGCCAATATCCGTAGTGGGCATGCAGGCACTTCACGCCATTGCGTGTGCCGCCCACGCCACCGCTTGGCCGATGCTCGGGCTCAAAACCGCTGGCGTCGAGAATGGCGTCGCGCTCGGCGCAATATCGGTCGTGGCTCGCGTTGATCACGTCGAGTCCGAGGTCTGCCTCGGCTCGCCGAACACCTTTCATGGCCTCTAGCCGGCCTATGAGCATGCTTTCACGTTCGCCACACAGCCAATACAGCGTTGGCATTGGACGTCCGTTGGCGAGCACGGGATAGTTCTTCAGCACGACGGGTTCACCATCGACGTTGCGGACAACGACCTCGTAGGGGCCCATCGGTGTTCGACCCAATAGGTCGGTGACGGCGAGACGGTCGGCGTAGAGCTGCCGGACCTCTTCGAGCGCTTCGACGGTGTCGACATCGGTAGGGTTGCCGGCGCTCGGCACTTCGGTGACCAGCTCGGGCGTTGGCGCCATGACGGCCCTTGCCCCTCGGTCTCCGTCGGTCGGCAAGTCATCCCAGATCGACGCTGCGAGGCGGGTGGGTGGACGCTGCACGCCCGCGTATGTTGCGACGGCGAACGGTGTGCCTTCGGCGTCACGGAGTGCCGCCCATGTCAGTGCCCCCACCAAAGGCTGGTCACCGGGCGCCACGATGATCGCGTCGTAGGACTTTGCTCGAGCAGCAGCGACTGCTGCCTGAAGTGAATGGGCTTGCCCGTCGGCCCAGCGAGGCGATGGGACGACGGTGACTCCGACCTCGGGAAGGATGTCGGCGAAGTCATCATCACCGACCACCACGAACACTTCGTCAAAGTCGACAGCGCGAGCGGCGTTGACCGAGCGGGCGAGAACCGAGACGCCATCGATCTCCGCACGCAGCTTGTGGTCAGGTCCGCTAAATCGAGAACCCGCTCCGGCGGCGAGAATAACGGCGGCGACACGAGATGACATCGAGCGAATGCTACCCGGCCCTCAGCCAGCCCAATCCGAATCTGTGGAGTCTGGTGTTCGAATTCTGGGCATCAGACTCCACAGAATCGCCGTAGGGTGATGCTGTGGATCAACCAGATCTGAGCTTTAACCCCCCGGCCTTTCGAGCGATCATTTTGATGGCCGATGCTGTCCAGGTCACCGACGGCAAGTTGTTCATCCTCGGCGGCGGCCTCGGAGTCATTGGACCTCGCCCGCAACACATCTCCGTCGCCGTGCGAATCGGTGTTCCGTGGGATCAGGCCAACGTGAAGCATCAGTGGCGACTCGACCTCACCGACGAGGACGGGCATGCCGTACTTATTCGAGAGAAGCCCGTCAGCCTCAACGGCCAGTTCGAGGCAGGACGTCCCGCCGGCGTCGCCCCCGGTAGCGAGCTTTGGGTTCCGCTTGGGATCAACTTCGGAGCGCTGCCTCTCCCCCGCGGCAAGCGCTTCACCTGGAATCTCTTCATCAACGAAGAATCCAACGACCACTGGACCGCAAGCTTCAGCGTTCGGCCCTGACCTCCGCTCGTTCCTCGCTCCCGACAATCGTCGCCTGCGGCTCCGCTGTCGCGGCTTAGCCGAGAGGCTCCGGAGCGACAATTACCGCCTCCGGCGCCCAGCTGCACGCCACAAGTTCCGCCTCCAACAAGCGGTCCCGCTGCACCCCACAAACACCGCCTCGGGCGCCCAGCCTCCGTGGTGCTTGAACGGCTCCCAGAGGGGAACACATCGCTGAACCTGCGAAACCACCGCCGCCTCCGGCACATCGCCACAAACACCGCCTCGGGCGCCCAGCCTCCGAAGCTTCTATGTGTCAAGTGTGAGTGTTTGGGGCGTGTTGAGACAGCACAGTGATTGGCGAGCCAACACGTGGTGTTGGTGCGAGCTTCTATTAGGTCATCAACGCCCAATGGTGGTTGCGCGGTGGCCGACAATTCGTAGGAAGGACACACGGGTTGTGGTCTGGTGGCGCATCGGGTCAGGCCACCGCGCAGAACAGGTCAGGCAGCGATGTCGGCGGCCTGATGGTGGTTGAGGTCAGCCACGATGATCGGGTAGACCTCGCGAGCGATCGCCCGTTTCAAGCAACGCATCACTTCACGCTTCGACAAACCCTCGCCCGTGCGGCGAGCCATATAGGCCTTGGTTCGCTGGTCGTGAGACAGCCGAGTCATCGCAACCCGCCACAATGCACTGTTCGCGTCACGATTCCCGCCACGATTTAGTCGATGCCGAACTGTTTTGCCCGATGACGCTTGCACTGGTGTCACTCCGCAAAGAGCAGCAAAGGCAGCCGAGCTATGCAACCGGTCAGGGTTATCGCCCGCGCACATCAACAACACCGCAGCAGTGTGGGCGCCCACACCAAACACCGAAACCAAATTCGGGGCTGCCCGACACACCGCAACCTCAAGATGCTCATCGAGCTCTGCGATCTGCGCATCGAGATACAACCACCGCCGGGCCAGCTCCCGGATCGTGAACAACGACGCAAACCCAGGATCCGAGAAGTCCCCGCCAGGCCGACACCGGCGGGCCTTACCAACCAATGCCCGTTCGGTGAGATCACGGAACCTGTCACGAACATCATCAGGCGCCGAATCGACCACCGACAACAACTGATTCCAACAGGCAAGCTTTGCTTTCACTGCCGAGTCCCGGCATCGGGTCAACATGCGGATCGCTTCCACCGGCCCATCACCCGACTTCGGTATCACCGACGCCCGCCCCGATAACGCCGCCAACGCCGCAGCCTCGGCGTCAACCGGATCCGACTTGCCGTTGAACCGGCGAGCCTGACGATCAGGCCGACACACCTCCACAACCGAAACCCCAGCAGCGTTCAGAAACCGTGACAGACCCGCACCCCACGACCCCGTCCCCTCAACACCAACCCGACTGACCGGCCCGAAACTCGACATCCACTCAAGCAAATCTCGATACCCGGTCGTGGTTGTTGGGAACGATTCGACACCCATTAAACGGCCTACCTCATCGATCACCGCCGCAACATGAACATCCTTATGGGTGTCCACGCCCCCCCGTCACCAGACGCGTTCCGCCTAAAATCGTTACTGTCATCTCTGCCTCATCTCTGTCAGAGGTGACACGCACTTGCCGGGACGGCGAACCGAAGAAACAACCTGCCGTTTACAGGATGTAACTAACGACGCCCGACCGGTGAGTGCCACCACAATCGAAACAACAGCATCTCACTGTGGCGAATGAACGGCTCCCGGAGGGGACCACAGGCGTAAACCCGCAGGTGGCAAAATCGCGACGGAGTCGCTGCGGCGTTTGCGGGTCGGCTACCGGTGGATGGCGCCTTCGGTGTCTTTGAGCGCTGGGACGATCCTTCCGGTTCGCAGCGCGATGATCTCCGCGACGATGGAGATCGCGGTTTCCTCCGGGGTCCGACCACCGAGGTCGATACCGATCGGTGAGCGTAGGCGGGCCAGCTCATCGTCGGTGACGCCGGCGTCGATGAGCCGCTTCGTCCGGTCGTCGTGGGTTCGCCGAGAGCCCATTACGCCGATGTACCCCACGTTGGTCACGAGGGCGGACGTGATCGCTGGAATATCG
>CALBVK010000355.1 GCA_937969345.1 uncultured Acidimicrobiales bacterium
ATCGCCATGGAGCACGCGGACAAGATCCTCGAACGCAGCCGCTCCATCACACGCACGAACCTGGCAATCCTGTCCGACTGGGTCGACAACGAACCGACGATCTCATGGGTGAAACCACACGCTGGCACGACCGCACTACTCAGCTACGACGCCGACATTCCGTCTCGAGACTTTTGCATTCGCATGCTCGACGAGACCGGCGTGATGATGGTCCCGGGTAGTGCGTTGAACGTCGAAGGCACAGTTCGTATCGGATATGCGAACCACGAGCATGTACTCCGAGACGGTCTCCCCCGCGTCTCGAAGTTTCTTGCGTCGATGTAGCGATCAAACAACGCTGTCAGTCCAAGCGGCTAGGGTTTCACTGTGGCATTTGGGCAAGCATCAGGACCTCCGGCAACCGGAAAGCAAATGCGAGAACTCGAAGCGTTGCTCGAAGCGGCCGGGCACGTCGACTTTCGCGATGCGCGCGGCCCAATGGGGTTCACCCAGCGTCAGGCAGGCGGGAAGTTCACTCGCGACGAAGCCGAAGCGTTCATCGAACAGCTCGAAGCCGAAGTCCACGGCGACGGTCCTGCGGCCGCTGTCGAACCGGTATATGAAAAGGCGCGCCCGAAGGCGGCCAAGCCCATGCCCAAGGCCACCAGCAAAGCCAAGGCTCGGCCCGTGCCGAAGTCGTCGGGGGCCACGGCGCTCACATCGTTTTCTGATGAAGTACTGGCCGCCGAGCTGCAGAGTCGGGGCTGGATCGTCGTCGAGCCCTAACCGAGTTCGAACATCGGTAGCCTCGCCTGGTGGTACCGGCAGCGAACACACCCCCAGAGATCGGTACCTACGACCTTGCACGCCTAACGGCTGGCAAAGGCACGATTAACACCGCTATTCGGTGGCTCCCGTTCTTTCTGCCAACGCTCGCTGTCGCCTTCGACTCGTCCACCGCCGTTCTCGCTGCACTGCTGGGAGTTGCCGAGGCGTCTGGTCTGAGCACGCTCTTTGTGGGCCGGTGGCTCGACGCTGGCCGAGAGCGGCTGGTCATCATTGCCTCCTTGCTCTCGCTGGTCGTTTCGAGTGCGCTCGCCATGAGCGGCAACATCTGGCTGTTGGGCGCGGCCGTCGTCGTATTGGGAGCTGCGTCAGGACATATCACCGTCGGCGGTCACGCATGGATCTCCGCACGTGTGGCCTTCGAACGTCGCGCCCGGTTCATCGGCATCTACGAGTTCTCTTGGGCCTCAGCGCTCCTCATCGGGGTGCCCATCGTCGCCGCGTTGATCTCTTGGTTCGGTTGGCGAGGCCCATTTGTCGCCGTTGCGGTGGCGTCACTCCTCGCTGCTGCGGGTGTAGCCATGATCGACGACGGCGATTTCGACGTCTCCGCTGCCCGGAAGACCGCCCCCGACGTCAGGACCCCACTAACGACCGATGCATGGTTGATCATCGGCGTCTCATCGACGGTGGCGCTCTCAGGACTTGCGATGATCGCAGTAACCGGAACCTGGATGGACGAGGTCCTCGGAGTGTCGGTTGGAGGTATCGGCCTCGTCGCCATGTCGTTCGGTTTCGCCGAGCTCGTGGCGTCGATCTGCTCTTCAGCATTCGCCGACAGGCTCGGGAAGCGCCGCACGATGCAGGCATCGGTAACGTGCGTGCTCGTTGGCCTCACGATTGTCGCCGTAACGGGGTCTTCGCTGCTCATTGGAGCGATCGGCCTCGTCATCTTCTTCCTCGGCTTCGAATACTCAATCGTGACGTCGTTCTCGCTCGTCAGCGAGGCCATGCCCGCAGCGCGCGGCCGCACCCTCGGTATCGCCAATGCCATCAGCACCGTCTTTCGCGGCCTCGGCGTTGCACTTTCTGGAGTGCTCTACTCCACGTTCGAAATTCGAGGCTCCATTGCGTTGTCTGCCATGGCGGCGATCGGAGCGTTGACGTTTCTCACCGCGGTGGGGTCGCGACGTGCCGATCTTTAGTGGTCGTCGACCTCGTCGACAGGTGTGTCGTCCACGCCGAGCGGCTCTAGCCGAACGCTGGTGATCTGGCGGCCATCGAGCGCGTCGACGGTCACCGAGTACGCACCGTGGGTAAACGAGCTCCCGATTTCGGGCACGCTGCCGTTGGCGTCGAGCAGTAGTCCCGCAATCGTGACGACGTCGTCGTGGGCGAACGATTCGTCTCCGAGGTACTCGCGCAGGTCGCTCAGGCTCGTTTCGCCAGGTACCGAGATGGACGAATCCTCATGTGTCACGATCCCGTCGGGCTCATCGTCGTCCATGACCTCAGCGATTACATCGTCGAGCGAGACGAAACCAACAGTTGCGCCGAACTCGTCGATGACGAGTGCGGCGTGTGTATTCGCGAGCTTGAACCGTTCGAGCAAATCTTCAGCGCTCGTACTCGCAGCGACTGCCGGAAGCTCTCGGCCCAACTCGGTGAGCGTCGTGAATTGGTTGCGGTGGTTCGCTCGGATGAAGTCCTTGATGTGGAGCAATCCAATGACGTGGTCGAGATCGCCGTCGGTGATTGGATAGCGGCTTCGCGGTGATGACTCGACAAGCGCCTGAATCTCATCGGCGGTCGCATCCTTGTCGATGGCGACGATGTGGCTCCGAGAGATCATGATCTCCTCGGCCGGGCGTGTATCGAGCTCGAAGATATTGCGGATGAGATCGCGCTGCAGCGATCCGAGTTCGCCGCTTTCGGCCGACTCGTCCGTGACGATCGTGAGCTCGCTGCTGGTGTGGAGCTTGAGCAACTTGTCGGGTTCAGGGATACGGAGCATCCGCATGAGGGCGAAGGCGATGGCGTTGAGCAACGAGACCATTGGCTTGAACAGGGCGCTAAATGCTCGCATAAATGGATTTAGCTTGACGCTGACGGACTCGGGCTCTTGCAGCGCGAGCGCCTTGGGAATCATCTCGCCGAAGACCACATGCATGTACGTGATCGCGCTCAGCGCAACGATGAATCCAACCGTATGGGAGGCGCTTTCGGACAAGCCGAAGTTGTCCTCGAGCGGTTCGTACAGCCAATGTGCAACCGCTGGTTCGCCGTACATGCCGAGCCCGATCGAGGCGAGGGTGATGCCGAGCTGGGCGACGGCTATGTAGCCGTCCTTGCCGGCGTGGCGGTTGAAGACGTCGAGCAGCCAGGTGGCTGCGCTGCTTCCGTTGTTGGCGAGCGACTCGAGGCGGCTGACCCGAGCGCCGACGAGTGCGAACTCGGCGGCAACGAAAATGCCGTTGATCACAACGAGAATGATGATGACGACGATTGGAATGATGACGCTCATGAGGCCACCTCCGTCACGTCGAAGCTGACCCGTTCGATCGCATTCCCATCGACCTCGTCAATGCGCAAACCCTCGGGACCTCCGTCGAGGGAAACGGTCTCCCCCACGCTCGGAAGCCTGGAGAGTTCGTGCCAGATCAGTCCGCCGATCGAGTCCACATCGTCGTGCGACATAGACAAACCAAAGCGTTGGTTGAGCGCCTCGATCAACACCTCACCCTGGACCGATGCACGACCGCCGCTGACGACGATTGGGTCAGGGTCGATGTCGAACTCGTCACGAACCTCACCGAAGATCTCCTCGATGACGTCTTCGAGCGTGACCAACCCGGCAACATCGCCGTATTCGTTGATCACTAGTGCACAGTGCTGCTCTGCGCTGTTCAGCCGGCTCCACAGTTCGGGGACACTGAGCGTCTCGGCAATTTCGAGGACCGGACGTACAAGGGTTGCGACCGATGATGCAGGACTCGCTGATGCCTGAACATACAGATCGCGCAGATGCACGAGGCCGATCGCGTCGTCGGACGAACCAGACCACACCGGGAAACGGGTGTGCGGTGTCTCGATGAGGTCGGCCAGCGCCGCTTCGACCGTCGTCTCACCGTCGATACCGACCAGTCGCCGGCGGGGCGTCATGATCTCGCGCACGAGACGCTCCTCGACGCTGAGCACTCCAGCGACCATGTCGCGCTCGGCGGCGTCGATCAGCCCTCCAGCGGCGCTCTCCTCAAATAGCGCGGCGAGTTCCTCGGGTGAATGCACATGAGCATGGCTGTGTTCGGTGTTCAATCCGAGTGCACGCATGATCGCAAAGGCCGACCCGTTGAAAATGAAGACCAGCGGCTTGAACAACATCTGGCTGACCTGCATTGGACGCAGCGTCGCAATGGCGATCCGTTCGGGGTAGCGCAATGCCAAGGTCTTCGGCAGCAACTCTCCGAGAATGACCTGCAGCGACGTGATGATGAGCAGCGTTACCAAGATGGCGACCGCCCGGGCAGAAGAGCCGAACCATCCCTCGAATATCGGGGTCAGCTCCTGCTGAGCGAATGCACCAGCGACCAAACTGCTCAACGTGATGCCCACCTGACAGGCAGCGACGTAGTTGTCGATCGCGACCGGGTTCCCGACGATGGCAAAGAGCGTGGAGGCGGACTTGTTTCCGTCCTGGGCCGATGCCTGGATCCGGGACTTGCGAGCCCCGACGGTGGCAAACTCGGCGGCCACATACAGCGCGTTCAGCGACAGCATGATCGCAAGCGCCACGATGGTGATTACTAGGTTCACGCAAAACTCCGTGTTAGGCCTCGCCGAGGAGCTGCTTGGCAGCGTTCCCAGCGCGATTGTTGAGGTTCGCTTGTCCGGCGACCAAGATCAGCTCCGCCAGCTCGACTTCGCTGAAATGATGGCGCAGTTCGGTCGTGAGCAACGGGTCGAGCGCATGGGTCGGCCCGCACATTGCATCGGCGAGCAAGAGTGCCGCGTGGGTGCGATCGTCGAAGACCGACGTCCACGAGTCGGGGGTCTCGAGCGCATCGAGTTCCTCGTCGGTAATTCCTCGTCGTCTCGCCGAGACAACATGGCCGGACAGTCAAGTGGGACACTGGTTCACGATCGACGTCCGGATGAAGATGAGCTCTTTGAGGGTTGCTGGAACCATCTGCTCGTCGGCCCATAGGGCCGTGCCGAACGCCTGATAGTTGTCGGCGGTGCCCTCGACCTGAGCAAGCGTGTAGCCCAAGGGTGCACCGGTGAGTTTTGGTCGGCTCTTCATTGCTCACAGTATTACCGATTCGGGCGCCCGTACGTTGGAAGAACAGCATTCCCTTACGGGCGACGTTTAGGCGTCTGCAGCGTCGAGCATTCGCCGGAGCGCCCCCGCCGACACGTTCGCTCCGCAGCTCACCGCCACGATCGTCGAGCCGGGTGCCGCCGCCGCGTGCTGCGTGGCTGCTGCGATCGCCACTCCGGCAGCCCCTTCGACGAGTTGGTGGTGATCGTCGACCATTGTCGTGACGGCGCTCGCAATGTCGTGTTCGGTGATGTCGACCCATCGATCGACCAGCTCGGCGCAGATCGGAAAGGTGAGCGAATCGTCTTCGAGGCCACCTGCCGTACCGTCGGAGAACGTTGGCTCGAAGTGCGGGGTGATGATCTCCCCAGCTTCGACCGACGCCGCCATCGCCCGGTCGTTGAGCGCGGACGCACCGATGACGAGTGTGGAGGGCGATGTTGCCTTTACCCAGCTCGCAATGCCCGACATGAGTCCACCTCCGCCGACCGACACCACAACGGCGTCGACCCCGTCGAGGTCTTCGAGAATCTCTTTGCCAATGGTGCCTTGCCCAGCGGCGACGTCGACGTCGTTGTACGGGGAGATGTAGGCGAGGCCGGTTTGGGCAACGTGTGCCCGGGCGGCTGCCTCGGCTAACGACGAGTCGGTGCCGTCGACGCTGACGATCTCGGCGCCCAGCCGACGGATCTGGTCGACCTTGGCGGGCGACGCATTCGATGGAAGGAAGATGGTGGCGGCGATGCCACGGCTCGCTGCCGCCGTCGCAACGCCGATGCCGTGGTTGCCTGAGGATGCGGTGACGACCCCCCGGCCGGCATCTTCTTCGGTGAGCGCGTGAACCTTGTTGGCCGAGCCGCGAACCTTGAAGCTTCCCGTCAGCTGCATATGTTCGGCCTTGATGTAGATCTCAGCACTATGGCGATCCGACAGCGGGTCCGATCGGAACAGCGGCGTCCTCGACACGTGGGGTTCGATTCGGGCTGCGGCGGCTTCGATTGCGGCGATCTCGATCATGCCCACATCCTGCCACTACCGCTGCTCATCGACGGGGAGCTCAGCAACAGGGGTGAGGTGGCCGAAGTCTCGCGTCGTTTCTGTTCGAGGACGCACGTCCGCACGTACTCTGGAAGTAGGCGAAAGAGAGACGTCGTTATGAACGATTCACAGCCCACCCGAGTAGTGATTGTCGGTGCCGGATTCGGCGGCCTCGCCGCTGCCAGAGCGCTCGCCGATGCACCCGTCCAGATCACGATCGTCGACCGCCAGAATCACCATCTGTTCCAACCATTGCTGTACCAGGTGGCGACCGCGGCGCTGAATCCGTCAGACATCGCGCAGCCAATTCGCCATATCTTGGCCAAGCAGGCGAACTGTCAACCAATGCTCGCCGAGGTAACGTCGATCGACACCGAATCGATGGTCGTGGAGACAACGGCAGGCGAGCTTCCGTTCGACTACCTGATCTTGGCGACCGGAGCGACCCACGCGTACTTCGGCAACGATCACTGGGCTGCTCATGCTCCGGGGCTCAAGAGCGTTGAAGACGCTCTCGATATTCGCCGACGAATCCTGCTCGCATTCGAGAAAGCCGAGCTCGCAACCGATGCCGACGAACGCACCCGGTTGATGACATTCGTCGTTGTCGGCGCTGGTCCAACCGGCGTCGAGGTCGCAGGAGCGATCCGAGAGATCGCCACGAATACGCTGCGAAAGGACTTCCGCCAGATCGACACGACGACTAGCCGCGTACAGCTGATCGAGGCAGGCCCCGCCGTACTCGCTGCGTTCCCAGAGAAGCTGCAACAGTCGGCGAGCGAACAGCTGGAGAGTCTCGGTGTCGAGGTCCGAACGAATACGATGGTCACCGATATCACCGCAGACGGCGTGACCACGAGCGACGGCTACGTGAAAGCGGCGACCGTAATCTGGGCCGCAGGTGTTGCTGCGTCTCCGCTCGGCGCCGACGTCACCGACGAAACCGACCGCTCAGGGCGCGCTGTGGTCGCTCCGGACCTCAGCGTTCCCGGCCACCCCAATGTCTTCGCCATCGGCGACGTATCGGCCGCGACCGATGCAAACGGCGTCGACGTGCCGGGCGTCGGAGCGGCGGCGGTGCAGGGGGGCGAGCACGCTGCCGCCAGTATCATTGCCGACCTTGCGAACACGCAGCGACCGTTCTTCGTCTACAACGACAAAGGCTCGATGGCGACCATCGGCCGGTCGAAAGCTGTAGCCGACCTCGGCCCTCGTTTCCGATTCGGCGGATTCGTTGCATGGGTGCTGTGGTGCGCCGTACACGTGTGGCTGCTCGTCGACTTCCGATCGAAGCTTCGCACGGTCAGCAGTTGGGCCTGGCAGTACGTGACCGGCAGCCGCAGCGCCCGGCTCATTACCGGCTACAACCCAGAGGACACGACCGAGTAGGCCTCACCGCTCGGCAAGAGCAGCAAACGCCTCGAGCACCTCGGCGGTAGTCCGGCGAGCATCGGTCTGCAGATACTCCATGGCCCGAAGCGCTCCGTCGTGTGCGTCCTGGCTCGAGCCCGCAACGCAGTCCTCGACCACCCGACAGTAGTAGTCGTGCTGGTGCCCGTCGACGAACGTGTAGTGGACGCACACGTCGGTGTGGCCGCCGATGAGGATCAACGTGTCGGCCTTCAGCCCTTTGAGCAAGATTTCGAGCTCGGTGCCAAAGAAGCACGAATAGCGACGCTTGCGAATGAAGTAGTCGTCGTCACGCATGCCAAGCGCTGGGTCGACGGCAGTCCCTGGGTTGCCCTCGAGCAGATGAATCCCTTCGACACCGTCGAGTTCCCGTCCGAAATCGACGAGGTTCCGGCGATGCGCCTCCTGAAAGAACACGATTGGAATGTCGGCCTTGCGAGCGCTGGCGATGAGTTCGGGTGCCGAGCTCAGGAG
>CALBVK010000356.1 GCA_937969345.1 uncultured Acidimicrobiales bacterium
GGTGATCTCGGCGAATCGCTGATCAAGCGCGACCTCGGTATCAAGGACATGGGATCGGTTCTCCCTGGACACGGGGGCTTCCTCGATCGCTTCGACGCACTGCTCTTTGTGCTTCCAGCCGTCTACTTCTTCGCCGAGGCAGTCTTTTACTAGGTCATTCAGCGGTCGCAATCCGTCGCTGGCGCTCCTCGATGCGGGGAACTCTTCGAGATTCCGGCTGTTGGCCGGAGGCCGCGTCCGTCCGAACCGGCTTCGCAGCTTCGGACTTGGGCGTAGGCTTGAATCCGTGACTACAACTGTTTCCGTCATGGGGTCGACAGGTTCGATCGGCACCCAGACGCTCGACATCATTCGCCAGTCGAACGGCCGTTACGACGTGCAAGCGCTCGCCGTGGGTTCCTCTGTGGATGTCCTCGCAGAACAAGTCGCCGAGTTCCGCCCCGAGGTGGTGGTCGTCGCAGACCCCGACCGTATTGCCGATGCTCACGACGCCGTAGGCGATGTTGTCGAAGTCCTGCACGGCGACGAAGGTCTTCGCCAGGCGAGCTCGACCGCCGACGTTGTCATCAATGGTGTGATGGGGTTTGCCGGACTTGCGGTCACGCTGTCGGCCTTAGAACATGGCAAGCGCCTCGGACTCGCCAACAAGGAATCGTTGATCGCTGCGGGCCCGATTGTTCAGGTTGCCCGCCAGACTCCGGGCGCAGAGCTCCTTCCGGTCGACAGCGAGCACTGTGCGCTGCACCAGTGTCTGCGAGCAACGCACGATGGCCAAGGCATCGACCGGCTGGTCCTCACCGCGTCGGGCGGACCGTTCAGGGGTCGAACCGCAGATGAGCTCCGAGACGTCACGATCGAAAACGCCCTCGCACATCCGACATGGTCGATGGGCCCCAAGATCACGATCGACTCCTCGACGCTGATGAACAAAGGGCTCGAGGTCATCGAAGCCCACGAGCTGTACGGAACCTCGTACGACAACATCGATGTCGTCGTGCATCCACAATCGATCATCCACTCGATGGTCGCCTATACCGACGGGGCCACTATCGCTCAGCTCTCGCAGCCGGACATGCGCCTGTGCATTGCCTACGCACTGGCGTATCCGGACCGGTTCGATGTTCCGTACGGCGAGATGGACTGGTCTGAAGCCATGTCGCTCACCTTCGAGCCACCGGACCGCGAAGCGTTCCGGTGCCTCGACCTCGCGTTTGAAGCCGGTCGTCGAGGCGGCACCGCGCCGGCATGGCTGAGCGCAGCAAACGAAGTTTCTGTAGAAGCATTCCTGCAAGGTCTCATGCCATGGACCGGAATAGCCGAAACTAATGAAGAGTTGTTGGAGTTACACGACGGCGCCCCCGCCGACGGTCTCGAGGCTGTCCTCGATGCCGATACTCGAGCACGCGAAGCCACCTGGACGCATATCCGTGAGAATCTATAACCAATGACCGATCTTGTTGACCGCCCCGCTCCAATGGACGCACCTCCCGTCGACCAGTACGTCGAAGGCGAGGAGCTCGGAATTCAACCGGCCCGGCTCGCGGGGCTCATGGCCTTTCTTGCGTTTTTGATGTTCATCGGAGGTTGGCAACTGCTGCTGATCGTCGGCGCATTCGTGATCTTCATCATGATCCACGAACTTGGCCACTACAGCTTGGCGAAATGGTCGGGCATGAAGGTGACCGAGTACTTCATTGGCTTTGGGCCGCGCGTCTTTGCCTTCAAGCGCGGCGAGGTCACGTACGGACTCAAAGCAATTCCCGCAGGCGCCTACGTGCGCATCGTTGGCATGAACAACCTCGAGGAAGTCGACCCGATCGACGAACCGCGCACGTATCGACAAGCGGCTTGGCACAAGCGCATGCTCACCATTGCGGCGGGCCCACTGTCTCACTTCGTCATTGCAATCGTCCTGGCCTTCTTTGTCATCTTGCAGGCCGGTCAACCAGTCGAAGGGGAGTGGGAAGTCTCCCAGACCATTCCATTTGGAGCCGCCGAAAGCGTCGGTATCGTCGAAGGCGACCGCATCGTGTCGATCGGCGGCGACGAGACTCCTGATTTCGAACTCCTGTCCGAGGTCGTGCGAAGTAATCGCGGCGCCGAGGTCGACATTGTCATCGCCCGCCCGAACAACACCGGTGACGGCGATTCGGCATACGGCCCGAACTACGACGAGATCATCTTTACGACCACAATCGGTGAAGTCCTCACCGATGCCGGCGCAGGATTCACCGAGATTGACGGCGTGAGCGTCGACCGTATCTCGGGGCTCTACCCCGGCGATATGGTCACCGCAGTTAACGGCGAGCCGGTCTCCAACTACGACGAGTTCCTCGCAGCCGCCCAGCCGTTCGTTGGCGAGCAGGTCGAAGTCGACGTGGTCTATAACCGATCCGTGCACACCGAGCTGATCACGATCAACGCTCTCGAAACCGATGCCTCGATAGCGGCCCGTGGGTTCCTCGGCGTAGGCCAAGGCGAAGTTCGTGAATCGCAGACCGCAGCCGGGGCAGCCACTGGAAGTGTCGAGATCGTTGGCGAAACGACCAAGTTGCTCCTCGTCGAGATGCCAAAGCGGCTCGCTACCCGAGCTGGTCTCTTGGGCCTCTTTGGCTTGTCGTCGGAAGCCGAGATCATTCCCGAGAGCCTCGAAGGCCAACCGCGCCTGACCGAGGTTCGTCCGATCGTCGCTGACGAGAACCGCGTCGTCTCCATCATTGGCGCTGTGCAGATCGCTCGCACCCTGGCCGACTCGAGTTGGGTAGAGGTCGTTGGATTCCTCATCTTGATCAACATCTCGTTCGGCATCTTGAACGCCCTGCCGATGTTGCCACTCGACGGCGGACACATGGTGATCGCTACCTACGAGCGGATCCGATCCTTCGGTGGGAAGGTGTATCACGCCGATGCAGCCAAGCTCTTGCCGGTGACGTACGCGGTCGTTGCGTTACTCATGCTCATCGGCGGTATTGCGATGGTGCGAGACATCATCGACCCCATCCAAATACCTGGGTAGCGTCGTTCGTCAGCCCTTGGCGGGCTTCCGCTCTTCCCGCCTTTTGCCTACGGCAAAACGCTTTAGCGTCGTTCGTCAGCCCGAAGCGGGTGCGTCCGCTTGGAGAACGGGGGCAGGGATACACTGCACCTATATGCAGTTTGACGGAGTGTTTCCTCGCAAGAAGACCAAGCAGATCATGGTCGGCAACGTTCCGGTTGGCGGCGACGCCCCTATCACGGTCCAGTCGATGACCATCACCAAGACCGCCGATCACGAGGCCACGCTTCAGCAGATCTACTCGCTGGCCGCAGCTGGCGCTGACATCGTCCGATGCACGTGCAACAAGCCAGAGGCCGCCGAAGGCCTCGCCCGCATCGTGCCTCGCTCGCCCGTGCCGATCGTGGCCGATATCCACAACAACCACCGCATGGCGCTTGCCGCACTCGACGCCGGTGTTCACTGCTTGCGGCTCAACCCGGGCAACATCACCGACCCGACCAAGATCAAGACCATCGCCAAAGAAGCCAAAGACCGAAACGTACCGATCCGGATCGGGGTAAACGGCGGCTCGCTCGACTCATCGCTCTACGACGAGGCCAAGGGTGTCACCCCCGAAGCAATGGTCGAGTCCGCACTGCGCGAAATCAGCTACTTCGACGAAGTTGGGTTCGATCTCGTCAAGATCTCCGTGAAGGCATCGAGTGTCCCACTGATGATCGAGGCCTACCGCCAGCTCTCCGAGGCCACCGACTACCCATTGCACCTCGGTGTCACCGAAGCTGGCCCGCCTCCCAATGGCACGATCAAGGCAACCGCCGGAATCGGTACGTTGCTCGCCGAAGGTATTGGCGACACCATCCGTTATTCGCTCACCGCCGACCCAGTCCTCGAGGCCAAAGCAGGACGCACCCTGCTCGAAGCCCTCGGCCTGCGCGAGCGCAAGAACGTCGACCTCATCGCGTGCCCGAGCTGCGGGCGCGCCGAAATCGATGTGTACAAGATCGCTGAGGATGCCATGGCGGCGTTCGAGGACAAAGAGATTCCACTTCAGGTTGCGGTCATGGGCTGCGTAGTGAATGGCCCAGGCGAGGCACGTGACGCCGACCTTGGCATCGCTGCCGGAAACAAGCGTGGCCATCTATTCGTGAAGGGTGTGAACGTCGCCGTCGTCCCAGAGGACGAAATGGTCGAACAGCTCGTCGAGTGGGCCATGTACCTCAACGACGAAGGCGTGGAGGCCACAATGGCCCGCGCCGAATCGACCCGGGACGCCGCCCGCAAGGCTGCCGAAGAGGACCGGGCTCGCAATCTCGACGAGCGTGGTGAGGACGCCAACGCGTCCGAGACCGCCATCGACCTCATCCGGAAGCGTTAACGGTGGACGGTGCAACGGCCGAGGTCGTCGTGCCACTGCGGGTTGCAACCGAAGGACTCCCCGCGATCTGTGCCATGACCGGCAACGTCGCCGACGGGGCGATGCCCATGCGGGTTGGACGGTCGATCAAGCGCTGGTCTTCGCCGCAAGTCCGCATCCCGCTAAGCGATCAGGTTTTCACTCGCTGGTCGCGCCGCCAAAACATCCACATCAAGGCGCGAGGTCTGGCGTCGCTCCTGACCGCTGTCGGAGTCGTCATTGCGTTCCGCAACGCAACGATTGCGGTCATGGTCCTGATCGTCGCGATCGCCGTTCACCTTCTCGACCTGTGGGCCGAGCGCGGTGCCAAGGATGCTCAGCCGGTTCTCGAACGGCAGGGGAGCGACCTCAAAATCTCCGGGGTCCACGCCAATTTTGTTGACGCGGTGGCCGATTCGCAGCACTGGAAGTAGCCAACCCCCATAACAAAGGGTCAGACCCCGCGTTATGGGGGTTGGGGTGCTCGGCAAGCTTCTGGGCTGGGGTGTCGAGAAATGGCGGTCGATCCGCTAGAGTTTGATCGCACGCAAATACGGGTCTTTTCGGCCTGAACTCGCGAGCGTGGGTCTTCCGGGCCCACGCTTTTGTTATTTGCGGGCAACCGACAACGAAATTTGCGTTCATTGGCAACCGAGATGGGGAGGCGACATGACTAAAGAATCTGCACTAATCGACCGTGTCACATCTCTGATCGAGCCGATCGCTGATGACTTCCAATGCGAACTCGTCGACATCGACTACAACAACGGTGTCCTCAAGCTCATCATCGATGAGCCGGGCGGACTGAACAGCCAGACGCTCGTGGATGTCACCAAGGCGGTCTCGCGCATGATCGACGCCGAAGACCCCATCCCCGGCCGCTTCACCCTCGAGATCACCTCTCCAGGTGTCGAACGGCCACTCAAGAAGCCAGACCACTATCGTCGTTCGGTCGGCGAATCGATCAGCGTGAAGACCACCCCCGATGTCGAAGGCGAGCGCCGCCTCGACGGCGAGCTGCTCACCGCAGACGACGACGGCATCACACTCAAGATCGACGACACCGAACGAACCCTGCGCTACCGCGAAATCCGTAGCGCCCGCACCACGTACGCCTGGGGACCGACGCCAAAGAAGGGCGGCCAAAAGAATGGCTCGTCTAAAGGCGGCGGCACCAAGGCAAGTCAGAACGCCAAGAAGAAAGGCCAGCCAGCATGAATGCTGAGATGCTCGAAGCCCTCCAAGCGCTTGCTCGTGACAAGGGAATCTCCGTCGATGCGCTGTTCGCAGCGCTCGCAGACGCTCTCGAATCCGCATACAAGCGGATGCCCGACGCTGAGGACTATGCCTGGGTCACCATCGACCCCGAGAGCATGGACATCCGGGTTATGGCCCAGGAAACCGATGAGGACTACATGCCCATTGGTGAGGAGTACGACGTAACGCCCGAGAACTTCGGGCGCATCGCCGCACAAACCGCTCGCCAGGTTATGACCCAGCGAATTCGTGAAGCCGAGCGCGAGCTCAAGTACGAAGAGTACGCAGGCCGCGAAGGCGACATCGTCACCGGCATGATCCAGCAAACCGATGCTCGCTACACGCTTCTCGACCTCGGTCGTGTCGAAGCGCTGTTGCCACAGTCCGAGCAGGTCATGTTCGAACGCCCAGAGCCAAACGCGCGGCTCAAGGCGTACATCGTCGAGGTCCGCAAGACCGCCAAAGGCCCGCAGATCGTGGTCAGCCGAACCCACCCAGGTTTGGTCCGTCGTCTCTTCGAGCTCGAAGTACCCGAGATCGCTGACGGCATCGTCGAGATTCGCGCCTGTGCGCGTGAACCGGGACACCGCACCAAGATCGCCGTCTACTCGAACGATCCAAACGTCGACCCGGTCGGCGCATGCGTGGGCGCCCGTGGCGCTCGCGTCCGTCAGGTCGTGACCGAGCTTCGTGGTGAGAAGATCGACATCGTTCCCTTTAGCGAAGACCTTCCGGACTTCGTCATGAAGGCACTCTCGCCAGCGAAGGTCAAAGAAGTTCGCATTATTGAGGAGACCGGAACCGCAGAGGTTATCGTTCCCGACTTCCAGCTTTCGCTTGCGATTGGCAAGGAAGGGCAGAACGCTCGTCTCGCCGCCCGACTTACGGGTTGGCGCGTCGATATCAAGAGCGAAACACAGCTCGCTCAAGAAGAGGCCTACGGCGATGTCGATTGGGCTGAAGGTGAATGGGTCGTAGACCCAGAATCGGGCGAACAGGTCTGGAAGCCTGCTGACGGCGGCGACGCTTTGTCCGCAGACGACTGGTCAGAAGCTGTGGACGAAGAAGCACCGTTGACCGAGGTCGACGCAGGTGACGAAGCTAACGCTGACAAAAGCGCTTCGGAAGAGGAATAGGAATAAGCTGGTGCGTTGACCGCTCAAGGCGGTCGCACCCTTACAGGACGAAAGAACCCATTGGCAGCAAAGATCCGCGTCTACGAACTCGGCAGAGAGTTAGGGCTCAGCAACGCTGAGACCCTCGAACTCTGTGACGCGCTCGGTATCGGGGCGAAGAGTCATTCATCGAGCATTGTCGACGCACAGGCCGACCGCGTTCGCCGCAAGGCAGAACGCGAAGGTTTGATTCGCGAAGTACAGCCCGAGGAAGAGGCGCCCGAAAAGAAGGCGCCGGCGAAGAAGAAGGCCGCGGTCTCGTCAAAGAAGCCGCCGAAGAAGGCAGCAGCGAACAAGGAGCCCGAAGCAGAAGCACCTGAGGCTGCACCCGCCGAGCCTGCAGTTGTCGAGGCGCCGGTCGAAGCACCCGTCGAGCCCGAGGTCGAGGCAGCTCCGGCTCCAGAGCCAGTCGCTGAGGCTCCGGCCGAGGCGCCCGCCGTCGATGCCGCGCCAGCAGCGGAGCTCGAACCTGACCAGCAGATGCCCAAGGGGATCATTTCCTCCAAGCCATCACGCCGGCCCGTAGCTGACGGTCCAGTCCCGCCGCCTCCAACGGCGACGCCGAAGCCCGCACCAAAGCCAAAGGCCGAAGGCGACGCTCCAGCAGCTGAAGCATCGGCTCCACCGGCCATTGGATCGGATCCGAAGAAGGACGCTCCGCCAGCTCCACCAAAGCCAGGCGGCGGTCCGCTCTCGCAGAGCGGTAAGCCAATCCCACCACCTCCTGGACCTCCGCGCTCACAGAGCGGCAAGCCAATCCCACCACCTCCTGGTCGTCCAGGCGGCCCACGCAACGCGCCAGCTGGCGCCGGTGGCGCTCGCCCAGGCGGATACTCTGGTGGTCCACCGCGCAGCGGTGGCGGTGCCGCCCGTCCAGGCGGACCACGTACGGTTCCTGGCGCTGGAGCACCTCCAGCTGGCGGCGGCGGCGGTCGTCCCGGCGGCGGTCGTCCCGGCGGTCCAGCCGGACGTCGCCCGCCAAAGCGTAAGGGTCGTCGTCGTCGCAACCGCGAAGAACTTCAGCCAATGAACGTCCCGAGCTACAGCTCCGAGGACGCTCCGGTACCGACCGGCATGGTCGTGATCGAACGCTCGATCACCCCGCTCGATCTCGGTCCAAAGTTCAACCGAACCGCAGCCGACGTTGTTCGCTTCATGATGCAGCAGGGCGAGATGGTTACTGCCACGCAGTCCCTGAGCGATGAACTCATCAGTGCGTTTGCCGAGGATCTTGGAGCTGAAGTCAAGCTCGTCGACCCTGGTGAAGAGCAAGAGGTCGAGCTTCGCAAGATGCTCGGCATCGATGATGTCGAAGAAGAAGACGACGCTGGCAGCGACGATCCAATTCGTCCGCCGGTCATCACGATCATGGGCCACGTCGATCACGGTAAGACCAAGTTGCTCGACCAGATTCGCAAGGCGAACGTGGTCGACGGCGAAGCTGGCGGAATCACTCAGCACATCGGTGCGTACCAAACGGTTCGCAACGATCACACGCTGACCTTCATCGACACCCCTGGTCACGCGGCGTTTACCGCCATGCGTTCCCGAGGTGCCAAGGCAACAGACATCGTCATTCTGGTTGTTGCCGCAGATGACGGCATGATGCCGCAGACGATCGAGGCGTTGAACCACGCAAAGGCGGCCAATGTGCCGATCATCGTGGCGATCAACAAGATCGACCGTGAAAACGCAAACCCACAGCGTGTCCTCGCTCAGCTTTCCGAGCATGAACTGATCCCAGAGTCCTTTGGTGGCGACACGATCGTCCAGGAGATCTCTGCGCTGCAGAACATCGGCATCGATGAACTTCTCGACCAGATCATCCTCGTTGCCGAGATCGAAGATCTTCGTGCCGACCCAACCGAGAAGGCTCAGGGCGTTGTCCTCGAGTCGAATCTCGACGTTGGACGTGGCCCTGTTGCCACCGTTCTGGTGCAAGAAGGCACGTTGCGAGTTGGCGACCCAATGGTTGCTGGTGCGGCTTGGGGCCGTGTCCGTGCGCTGATCAACGACAAGGGCGAGAACATCAAGGAAGCCGGTCCGTCGACACCGGTACAAGTCCTTGGCCTGAGCGACGTCGCCGATGCTGGCCGCGAGTTCAACATTGCCCCGAGCGAGAAGGTGGCCTCCAAGGTTGCCGATACCCGCGAACATCATCAGCGCCAGTCAACGTTCGGCACCTCGTCAGCGGCGACCAGCGGTGGCGCACGTCTCGAAGACATCTTTGAACAGATTCAGCGTGGCGAAGCCGCAAACCTGAACCTGATCATCAAGGCAGACGTGAACGGTTCGCTCGAAGCGGTCATCGAATCGCTACGCAAGTTGGAGACCCCAGAGGTCAAGCCAACGTTCGTGCACCGTGGCGTCGGTGGAATCACCGAAAACGACATCGCTCTCGCAGCGACGACGAACGCAACGATCATTGGCTTCAATGTTCGCCCGGACCGCAAGGCCCGTGCGAGTGCAGACGCCGAGGGCGTAGAGATCCGTACGTATGAGATCATCTACAGCCTGCTCGAGGACGTCGAGTCCGCCATGGTTGGCATGCTTGCACCCGAGTACGAAGAGATCGTTACCGGCGACGCAGAGGTCCGAGAGATCTTCTCGGTGCCAAAGATCGGCCGTATTGCCGGTTGCTACGTAACCAACGGTGTCATCACCCGCAACTCCAAGGTGCGCTTCATTCGTGAAGGCACGATCATCTGGAAGGGCGAGGTCAAGTCGCTTCGTCGCTTCAAGGACGATGCCAAGGAAGTAGCCGCAGGCTACGAGTGCGGTATTGGCCTGTCAGACTTCCAGGATCTCCGCGATGGCGACATCATCGAGACCTACGAGGAGCGCGAGATCGAGCGTTCGATCTCGTAAGGGGCATGCGTCATGCATGACAGCAAGATGCATGTGCTTGCCCTCGAGCTTCACCTGCGCTTTCCGCAGGTTCAGTCGTTGAAGGAAAAGCGGTCGATGATCCGTCCGATCATCGACCGTCTTCCGCGCCTCGGAGTGAGCGTCGCAGAAGTCGACGATCACGATGTCCTGAAGTCAGCGTGTATCGGTGTCGTGACCGTGTCGGGGAGTGCCCGGCAAGCAACCGAGACTATCGACGAGGCCGAACGGCTCGTCTGGAGTCGACCTGACCTCGAAGTCGTGTCGGCAGAACGAACCTGGATGGAGCTCGACGCATGACGTCAGCCGAACCAGGCCTGAAGGGATTGTCATGAGTTCACGTCGTCGCCATGTGCAAGGTGGTGGTCGCGATCAAGGCGCTCAGCGAAGTTCGCGGCTGAACGAATTGCTCCGAGAGATCATCGCCGAAGAACTGACCCGCATCGATGACGAGCGTCTGCGCTGGGTCAGCGTCACCCATGTCAAGACCGATCGCAGTCTCGACCGGGCGATCGTGTCCTTTACGGCGGCACTAGGCGACGCGGACGACGAGGAATCGCTCATCGAGGTCTTCGAAGGTCACCGCAAGCGGCTGCAAGGCGCCATCGGCCGACAGACGACCCTGCGTCGCACCCCGCCGCTGAGCTTCGAACCAGACCAACAACTTCGCAGTGCGAGCCGCATCGAAGAGTTGCTCGCTCAAGAGCGCGGTCGCCCCGGGAACGACCCAGAGTCCGAAGACGTCTCCGAAGAGGAGTAGCGATCGTGGCCCGAAAACAACGCGATCCGGGACCAACCGGGTTCGCGATCGTCGACAAGCCGCGCGGCTGGACCTCTCACGATGTCGTCGCGAAGTCTCGCGGGGTCTTTAAGACCCGCAAGGTTGGACACTCAGGAACTCTTGACCCCGACGCCACGGGCGTGCTGCTACTGGGCGTCGGCAAGGCCACCCGGATCTTGCGGTTCCTCGATGGCGCAACGAAGTCTTACGTGGGCGACATCCGATTTGGATCCGAGACCGATTCCCTCGATTCCACCGGCGTCGTCACGGTTGTCCACGACATGGCCGAGATCGATATCGACGAGGCTCGCATGGCCGCCGAGACACTTACGGGCGCTATCGAGCAGGTGCCGCCGATGGTTTCGGCCAAGAAAGTCGATGGTAAACGGCTGCACGAACTCGCCCGTGAGGGCATAGAGATCGAACGCAAGCCCGTCCCGGTCACGGTCCACCGTTTTACCCTCGAAGCCACGGGCGATCCAATGGTCCTTCGCTGCGAAGTCGACTGTTCTGCAGGAACCTATATTCGTTCCTTGGCCGCTGATCTTGGGGCCGCCTTGGGTGGGGGAGCGCATCTGCACGGCTTGCGCCGCACTGCGATTGGTTCGTTCACCGAGGACATGGCCGCCCCGCTCGAATCGGTCGAGCTTCGGCCGGCGGCAGAATTCGTTCGAGACCTTGGCCTTATCGCGGTCGATGACGACGTGGCCAACGATGTCCGCTACGGACGGGTGTTCGCAGCGGAACGAATCGGTATCGATGGCTTTGGCGAAGCGGCCACTGGCCCGTACCCTTTAGTCGATGCTGCCGGCGAGCTTCTGGCGGTGTACGAACCCCATCGGGGAGGCACCATCAAACCTGCTGTGGTCCTCGCCGAACCCCCGCCAGCTACGACTAGCCCTGACCCCTCGGGCCCGAAGGAAGTGTCGTGAAGATCATCCGAGACTCCGATGAACAGCGCGTGGACGCGTGTGTTTTGACCACCGGAGCGTTCGACGGCGTCCATCGAGGCCATCAAACCGTGATTGGCGAAGTGATCGAGCGCGCAACTGCGAGGGGAGTGGCATCGGCTGTCGTAACCTTCGACGTGCACCCGGCAACGGTGGTGCGGCCCGAGTCGGCTCCGAAGCTACTGACCCGTCTGCCTCGTAAGCTCGAGATGCTCGAGTCGCTGGGTGTTGATGTCGTGTATGTCATCGAGTTCGACACCGACCGTGCAGCGACGACCGCAGCAGAGTTCGTCACCGACGTGTTCGTCGAGCGACTTGGGGCCAAAGAGATTCTCGTCGGCTCCGACTTCAACTTCGGCAAGGGCCGTGAAGGCACCGTTGCATTCCTCGAAGAACAGGGTGTCAGCCATGGTTTCGACGTGGAGGGCCTCGAACTCATCCGTCGCACCGAAACAGCAACCGAACCTGTTTCGTCCACGGCCATTCGTCGGGCTCTTGTCGGCGGCGACGTCGAAGGGGCAGCCACCATGCTCGGACGACCGTTCGAGATGTGGGGCGAGGTTGTGCAAGGCGATCAGCGAGGCCGGACCATTGGGTTCCCGACGGCCAATGTGCCCTTGCCCGACGACCTTGCCCGCCCAGCGAACGGAGTGTACGCCTGCCGCTACGTCCAACCGGACGGAACCGAGCACGCAGCTGCAGTGAATGTCGGTGTGCGGCCGACGTTCTACGACAATGCCGAGACCGCCGTGCTTGAGGCGCATCTTCTCGACTTCCCGTCAGAAGGCCAGTCCGGAGACCTTTACGGGCAAGAGGCCAAGGTGCAGTTCCTGCACTTCCTGCGCAGCGAACGCCGCTTCAACGGCATCGACGAGCTCAAGGACCAGCTCGACAAGGACATCGCCGAAACCCGTCGACTCCTCACCAACTAGAGATTTGTACAGGATTTGGAACCCCACAGGGTCCAAATCCTGTACAAAAACTGGCGAACGGTTTTCGTTGCGTGGCGTTAGGCTAAGCAGGTCTGCACAACGCAGGCGTCCGCTCTGTAGTTCGAGCTGGGATCCCGAAGCCTCGTGCTTCGAGTTGCTAGCGCGGCGAATGGGGCCGGGTCCTACACCCAAGGAAAACTTATGGATTCTGTACTTCCTCCAAAAGACGAAACGATGGCAAGTGTCCGCGAAGCCTTTGGCCTCGCTGAAACCGACACTGGTTCTCCCGAGGTTCAGATTGCGCTGCTTACCGCACGCATCTCGCACCTCACCGAGCACCTGAAGGATCACAAGAAAGATCACCACAGCCGCCGCGGACTCTTGATGCTGGTTGGTCAGCGTCGTCGGTTGCTCGACTATGTCAAAGACAACAATGTTGAGCGTTACCGCGAACTGATTACACACCTCGGCATTCGCCGGTAGGAATACGGAACGAGCGGCCCAGCGGCCGCTCGCTTTCGCGTTTGAGCGAAGTCTGCGGCGAGTGCTGCGGAATTTCCTCACACATGATCCCCATGGGTCGACAGTAGATGTAAGGATCTGAACCCAGGTATACCTGGGTGACAGAAAGTAACCAGGAAACCTGGTGGTCTCAACACCTGTTGAGGCATGGCGAGCTACGGCTCACCAAACACGAATCGAGCCGAAGGTCGGCTCGACAGTCCGGCAAGGTGCCGGGCCATACAACCCGAGGCTTTCCTCGGGTGAAGGAGAAGCCAATTCATGGCTGAAAAGCATTCCGTCAGCGACGCCGT
>CALBVK010000357.1 GCA_937969345.1 uncultured Acidimicrobiales bacterium
GAGCTCGATGATGCGCGGTTTGGTCAACGCCACGTAGGCCGCGATCGTAGAGCGGCTCTGGTCGGCCCGGGGCGCAGTGGTCGTCACGTCCATCATGGTACGGGCGGTTTAGGGGTTTGTGCCAAAGCCATCGGGCGTATCGTTGTCACATGTCCCGATCCAACGACCAGAGCACCGGCATGGCAATGCAGTGGGGAAGACACCTCACGTTCTGGACGCGAATGACCTTGATTTGGCTCATGGCGATCACGGTTACGGGAGCCCTTGTCCGTCTGACCGGCTCGGGGTTGGGTTGCACCGACTGGCCAACCTGCACGGTGAACACCGAGCTCGACGCTCCGGGTTTTCACTCGGCGGTTGAATTCGGCAACCGGATGATTTCGGGTCTTGCGATCATTCCTGTCATCGCGGCGTGGCTCGCCGCCCGAACGGGCAACCGCCGCGAAATGGACGGCTGGTTTATGGCGATGGTCGTCGGGTTCCTGGGGCAAGTCCTTTTGGGAATGCTCGTGACCCGTACCGAGCTCGATCCACGAGTCGTGCTCGGTCACTTTCTCCTGTCGATCGTGCTCATCTTCCTCGGCGTGGTCCTCGACTATCGGGCCCGAGTGCCAAAGGCCGAACACCGTCTCTCGGCCGATCTGGCAGATTCGATGCGCACCAGGCTGCGACACGCCCGAGCGCTCTTTGCTGCGGCGAGCGTCGTGATCGTTGTCGGCACGCTCGTGACCGGCTCTGGCCCACACACCGGTAGCGAGTCGTCTGGCGAACCAATCCCCCGCCTCGGTTTCAATATCTCGGAGATCACCCGCATCCACTCGTTGCTCGGCTGGCTGCTCGTGGCCCTCATCGTTACCGGCTTGATTCGTTCGCATCGCGCGCCTTCGGCGATGCCATGGACGGACGTCGATCAGCGCTCCTTTCAACGCATCGGGATCCTCGCTCTGATCCAAGGCGGCATTGGGTACATCCAGTACGCCACCGGTGTCCCTGTGGCGCTCGTGGCGCTGCACATCGTTGGTTCGGTGCTGCTTTGGACAGCGATTGCGTGGTACGCCATGGAGGCGACTCACCCCGGAGTTCGCGATGAGTCGCGACTGCCCGAACCGGAGTACACCACATGACCGCACCGCTCGAAGTCGCCGACCCGGACCTCGACCTCGGACTTGAGGTCGCCGCGGATATGCCATGGGTGGTCCTGGTGTGGAACGACCCGATCAACCTGATGTCGTACGTGACGTTCGTTTTGCAGAAGTTGTTCGGGTACTCCGAAGCAAAGGCGACCGAGCTGATGCTCGACGTGCATCACAAGGGTCGGGCTGTCGTGTCGAATGGAACGAAAGAGAAGGCTGAGGCCGATGTGGCCAGGCTCCATGAACACGGGCTTTGGGCCACGATGCAGAAAGACGGCGGCGAGTGATGTTCCGGCGCATGTTCGTCGCCCGTGACGATTCAACGATCGTGGTTCGCCTCGACGACACGATGAGAGACTTGCTCGTCCGAGTGGGCGAGGAACTTCGGGAGGTGTTGCTCGTCAACGACCCGGAGACCACCAAGCGGCTCTACCCAACCGCGTATCCCGACGACGAAGCGCTCGAGAGCGACTATCAAGAAATGGTGCACGACCAGCTGCTCATGCAGCGGCTCGATGCCCTCGATACGTTCCAGGCCACGATCAACGACGAAGCGATCAGCATCGACGATGCCGATGCCTGGATGAGCACGATCAATCAAGTTCGCCTGGTGCTCGGCACGCAACTCGACGTTGGCGAAGACGAGTCGGCAATCGATGAGGACGATCCCGAAGCGCACAGCAAGGTGATCTACCAGGTGCTGTCACACATTCTCGAAGAGCTCACGCACGCACGGATTCGATCGCTGTAGCGGCTAGGTGTCTCGGAGCACGTCGGCGAGCAGCGACGTGGCGACGTCGGGATTGCGAGAGTCATTGTTCACGACGACGATGACTATCTCGCCGGTGTCGAGGTCGATCTCGGCGCTGGAGTTGAAACCAATGATCGATCCGCGGTGACCAACGCCGAAGTTCGATCCGGCTGCGAGGCCGAGTCCGTAGGCAGTCACCGAGTCGACGCCGTCCATCATCGCCTGGCGCGATTCGACGCTGATGAGGTCGCCACGGAGCGTTGCGTCGAGGAACGTGGCAAGTTCCGATGTGGTGGTAATGAGTCCGCCGGCGGCCCATGATCCATAAGCGATCGAGGTGTAAGGCTGGTCGAAGGAGTTTCCGCTCGGCGTCAGTGCCGAGTAGCCGCCAGCGACATCGGTGATCGTGCCGTCGTCGAATGCGGTCGCGGTCAGCTGCAGCGGCTCGGCGATCTGTCGTTCGAGCGCGACGGCGAGGGAGCCTTCGGTGACTGCCTCGATCACCATCCCGGCGATGATGAAGTTGGTGTTCGAGTAGGCGAATTGACTTCCGGGCTCGAAGTCCGACTCGCCGTTGGTGAACGCCACGAGGTCTTCGGGCAGGGGCTTGCGCTCCGGGTTTGCGACGATGACCGTAAAGAACCCTTGGCTGTCGGTGTAGTTCGGTATGCCTGTTTGGTGGCTGAGCAGCTGACGGATCGTGACGTCGTTCGCAATGGAAAGACCGTCGACGTATGTGCTCACGGGGGCGTCGAGCTCGACGAGTCCTTGGTCGACCAGCTGCAACATCAGGACCGAGGTGTAGATCTTGGAGATGCTGCCAACGCGAACGCGATCGTCAGCGTCGAGTGGCTCACCGGTCTGGGGATCCTCTCCGGCGGCAAAGGTATAGGCCTGACCATCGGCGGCACGCACGTAGGCAACTCCGCCGCCTTCGGCCGCCGTGGCCCAATCCTCGAATTCGGTGCGGAGCGCTGGTCCAAGATCAGCGTCGGACGGCCCGCTCGTATCCTCCTCCGCTGGCTGCTCGGCGACGGGCACGTCGTCGACGATCGCTTGTTCGTCGACCATCGTCGAGCTGCACGATGTTGCGGCGAGCGCAAGGACG
>CALBVK010000358.1 GCA_937969345.1 uncultured Acidimicrobiales bacterium
GGCTGCAGATGGACCACGTCCAACCCCACAACCACCACGGCCAAACCGTCCTGCACAACGGCCAACCGCTCTGTCAACCACACAACAAAGCCAAAGGTGACCGAGGTGTGCTCTAGTCGGCTTGTTTCTCGATCTCTTCTCGGAGTGCATGCAGGATTGGCAGGGTTGCGTGGTCCTTCGGGCGGTCGGCGGCTTCCTTCGAGCGAATAATGTCTGCGAGGGCGGCGACCCGGATGCGGAGCCCGTCCACCTCGAACGTCACGGACCGTTCGCTCACCCCTGCAAATCCGTCCAGTCCCGCCGGGGTAAAGGTGAGGTCGAGATCGCCGCATCGCGTCGTCATGTTGAGCATGGCCATCGATGCAATGAGTGACGGATGTGGATCGAACGAGATTCCGTCAGGATCGCCGTCAACGCGAAGACGTGCGTCTAGCGCACGTAGTGCGCGCCCCAGTCGCTCAAGGTTTTCCATGCGGGAATCAGGGAGAATATCGGCGTCGTTAGTCATCGCCGTGGAGCCGTGCAGGACTGCTGCGAGTCCACCAATCAGGACGTAGTCAACCTCGTGCTCGGCAAGGGTGGAGAACAGGCACTGGGGGTCAAGTGCTGCTGGCATCAGTCGACGCGCCGAGCGTTCACGACGAACGTGCTGATATTGGTCACCGAAGCCAGGCGTTCCTCGGGTGACATTGCCAGCTGCTGTCGGATCTGTGCGCGATCGACGTCTCCTATTGAGTCTGGTTCGCTCGACAAGACGAGCCGCCGGTCGCACGCTCGGAGGATGGATCGAAGCGTGCTCAATCGGGGTTCGTCGTGTCCGCATTCCCAGCGCGACACAGCGGACTGTGTTGTCGACAGCCGCTCGGCGAGCGCGACCTGTGAAAGTCCCGCCGCTCGCCTTGCTTCGCGAACTAATGGTGCCGCAATGACAACGTCCATGGATCCAGCATATAGCGGTACGGCTATGGTGTATAGCGGATTCACTATTTCTGCTGGAAGTTGGCGAACAATTGTTCGACACGAACGAATGTTCGTGTATGGTGGTTCTTCCTCGGGCGGAGTAACCCGAACCAGTGAGGTCATCTCATGCACACGAACACCCGTCCAGTCCGCACGACTCCTACCGCTACGACCGCCGCACATCGTCGTCGCCGTCATCTTTCGGTGTACCACCGAGCGCTCCGGTCGGCGGAGACTCCAGAACAACGCGCTGCCGTTGCGTCGCGTTATCGCCAGCTGTTCACCACGAGCGCCCACCCGAGTGCTCTTGCAGCTGTCACTCAGTTGGCTGACAACGGCCTCGACCGGGTTGCCGCTGTGACTGCAAACCAGGTTTCGGGGACCTCGACCGGCAGTGTCGAGAATCAAACTGTCACAGTGGCTGCGTAGTGTCTGGCCATGGCCAAAGCGAAGACCATCTTTCTCTGCCGCAACTGCGGACATCAAGCACATAAGTGGATCGGGCAATGCCCCGACTGCAACGAGTGGAACACCCACGATGAAGAGATGGCCGAACGCATCTCCAAGCCATCGCTACTCGCCGGGCAGCCTCCGCGGCTCATCGGCGACGTTACGGTCGACAACTTTCAGACGGTGTCGTCGGGCGTCCCCGAACTCAACCGGGTGCTCGGCGGTGGCTTTGTCGACGGATCGGTCACGCTGGTCGGCGGCGAACCGGGAATTGGCAAGAGCACGCTACTTCTCCAAGCGGTCGCGGCCATGAGTCGTGCCGGCAAGACCTGCCTGTACGTCTCGGCGGAAGAGTCCGCCGAACAGGTCCGTCTTCGTGCCGATCGGCTCAACGCCGTTGTCGACAACCTCTGGCTCGTCTCGGAGACGTCGCTTCAGGGTGTGTTGGCCCACTGCGATTCGTTGAAACCCGACATGGTCGTCATCGACTCCATCCAAACCATTCACGACCCTGACCTCACCTCCGCCCCAGGCTCGGTCGGTCAGGTTCGTCACTGCGCACATCGGCTCGTCACCGAAGCAAAACGGCGCGCCATGTCCACTGTTCTTGTTGGCCACGTCACGAAAGAGGGTGGCCTGGCGGGGCCACGGGCACTCGAGCACGTGGTCGACACCGTGTTGGCGTTCGAGGGCGACCGCCATCACGCACTTCGGTTGCTCCGGGCGGTCAAGCACCGCTTCGGGGCAACCGACGAGCTCGGTGTCTTCGAAATGCTGGGCACCGGCCTCGAATCGGTCAGCGACCCCAGCCGGCTGTTTCTCTCCGATCGTGCCAAAGGCGTCGCCGGTTCGGTCGTCGTGCCGGTCCTCGACGGACACCGGCCATTGCTCGTCGAGGTGCAGGCGCTGGTTGCCCCTTCCAACCTCGCCTCGCCTCGACGCTCCGCACAAGGTGTGGACACCGGCCGTCTTTCGCTCATCATTGCAGTCCTCGAACGTCGCTCACAGATCGGCTTCGCGAAGACCGACGTGTTCACCTCGGCGATCGGCGGCGTGAAGATCACCGAACCTGCCGCCGACCTCGGAATGGCGCTCGCGTTGGCCTCCTCGGTCACGGGCAACCCGCTCGACTCCGGGCTCGTGGCGTGCGGCGAAGTCGGCCTGGCCGGCGAGCTGCGACAGTCCGCACAAACCGAACGTCGGCTGGCCGAGGCCGCCCGCGTCGGCTTCACCAAGGCCGTCATCCCCGCCGGGGCACCAGCTACTCCTGATGGCATCATCGGTCTGCGAGCCGAGACCCTCAGCGAAGCCCTTCACCTCACCGGAATGATGGGTAACCAGAGCGGCTTCCGCCCGCCGGCGAGCGCTCGTCGCGCATCTCAGGGTCGCGCCCGGTCCGGGGCCGAAGCCGACGTCGACTGGGCTGAAGTGCGCCCACTTCGCTCTATTCCCAACGATTAGCGCGCAGCCCGCCCGTTCCGCATATGCCGGGTCGGGCAGTGGACTGGTGGAAATAGGGCAGATTGGTATCAGGGAAAACCCTAAGACAAAGTCCAGGGCAACCCCTGATGACAGGGGTCCATCTGGTGTCGAGGATTGAAGTACGTCACTACAGCGGGTAGCGACGCACCTGCTGGGAGGCAGACATGACCATGCTCGACACACCGACAGTGCAGAATTCGAACACGCCGCAGATCGTTGCCGCGTACGCCGAACAGGCCCGAAAGGTCTACGGAGAAGGTGACACCCAAGTGGTCGCGCTCGACTCCGTCGACGTCTCCTTCGCCGCCGGCGAGTTCACCGCCATCATGGGACCTTCCGGCTCCGGCAAGTCCACGCTGATGCACAGCCTCGCCGGCCTCGACCGACTCACCTCGGGGCGAGTCGTCATTGGCGACACCGACCTCTCGGTACTCTCCGAGAAGGACCTCACCCTTCTTCGCCGCACCAAGATCGGCTTCGTCTTCCAAGCCTTCAACCTCATCCCGACGCTTACCGCCTCGGAGAACATCACACTTCCCCTCGACCTCGGCAAGACCAAAGCAGACCAAGGCTGGATCGACGAAGTCGTGACCGCCGTCGGGCTTGGCGATCGGCTCGGCCACAAGCCCAACGAACTCTCCGGTGGCCAGCAACAACGTGTCGCCGTCGCCCGGGCATTGGCATCTCGCCCCGAGGTCGTCTTCGCCGACGAACCAACCGGCAACCTCGACAGCCAAACCGGTGCTGCCATCCTCTCGTTCATGAAACGA
>CALBVK010000359.1 GCA_937969345.1 uncultured Acidimicrobiales bacterium
CGGTAGAGGCGAGCTTTACCAGAATGCCGTTGATGAACGGCGCCGACTTCTCGGTTGAGTAATCGTTGGCCAGCGCAACCGCTTCGGAGACGACAGCGGTTGTTGGGACCTCGGGCGAGTACAGCAACTCCCAGACACCCATCCGCAAGATAGATCGATCGATCCCGCCCATTCGGGAGACCTTCCAGTCTTCGGCGACGCCATCGATGAGGGCATCGATTTCGTCGACCATCTCCCCGACGCCGCGGGCAATATCGGTTCCGTATTCGTCATCGTCGGCGCGGTTACGGTCGAGTACGTCGACCATTGCGTCGCCGGTCATATCGGCTTCGTACAAGTACGCAAGCCCGGTCTCACGATCTTCGCGACGTGAGAGGTGAAGCGGATTCTCGATCACGCGCGGGACAGATAGTCGCCGGAGCGAGTATCTACCTTCACAACGTCGCCGATGTTCACAAACAGCGGAACTTGAATTGCCTTACCGGTTTCGAGCGTCGCTGGCTTGGTGCCGCCCGACGACCGATCGCCTTGCACGCCGGGTTCGGTCTCGGCAATGGTCAGCTCGACCGATGGAGGCAGGTCCGTGCCGACGATCTCTTCGCCGTAGAGAAGAACATTCGCCGAGCGGCCCTCGATCAGGTAGTTCGCCGCATCGCCAAGGGTTTCCGGCGGTACGTTTCGCTGGTCGTAGCTCTCGGTGTCCATAAAGACGAAATCCGCGCCGTCTTTGTAGAGGTATTGCATGTCGCGCTTATCGATCATGGCCCGCATGACCTTCTCGCCGGCACGGAACGTCTTGTCGACGGTGGAACCGGTGCGCACGTTCTTGAGCGTCGTGCGAACAAACGCTCCGCCCTTGCCCGGCTTGACGTGCTGGAACGCGAGCACCTGGACGAGATCGCCATCCAGGTCGAGGTGCATTCCGTTCTTGAGATCGTTGGTGGTAATGGTAGGCATGGCTTCCTTGCGGCGAGAGCTTGGGGTGGTTACAGCTCGACGATCGGCTGTTTAGGACTGCGGGTCAGGGGGTCAGCCCCGCTCGTTGTGACCAACACGGTGTCTTCCCAGCGAACTCCCCCAACGTCGGGGATGTACACGCCGGGTTCGACGGTGATGATATGGCCAGGGGCGAGCGTAGCAGTGGAGGCGCTACTCACCGACGGCGCCTCGTGGATATCGAGGCCGACACCGTGGCCGGTCCCGTGGGTGAAGTAGTCGCCGAGGCCCGCTTCACTGATCGCCGAGCGACAGGCAGCATCGATGTTCGACGCCGGAACCCCTGGCGCAACTGCGTTAACACCAGCTTGTTGAGCCCGTTGAACAACGTCGAGCATCTCTTGTTGTTGGCCGGTCGGCGCCCCCAGCACGAAGGTCCGCGTCATATCCGATCGGTACCCCTCGACCGTCGCTCCGGAGTCGATAATCACGAGGTCTCCGCTAGCGAGCAAACGGTCGGAGGGCTGGTGGTGGGGTCGGGCGGCGTTCGGTCCCGACGCGACGATGATGTCGAAGCTTGGGAGCGCGCCCGCATGGTCGTACATGTGCTGTGCAAGCCGGCGAGCGACTTCGATCTCGGAGATACCTGGACGAAGGTCGTCGGCGAGTCGATCGAGTGCGACATCGCCAATCTCGGCGGCGGCGCGCAGGTTGAGCACCTCGGCATCGGACTTGATTTCGCGTAACCCTTCGATCAGCCCAGCGGTGGCCTCGACCCGTTCCGATCCCAGAAACTCGGTCAGCTCAGTCGCGTCGGCCCAACTGATGTGGTCGGACTCAAGCCCAATCGACTCGGCCCCATCGAGGCACTCTTGTAGCGCCGCCCGGCCCTTACCCGGAGCGATCACAACCTCGATGACTCCGCCGTGTGCACCGGTCTGCTCAGCCGCCCAAGCTCGATAACGACCATCGGTGATGAGCGTCGTGATCTCACCTCGGACAACCACGGTGCCGCTACTGCCGGTGAATCCCGAGAGATAACGAATGTTCGTCGCAGCGGTGACGACCACTGCGTCGAGTGACCGTTCGGCCAATGCGTCTCGGAGGGCTTGTGCCCGATCCGTGCTCATGTGATGAAGCGTTCGTAACTCGTAGCCAACACGTCGAGGTCGACGCCGGCGACAACTTCACAACCGCGGGGGCCATCGAGGATGAACGTGATGCCGTCGAGCGCCTTCTTGTCGCGGGCGAGCAACGGCGCAATGTCGTCGAATCGAGGCGAGCCCGGCGGGAGCATGGGCAGGTCGTAGCCGGCGAGCACCGCCCGATGTTGAGCAACCCGATCGGCGTCGATGCGGCCCATCTCGAGCGCAACCTCAGCAGCGTATGCAATGCCGATAGCGACCCCTTCGCCGTGGAGTAGTTCGTGATCGCCGAGCGTCTCGAGCGCATGGCCGAGCGTGTGGCCGTAGTTGAGCAGTGCTCGAGAACCACCTTCGCGCTCATCGCCCATGACGGCATTTGCCTTGAGCTGCACCGAGGCCTCGATGCGATCGGTGAGTGCGTCAGCGTCGAGCCGTCCGTCGTGAAGGTCGGCGATCGACAAGGCGTTCATCTCGCCGTCGTCGAGGAAGTGATACTTCGCCAGCTCGCCAAGCCCGGCTCGGTAGTGGCGGGCGGGCAACGTCGAGAGCACGCCGGGGTCACAAAGCACAGCGGCAGGCTGCCAATACGTGCCGACGAGGTTCTTGCCCTCGGGAAGGTTCACGCCGGTCTTGCCCCCAATAGCCGCGTCGATCTGTCCCAGGAGCGACGTCGCCACGTGGATAACCGGCAGGCCGCGATGGTAAATCGACGCCGCGTAACCGGCGACGTCGGTGACTATGCCACCGCCGACACCCACGACGACGTCGTTGCGATTCAACCCCCACTGCGCCCATTCACGACAGAGAGCTTGGACGGTCTCCATCGTCTTGAACTGTTCGCCTTGTCCAATGGTGAAGACGCGTTGTTCCCGTCCGGAGTCCACCTCGACGGGTATCGAATCCTGGCTAACGATTGCGACCTTGCGCGCCGTGCCGGGGACATGGTCAGCGAGCCGAGAGACGACCCCCAGTCCTATCTCGACGGGATAGCTCCGGTCGCCCAGATCGACGGTGACAGTGCGCATGTTCACGTCGGCAGTCTACGCGGACCCGCGACGGTCTAGGCGAGGATACCGCCGCCAGAGAGCACGGTTTGAGAGAACACCACGAGGCCGAGTGTCGACAGAGCGAGAGCAGGGCCAAACGGCACCGCCGTCTTCAGGAGCGGCTCGACCGAGCCGTCCTCGGGAGGCGGGAAGTCGGGATCGGGCAAGAAGTTCGGGCCAAAGGAGCGTCGACCAATGCCCACGAGGACTCCGGACAGGATTCCAAAGACCATCCCGATCAGAAAGGCCCAAATCACAAGCCGGGCTGCGTCCAACGCCGAGTCAGCGGACCAACCGAGAAACAGGCCGAGCAGAAGAGCCAGCTTCACATCGCCGAAGGCCAACCCGACCGGGCTGATGATGTTGGGGATCAGCAGCAAGAAGCTGTATGCGAGAGCGGTGATGACCGCACGCTGCACGTGATCACCTTCGCCGTTGGCGATGGACAGAGCGCCGATCAGGACCAATGCGACACCAAGAGATGGAAAGACCAAACGATCGGGAAGCCGATATCGAGCCAGATCTACAGCGGATAACGCAATCAGACTCCCTGCGAGCAGCAGGATCGGAATGAGCTGCCAGCGACTTCCGACCACGAACGCAATTACCGCAAAGATCACGCCGGTCGTCGCAACGATCGGCAGACGCGCCGCCGACACCTTGTGACCACACGTTGGGCAAGATGAGGCACGGCTGCGCATTGGGGACAACGCAGACGTTGGAAGTTCGCTCGAGCAGCTCGCGCAGGTGCGAGGTGACGCACCGCCGCCAGAGGCGTCGGGAACCACTTCAGCAATGAGCGCAAGGACAGCGCCGATGGCGAGACCGATTACGCCAACAAGAAACGCAAACCCCATCAGTCGCGACGGAGGAACTTCAGAACGCTGCCGCGGTCCTCGTCGTCAGAGTCGGTGAGCAGCTCACCAAGATCGCCGAACGGGTCGGCATCGACCTGTGGCGCAACCGGTTCGGCATCTGCGACGAACGTCCCGTCGAGCTGCCAATTGGCCTGTGCGGGCTGTTCGTCGAGCTGTCCAAGGGTAGCGAGATCTTCCAGGACCTCACCGGCCATTGCCGTGCTTTGTGCATTCGGATCGAACTGCGGAACTTCGGGCATTGCTGGCGGCACGGCCGAGAACTCCTCGGGGCTCTGCGGCTGAGGTGCCGGGGCTGGCTCCGGTACAGCTGCGAGGTAGCTCTCCGGGGCTGGGGCTGGGAATGCAGCAGCCGCTGACGGTGCGGGATCGAACGATGGGGAGTGGTTGCTGGCCCAACCGTCGTTCTCGTCAGCTACCGGCTCGGGTGCAGGTGCGCTGAGAACAGGCTCCGGGGCCGGGGCGGCCTCGACGAACTCTGTGGCGGGTTGTGGGCTGAAAGCGGGAGCGGTTTCGAAGTCGGCCAGCGGAGCCGGAGCTACCTCGGCGACCGAAGCCACTTCGACGACGGGGTTCGGTGCGAGCTCGACGACTGGAGCTGGCTCGGCGAAAGTCGCAGCTGGAGCAGGCGCTGGTTCCGGGATGGGAACGACCTCTGCGACAGGAGCAGGCGCTGGCTCGAAGACGGGCGCCGCTTCCGCGACAGGAGCAGGCGCTGGTTCCGGGATGGGAACGACCTCAGCAACAGGAGCAGGCGCTGGCTCGAAAACGGGCGCCGCTTCAGCGATCGGGGCGTCCATTGTCAGGGGCTCAACGGCCAGTTCTTCAACAACGGCGACGGCAGCAGGTGCAGGGTCAGCAACGGGGTGTACGGCCTCGGGCTGCGGATCAACGACATCTGTGGGCTCGCCGGGTTCGACCATGTCAGACTCAAGGTCTTCGTGGGCGTGCGGTTCTTGCACGAGCAAGAGCCCAGCATTCGTCATTGCGAGCAGGAGCAATGATGCGTCGAGCACACCCATGTCGAGGCGTTCAGCGACGTCGAGCGAGGTCTTGCCATCGCCGATGACCTCGAGCGCCTTCCACCATTCGGGCTGTATCGTCACCGACCCATCGAGTTCGGTGTTCCGCGTCAGCACGTCGTCCGGGGTGGCAATAACGGCTTCAACGTCGAGCCACTTCTCTGCAATATCGGCCGTGCGGCCGAGCACCGACGAGACCTCTTCGCAGGAGTCGATGTCGATCGGCTCTTGGTCTTCGTCAAAGAAGAACGTGCCATCGAGTTCGGAGACAACGTAGTACGTCGCCTCGGCCGAGTCCGTGCCGGTCTCTCGTACGAAGGAGTACTCCGATTGAGCGATCTGACCGTCGGAGAACAGGTAGACAGCAGTTCCGAGGTCGGTCGTTACGTCGAGTTGTCCCGTGGCATCGCGGTTAGCCAAGAACTCGAGTACCTCGGTAATGCCGAGGGTTTTGAGGGTGCCTTGAAGTGACATGCAGAACTCCGTACAGGTTCGTGTACGTCCCAAATCGGCACGAGCAGCCAGAAATTAACGAAATATCGCGATCTGCAGATGAACGTCAGACTTGAGCGGCATCCATCATTACCCCAAATGGGGCGTCATACCCGGTCCATGTCTCGAATTGCGCCGCGGCTTGTCCGACCAACATCGCCAGTCCGTCGATGCATTGCAGGCCACGCCGGCGGGCATCGGCGAGCAACTCGGTTTCGAGCGGGTTGTACACAATGTCGACCACCACAGCGCCCGTCGCCAACGCACCGGGATCGAACGGTGTCTGCAGTGCGGCGGTTGGGTCGTCCGTTGCCATACCCACCGGAGTTGCGTTGACCGCCACCCCCATCGTTGACAATTCGTCGATTGAGCCAACACGGGCGTTCCGACCGCCGACGGCTGCAGCGCTCTGCGCACGATCCTGATTGCGGGCGACCACAACGACGTTCGCTCCAGCATTCGCACACGCGTGAATGATGGCTCTCGCCGCTCCACCAGCGCCGACGACACCAACGGTCATACCGTCGATGGATACGCCATGATGCTCAAGCCCAAGCAGGAATCCCTCACCATCGGTGTTATTGCCAACCAAGTGGCCGTTCGTATTGGTGATGTGATTGACCGCTCCGAGCACTTGAGCGACAGGCGTGATCTCGTCAAGCGCTGGGATCACGTCCTCTTTGTGCGGCATGGTCACCGATAGGCCACGCAAGCCGAGGGTACGCACGGCCTGGACCGCGTGGGCGGCGTCACCGGGGGCCACGCTCAACGCGGTGTAGACCAGATCGGCCCCGACGGCCTGTGCCGCTGCGTTGTGAATCGCGGGCGAACGCGAATGCTCAACGGGCCAGCCAATAACCGCTGCGAGCTGTGTTGCGCCGGTGATCACAGATCAGCAGTAGCCGCGTTCGATACAGATGTTCTTTGCGGCCTGGAACTCAGCGTCCGTGGTCGCAAAGGTGTGCCCGCCGTCTTCTTCGGTACGTACGTAGAACAGCCATTCGCCTGGCTCGGGGTTCAACGCTGCCCGAATAGCCTTCTCGCCGGGAGCGGCGATCGGGGTTGGCGGCAGGCCATAGTTCTGCAGGTTTCGGGTATTCCAGGGCGACTCGCTCGCAAGGTCGTCCACGTTCAGGTCAGCGCACGGCTTCTGGGCTGCGTAACACGACGTGGCGTCGATGCCGAGCGAGAACCGTCCGTTTGCGAGACGGTTGTAGATCACCCGAGAGATCCGGCCAAGGTCTTCGTCGATCAGATATTCCTCTTCGATCAACGAGGCAATCGTGAGCACCTCGTAATCGGTGAGCTCAAGCTGTTCGATGATCGGGGCTCGACCTTCTGCGTCGACCGCTTCGGTGAACTTGAGTTCCATCGTGTCGGCCATGCGACGCAGGATGTCGAGGGTGTCGGACTCCTTCTTCTCATCGATCTGATAGGTCGCTGGAAACAGCAGCCCTTCCTTGCCCGAACCAGTCGGGTCTGGACTACCCGGGATTGGACCGTCGGGTGTTCCACTCAGGCCCACGCTGACGAGAGCCGCATCGAGGTTCTTTTCGAGGTCAGCCTTGGCAAATGACGGGTTCTCCGCGTTCAAAACGTCGATGATCTCCTCGAGTCGAAGACCTTCCGGAATCGTGATGGAGAAGAACTTCGGCGGAACCGGGCCGACACCTTGCAAACAATCGAGGGCTTCTTCGAACGACATGTTCTCTTGCAGGCAGACGTAGTCGCCCGCGAGGAAGTCGCCTTCCTGGTTGTCGCTTACCCAGTAGCGGAACAGCGTTGGGTTGGCAATGACGCCATCAGCGAAGAGTTGCTGGGTGACGTCATTCGCGGTCGCACCACTCGGAATGGTGAACTCGACAGAATCGCCTGGCTCCCCTGGCGGATCGTACTGATCGTCCCACCATGTCGTCACCCGTCCGTAGACCGCAAAGACGCCGAGGAAGACCACAAAGCCAACGACCAAGAAGCGGAAGACCGGGCCGGTCCGACGCGGCATACGCACCCAGTCGCGCCGGTCGATGATCTCGACGGGTTCGCCGGTGTCGATCGAGACCGACGGTGGCGGATCGTTCGGATCGGTCCAGGTACCCATACCAATAGGTGCTTCGCCGAAGACGTCATCATGGGGCTCATCGAACAGAGGAGCTGGCGCCGCCATCGTGGCGGTACTCGAGCGTTGGTCCCCTGCCGGGTGGTTTAGCGGACCGCGCTCTGGCCGCGAGAGGGTCGCAGCAGACGGGCGAGGTCCAGGCGTTGGCCGGTCTGTTGCACGTTCAGGGACTGGCCCAAAGCGGCTCAAGAGCTTGTCGACGCCCGACGTCGGCGCCGAACCGTCGGGTGACGGACCAGGTGTTGACGGACCGGGTGTCGCCAGGTCCGTGGATTCGTCAGTTTCTTCGGAGGTGTTCTCGTCGCTTGTTGTCATGTGCGTTCTTTGTCCATCCAACCCTGAAGGATTACCTGCGCTGCGACCATATCGACCATGTCTCTTCGATTCCGGCCGGGGACGTTCTGCTCATCGAGCAGGCGATGAGCAGTCACCGTCGTCAGTCGCTCATCGTAGGTCACGATTGGTGGGGAAAGGGTGGCACGTAGGCGTTGAGTGACCTTTGCGGTTCGACGCGCCGAAATTCCGGCCTCGCCATCCATCTGCAGCGGAAGTCCAACAACGATGATCGTCGGCTCCCACTCGTCGACGATCGCCGCGATGCGGGCGTCGGCGGCAGCCCGGTCTCTGGCCTCCACGACTTCGAGCGGCGTGGCGACCCTGCGCTCATCGTCGCTTATCGCAACACCGATCCGATCCGACCCAAGATCGAGGCCAAGGGCCCGTCCGGGGCGGTCGCTCACGCGCTCGCAGCCTGCGCTGCGTCGTCGCGTAGCTGTGCCAATGCAGCATCGAGTTGTTCGGGATCGCGTCCGCCAGCGACGGAGATGTCCGGGGACTTCTTGCCGCCACCTCCGACGAGTTTGGCGGCCGGAGCAATCCACTCTCCAGCGTGGAGAGGCGACTCGTCGGTCACTGCGCCAACAAGGGCAACACCTCCGGCGTCAAGCGCTGCTGCAAGTGCAACACTTGCCACGCCTTTGTCGCGAATCGCAACGGCGAGGTCGCGCAATGAATCACGGTCGAGCCCATCGACGCGTGCGATGACCACGCCATTCTCGGCGGTGTTTGCAAGCTCATCGGCTCGCCCAACGGCGTTTGCGCGTTTCGCAGCCGCGAGTTCCTTACGGAGCTCAGCCAGCTCGTTCATGCGGCGCTCGACACCATTCACGACGTCGTCCACGGGTACGCCGAGCGCTTCAGCAACTGCACCGGTTGTGGACTTTTCGGCACGGAGGAGATCGACAGTTGCTGATCCGGTGACCGCTTCGACACGGCGAATGTTCGAGCCGATCGAACTCTCCGACACGATCTTCATCAGTCCAATATCGCCCAGGGCATGCACGTGCGTACCGCCGCAGAGTTCGATCGAGTTAGGACCGGCTTCGAGCACGCGAACCACATCGCCGTATTTGTCTCCGAAGAACGCAATGGCGCCTTTGTCCTTCGCGTCGTCCATCGACATCTCGACATGGGTCGTCGCCGGGTTCGCGAGTACGTCGGCGTTGACCATGTCTTCAATGGCAGCGATTTGGTCATCGGTAACCGACTCGAAATGGCTGAAGTCAAAGCGAAGCCGCTCAGGGCCAACCATCGAACCTTGCTGCTGTACGTGGTCGCCGAGCACCTCGCGGAGTGCCGCGTGCAACAGGTGCGTACCGGTGTGGTTCCGGCGGATGGCGGCGCGACGATCGACGTCGATCGTTGCAACTACCTGGTCGCCGACGTTCAACACGTTGTCGGCACCGTGTGCGTGATGCAAGCTCAGTTGGGGGACGCCATAGGTTGTGTCGGTGACGGTCACGGAACCGCCCGGACCAGTGATGGTTCCGGTGTCACCGATCTGGCCTCCGGATTCGGCGTAGAACGGTGTGGTGTCGAGCACGACACCTTCAGCGCCTACCCAAAGGACCGTTGCTGCGACATCGGTG
>CALBVK010000360.1 GCA_937969345.1 uncultured Acidimicrobiales bacterium
GCCGCTCGACCCGTATGCCATTTGTGGCGGGATCGTAAGGCGGCGACGACCGCCGACCTTCATACCCTGCACGCCTTGGTCCCAGCCGGGGATGACCTGGCCGGCGCCGAGGCCGAAGCTGAAGGTGTCGTTGCGGTTCCAGGACGCATCGAACTCACGGCCGTTGGACCAGTTGATTCCGGCGTAGTCGACCGTGACCTGCATGCCAGCGGTGGCTTCTTGGCCATCGCCCTCGACGAGATCTTCGATGACGAGGTCCGTTGGCGGTACACCCTGGGGGACGGTGATGACGGGCTTGACGTTGGTGTCTTCCATGCCCGGCAGGGTAACGACTTCTCTCCAAACCCCCATAACAAAGGGTCAGACCCCGCGTTATGGGGGTTGCCTATGGTGTGGCCATGACGCTCGATGAAGTCCAGACCCTGATGGAAGAGTTGTATGGCGAGGCCGACCGGGCCAGGGGGATGCCAGCCACGGTGGCGTGGCTTTGTGAGGAACTGGGCGAGCTAGCTCAGGCCGCGCGCAAGGGAACCAAGGAACAACAGCTTCACGAGCTCGGCGATGTTCTGGCGTGGCTGGCGTCGCTCGCGAACCAGCTCGATCTCAACCTCGACGAAGCAATGGCCCGGTACCGGGAAAACCCACCGGTCTAAACAAGGGCTAGGAGCGGCCGGCGCCGCGTCGCTCCCGGAGCTCCACGATCTCCTCTGGTGGTTCCATGATCCAGTTGAGTGCGCCCGTGAGCGTGCGCGCTGCCGGAGCGACAACGGCGTCGCTGACGACCGGGATGCGCGGTGGCAGCCACAGCTTTCGCCGAGCCCAGTTGGGGAGAAGGTTGATCGCAGCACCAAGGATCACCATGTAGGGCGCCTGAGCGCCGATCTTGTTCGGCGGCAACATCAGCCATCGGATTGCTTCGCGAGCTTGGGCGTCATAGCGGAGCTCGGGGATATAGCTCTCGAGGCGCGTGTTGAGTTCGGCGACCGAACGGGGGGCGTCGATGACCCCGAGGGCTTCTCCGACCTTGGCCATCTCCGAGACGTATTGATCGGCCTCGGCATCGGTGATGTCGACAGTGCCGTAGCGCTGGTAGCTGCGCAGGAATCCGTCGACCTCGGTGCAGTGGACCCACGCCAGGTTGTGCGGGTCGTTGGCTTCGTACGGTTCGCCCGACGGCGTGACCCCGGTGACCCGGTTGTGAACGCGACGAATCGTCTCGACCATTCGTTCGGCTTCGGCTGCGCTTCCAAAGGTGGTCGTCCCAATGAAATTCGCGGTTCGGTGCAAGCGTCCGAACGGGTCTTCTTTGTACGCCGAGTGTTGAGCGACACCGGACATAGTTGGAGGGTGCAGTGTCTGGACGAGCAGGGACTCCACGCCGCCGATAATCACGGACCAGTCGGTCTGTATCAGCCATGTGAGGCTGGTTGGTCCGAACCAGCCGTCGTCGGCAATTCCGACCCCACCGCCAGCCTCGGCCTGGCCGGTGATGTAGGTGCGAACCGTTCGTTGGAGTTCGCGGCGAATGCCCTGGACGGGGGTGAGCATTTCAGCGGTCATAGGACAACGGTAGAAGGTCGGCGGTGTTCTGGCAGGACGGAGTGCCTCTGGACGGCATCAAGAATCCGTCTGAACATGCCGAAGAAACAGAAAGCGCAATGTTGCAGTTTCATTACGAAGCGAGCAACGGAGCGAGTTTTGACTGGCCGTCGACGGGCGAAGTGGAGGTGTTTGGCTATGAAGTCACGATCACGACGCCTTCGAGTTGTGCGCGCTTCGGTAGGCACGGCCAGCGTTGCGAGCTTTGTCGGGGTCCTGTCCGCGTTCGGGCCGATCGCTGCCGCCTCCGACGATCAGACCACCGTTGCCGCCGAGCCACTCGACCTGTTCAAGCTGGCGGTCGAGCCGTCGATCCCCGAACCCGAAGCGCTTGCGTTCACCGAGCTTGCCGATCCGCTCGCCACCACAACCACGATCTTTCTGCCGTCACAACGTAACGACCCACTGATCACGACAACGGTGCCGGCGTCGACCACAAGCGCTGCTCCCTCAACGATCGCTCCAACGACCACTTCTCGGCCGACAACGACGTCGGCTCCGGCCGCTACCACAGCACCAATTGCAGCGGCCCCAACTACTGCGGCGCCGGCCGCGACCGCACCCACAACAACCAATGCCCCAGCGACCACAGCAGTTCCAACCACAGCGCCGACCACCACCACAGCGCCTGCGACGACCACAGCCCCATCGACCACAGCCCCATCAACCACGGTGGCACCGACCACGACCGTCGCAACGACGACGTCGACGCCGACCACGACGCTGCCGCCGTTGACCGGAGGAAGCACATGAGCACCACCGAGCTGCGACTGCACGAGGCGACGTTTCGCGCGCTGGGTTCCAATTGTCGGATCGTCAGCGATGTCGAACGAACAGTGCTCGCCGCCGTGCACCGACTCGAAGATCTCGAGAGTCGCTGGAGTCGATTCAGGGCGACGAGCGAGGTGTCGCTCGTCAACGCCTACGCCGGAAGCTGGGTTGACGTCTCGGCCGTAACAACGACGCTCTTCTCGCGCGCAATCGAGGCAAACGAGCGAACCAACGGCCTCGTCAATCCGTTGATGCTTAACGAATTGATCGCACATGGTTACGACCGGTCGAACGAAGAACTCGATACGACGAACGCCCCGATATCGGCGGCCCCGTCGGCACCTCGAACGGACATGGGTTCGATAGAGATCGAAGGCGCAGCAGTCCGCATACCTGAGGACACCGGCTTTGATCCCGGAGGCCTTGGCAAGGGGCTCATTGCTGACCTCGCGATGGCCGACCTCCTCGATGCCGGAGCTAGCTGGGCCATGGTGTCGCTTGGCGGCGATATCCGCTTCGGTGGATCTGCGCTCGCCGCAAAGCCGATCGGCGTTCAGGTCGACGATCCCCGCTCGACTGGTGCCGTGTGGGGAACCACGTGGGCGTCGGGCGGTGGGCTCGCAACGAGCAGCACGATGTCGCGACGCTGGCATCACGAGGGTGCCGTGCGCCACCACCTACTCGATCCGTCGACCGGTGCCCCGGTTGTCTCGCCACGAATCGCCGCAACCGTTTCGGCAGCCGAAGCCTGGTGGGCTGACGTCGTAGCCAAGTCGCTGATACTCGATCCGAGCATCGGCATTGACCAGCTCACGGCCTGGGACGCGAAGGCGATCGTGTTCACTGATTCATCGACAGAACACTTGATGTTGGACGTCGACCAGGTGGAGACGTGAGTTTGCTGCTCGCCCAGATCGACGTCGGCGGAGTCCAGGTCGTCGATCAGATCTGGTGGTTCACCAGTCGAGCCGCCGGCATCGTGGCCTGGGTATTGCTCAGTGCGTCGGTGATCGCCGGGATGTCGATAGCAACCAAAGACTCCCGCGTGCTCCCCGCTGGCTGGCCACTCGACCTTCACCGCTTCCTCTCACTGCTCTCGCTCATCTTCCTCGGTGTACATCTCGTTGCCCTGGTGCCTGACAACTTCGTCCACTTCGGATGGGCGGAGCTGTTCGTGCCGATGGCGTCGACCTGGCAACCAGGCACGGTGGCGTGGGGAATTGTTGGGTTCTGGTTGGTCGTCGCTGTTCAAGTGACGTCGCTCCTACGGGCGCGCATGCCCCGTCGGGTGTGGCGGACGATTCACATGCTCAGCTTCGTGGTGTGGCTGAGTGCCACCGTCCACCTGTTCATGGCTGGCACCGACGTGGCCCATCCGGCATTCCGGGCGACACAAGCCATCGTGATCGTGTCGGTCAGCGGCCTATTCGTCCGGCGGATCGTTATGGCGAGGCGCCGGACGACGTCAGCTGTTGTTCGGACGTTGCCGGTCGAGGAACCGGTACACGTCGACCAGGTCGACACCGGGGAACGGCGAGAACTTCGCGCTTGATGGCGGCAGTGCCGTCAACACGTGGCTGCGCTGTGCTGCCGACGGCCACGCAACCTCTTCCCAACGTTCGACAAGGTCGGGGTCTGGAGCGGTGCGAGATGAACGGGCATCGAGCTTGCGAATGGTGTCGCCGCCGCGGAAGTGCGAGGCCAGTTCCGACGTCGTGCCGATACTGACCGCGTACGGATTCGTCGCGGCATCCTCGATGTAGGTTGCGCACCACCAGTCGCCACCGTCGGTCGTGGTGTGCTGGTAATGCAACATGAAGCTCTGGCTTGCCTGCCAGGCCTGGCGCACACCCCAATGGCGTGACACGCGCATGCCTTCGACGGTGCCGTCCTGATCGGCCGGGTAATCGATGCCGTCGTTTTCGTATGCCTTCGACACGACGCCGTCGGGGTTGCATCGCAGAAAGTGCACGGGCAGCCCGAGATGTTCGGTAGCGAGGTTCGTGAAGCGGTGCGCGGCCATCTCGTACGAGACGTAGAAGGCTTCCTTCAGGTCCTCGATCGACAGGTCGTTCTGTTCGTAGCTTCGATTGAGCAACTCGACGGCCGGGGCTTCGGGAATGAGTGCGGCAGCGGCGAAATAGTTGGACTCGACACGTTGACGTAGGTAGTCGCCGAAGTCCTTGGTCGCGGAGTGATCGAGCGCGTAATGACCAAGCGTCTGCAGTACAACGGAGCGGGCAGCGCGGAGCTCGACCTCTTCTCGTAGCGGGATATAGATAATGCGATTTCGCTGATCGGTGACCGAGCGAGCCGAACTCGGCATGCCCTTTGCTCGCTCGACCCGAAAGCCGAAGTGGGCTGCGAGATCGGTGATGTGGCGTTCCGACATCGGTCCGGCGCCGGGGTAGTCGATCTCGGAAAGGGCGTCGTTAACGATTGCTTCGATGCTCGAGAAATAGTTGTTTCGCTCGCGCATCTCGTTGCGGAGTTCGGCGTTTGCCAGACGAGCTTTGTCTTCGGCCCGAAGTGTCCGGCCGTTCTCGGTATTAGGAAGGGCTCGCCAAAGCGCCACCAAATGTTCCAGGACGTCGTCGCCGAGCTTTGCGTTCGGCTTCAGGTGGGGGAGGGACAGCGACTTGTAGCGGGGATCGCTCTGTGCACGTTCGAGTTCGAGTTCAAGTTCGGCTCGACGGTTGGGCGGCGTGTTGTCGACCAGTTCGCCAACGCTGACGTCGAGCGCGTCAGCCAGGCCGTTAAGCAAACCAATCTTTGGTTCGATACGACCATTCTCGAGCTGGGAGAGATACGGGACTGGCTTGTCGACACTCTCACTGAGATCAGCGAGTGTCAGTTTCTGTCGTTTGCGAAAGTGACGGATCCGATGTCCAAGGACGCCGAGATCGAGTTCTTCTGCCATCTCCGGCTCCTCGGTACTGCAACTTTGATCATTTTTACCACAAATGCACGACTGTGACGACTTTTCGGTCCGAAGGACTCACGTCTTCAGCGAAATTTGCCGAGATTGTGGAAGATGTACATATTCACCGAACGATCCAAGCGGAGTGGGTTGTTCGAATGGCGCGGCGAAATGGATTCTCAATGACGATTCTCGATCAGGTTCACGACGAACAGCAGGCAAACATCGCTGGTGTCGATGTCGTCCTACGCGTCGACGAGACTGCGAACGCAGTGCTCGATCGGCGAGCGCTCAAGCTCGTCGGTGCGCTTCATCGCCGATTCTGGAACCGACGCCGCGAGATGTTGCAGCGCCAAGCTCGCATGGGGATCGACCATCCTTCCAC
>CALBVK010000361.1 GCA_937969345.1 uncultured Acidimicrobiales bacterium
ACGATCGAGATTGGATCGTTCGCCTACATGTCGACAGGCGAGTACCAGTTGACCGTGGAACGTCGATAACGAGCATCGATGTCGATGTGCTTCGGGATAGGTTTCTGACGTGTCCTCGACTGAAACCCCGTTCCGGTTCTATGACAACCGGCAAAAGTATTTGCAGTTCGTCACCACGACGAACGAGAAGTGGCGCGTGGCTGAACGCTCCGCCCGAGAGCTATCGAACCTGCGCCCAGAACCGCCGGCGCTGCGTCTGTTCGATGCCGGAATCGGTGACGGCACCGTCCTTGCGTATCTCCTTCGTGCCATGCACAAGGAGTACCCGACCATTCCGTTCTACGTGGTTGGTAAGGAGATCAGTCTCGAGGACGTGCGCCTGACGCTCGAGAAGCTGCCCGACCGCTTTGTCGAGCACCCCCAATCCGTTGTCGTGATCACCAACGTCAACTACGCCGAGGCCCCGGCACTTCGTCCAAGCACTACCGAGAAGCAAGAGCGGATGGTCATGGAGTACGTCGAGCTCGATGGCTCCGACAGCTACACCTATGGCGAACAGCTTCGGTCGATGGAGGACTTCCTCGTCGAAAACTGGGCCGTTGCACCGAGCAAGAAGACCGGCAATCCGCTCTACGTCACGCCAACCGCGATGGTCATCTATCGCAAAGATCAAAAGTTCGCCCTCGACAATGTGATCCCCCGTCGCGACGACTACAAAGCCGACTTCGACCTGATCATCGCGTCACAGCCATGGCGGTCGCGGACAGGGGCCGACTTCAAGGTCAACAAGATTCTTTGCCCACTCAGCAGGAGCCTTCGATCCCACGGCGTGATGTTGGGTATCCAATCGAGCGGTGAGGATCCAGGCATCGAGATCGTCCACGGGGTGTGGCCCGACGAGGACCCGTTCCCGGTCGATCGCCACGAGTTGCTCCACAAGCTGCATTCTGAGCTGGGCGACGATGTTCGCCAGTTCGACCTGATGGCCATGCCAGATGATCAGTCGAAGCTGACCTACGAGATGCACACGCTGCCGAGCGAGATCGGGTTGAGCATCGGCACATCGACCTTGTTCGCGGCGTGGAACGCGGCCATCTACGTTGCGCAGATCGAGGATCAACGAGCAGAAGCCGCTGCGCTCGATGGCAGCTATTTGGATGCGACCGCCGAGGTCCTCAAGCGTCGCGGTGGCCTGTGGTTCCACGACGAGACGTTCGTGGTTCGCCGAAACTGAACCGTTCGGTGCGCGTTCGGAGAACGGCGCGGTTAGCGGCGTTCGATCGCCGGAGGTGTTGGGTTCTGACCAGCCCCGTACTGGTGCTCGAGAGAACCGTCGTCGCCTGACGGAACCTGCAGCATCGATGATGATTCGGCGGTCATCATGTTGGCGAGTATTCCCTGGAACCGGTGGAGGGGCTCCTCGAACCGTGGCGCGAGCGGACCTGCAGGAACCGCTCCTCGAGTAAGGCCGCGCTGGCCTCGCTCGACGATGTCGATGTCTTCGCTGTTGACGTCGATCCAGAACGTGCGGGTTGGTTCAAACGCCTCGTCGCTCGCGTCGGCTCCGGTCTTGGGCAGCAGCCACGTGCAGGTCTCTTTCGTGACCCCCGGGCGCACCGGGTCGAGCTGCATGACGAACACATGATTTGGAAGCACCGACAGCAAGACGTTCGGGAAGATCGCGGCGAACCGTCCAGACACCGCGTCGGACTCGTCGAGACAATCGGCGGGTGGCAGCGACAGCCAGTCGTCGCGCTCGTCCCCGCTGACCGGCGTCGTTGTTTGGCCGCAGTACATCCCCGGGCCTTGGTATCGGTAGTGGTCCTCGACCCGGCTGACCTTCGACAGCTCCGGATGTACCCACGTGAGGTGGTAGTACTCCTGGAAGTTCTCCGAGATCAGCTTCCAGTTTGCGTTGATCTCGAGCTCCTGGCTCAGCCGCGGTTGCCAATCGTCGAGTCCGTACCCGGCCATCCGCTCGGGGAGGTCGCCGAGCCATTCGAGCAGTGGCATGGTGTCGTCGTCGAGGCACGCAAAGAGCAGGACGCCCCAGGTCTCCACCCGAACCGGTGCGAGTCCATAGTCGGCTTTGTCGAACGCATCTCGTGGGACGTCGTCGAAGCGCGGCGCCGATTTGAGCGAGCCATCGAGGTTGTAGCCCCATCGGTGGTACGGACAGCGGATCGTCGTGTTGACATCGGCGTCGCATTCGAAGAGCTCGGTGCCGCGATGTCGGCAGCTGTTCAAGAACCCGTGCAGAACGCCGTCGCCATCTCGTGTGATGATGATCGAACGTGTGCCCACCGACCGGACGAGGACCCGACCTTGGCTCGCGTCGGCGGCGAGCCCAACACAGACCCACGCCCGTTCAAAGACGCGCTGCTGCTCGTCGTCGAAGAACGCATCGTCGGTGTACGCCGCTGGTTGTAGTCCGGTCGATGCGCCCAACGGTGCGCGGGTGCCCGACCAAAATGCATCGCTGCGCCAACGCGGCTGGTGCTCTCCGGTTACCTCGATCTTCATAGTCGCCAAGATTGCCATAGCGACCCATGTGTCGGCCAGGTCCGTTTCACTCCAATCGGCTACCGACCAGGTCGTAACCGATACCTATTTCAGAGGCCTCCCGTCACATCGAGTTGCCCGCGAGAGTGGATTGATCGCGTCTGCGCTACCATTGCGGGTCGATCTGTGTGAACAGATTGGTAATTGGCCCCCATCGTCCAGCGGCCTAGGACGCCTGCCTTTCACGCAGGTAACACGGGTTCGAATCCCGTT
>CALBVK010000362.1 GCA_937969345.1 uncultured Acidimicrobiales bacterium
GAACATGGTGCTTCGTTGAAGAACAGTTACGCCTACAGCGACAGCTATTACGACTGTCCGATGCTCGACGTCGTGGGTAATCCCGTCGCCGTGAACCCTGACGCTCGTCTGGCAACGGTTGCGGCGTTGCAGGGTTGGGAGATTCGCAACTTCGATGCGCCCCCTGGCGTGCTGAAGTTCTTGGGCCGCGAGATGCAGGAATGGATGCGTCCGTTTCAACGCCCGGAGTTGGCTCCGATGGCCGAGTGGGATGTGTCGGGAGTGGAGAATATTCCAGCGACCGGAGGCGCAATCCTGGCGTTTAACCACCGCAGCTACTTCGATACTGCCGCGATGGGTATCCTGAACGGCCGTGTTGGTCGGCCGTGCCGTTTCCTCGGCAAGGCCGAAATGTTCGACAACCCCATCCTTGGCCCGATCGTCAAGATGGCCGGCGGTATTCGCGTCGATAGGGGCACAGGCTCGGGCGAGCCGCTCGACAAAGCAATCGATGCGCTCACGGCGGGGGAGATGGTGGCCCTCGCTCCGCAAGGAACGATCCCGCGCGGCGAAGCCTTTTTCGATCCCGTCCTCGTTGGCAGGCCCGGTGTTGCTCGTCTTGCGAAGGCAACCAAGGTTCCGGTGATTCCCGTTGCGCTTTGGGGCACCGAGCTCGTTTGGCCGCGAAACCAAAAGGCACCGTCGATGGACGTGCGGAATCGGCCACGTGTTTCGGTGACGGTTGGTGAGCCGGTGTCGCTGAACTATCGAAGTGAGAATGCCGACACGAAGAAGATCATGGCGGCGATCTCAGCGTTGTTGTCCGATGAGGCAAACGCTGTCCGAATCCCGACTCCGGAGGAACTCGCCAAGACATACCCACCGGGTCACAAGGTTGGGCAGGTCGCACCGGGACATCCGGCAGCGCCGGAGGAGCCGGCGGCCAAGGCCAAGAAGGACTCGGCGGCGAAGAGCTCGGCGAATACGAAGACAACAAAGAAGTCGACGGCCAAGAAGAAGTCGGCATCGAAGAAATCGACAGCAAAGTCGACGGCCAAGAAAGCGACCAAAGCAAAGAGCGGAGCGAAGTCGTGAGCGAAGCAACACGCGATATTCGCCAGTCGACACGCATGACCGAGACCGAGGCCCTCATGTGGGCGGCGGAGTCTGATCCGTGGCTGTCGTCGGGCATGGGGTCGGTATTTGTGCTCGACGAGGCGCCTGACTTCGATCGGTTCCTTGCCAGCATGGAGGCGGCTTCACATTCGTTGCTTCGCCTCCGCGAAAAGGTGGACGACAGTGGTGGTATCGCGCCACCGCGCTGGGTCATTGACGATGACTTTGATATCCATGAGCACGTCCGCCACGTGAAGCTCCCGGGCAAAGGCGGTGTACGAGAGCTTCTCGATCTGACGGCGCAGGTATTCCAAGACCCGTTCGATGTCCACCGCCCCTTGTGGCAGTTCGTTGCCGTCGAGGGTCCGAGCAAGCAAACGAAAAATTCGATCAGCGGTGGGATCATCATGAAGCTCCACCACTCGGTGAGCGATGGCATTGGTGCGTTGCGCCTCGCCGAGATGTACCTCGATTTCGAGCGTGATCCAGCGCCGGTCGACGCCGCCGAGCTCCCTCCTGTTCCCCAAACTGAGGACCAGCCGAGCGGACCGGTCGAGACGGTTCTGTCCGAGCTCGACTACGTCGTGCGTCAGCAGTTGGAGATTGCACGTCGTGTGGTCGCCGAGGTTTCGTTGTGGGGTGCCGATACCGGCCGTGTCAAGGATGCGATGTCGAGCGCTGCGGGTCTGATGAAGTCGGTGACCGGTTCGTTCACGGGCGGCTATGACGAGAACTCGGGTTCGCCGTTATGGAAGACCCGGTCGCGTCACCGCCACCTCGAAGTGTTCGACGTTCCGCTCGACGATCTCCGTGACGCCAGCAAACGATTGGGTGGTTCCATCAATGATGTCTTCGTTGCGGGTTCGGCTATCGCTGCATCCCGGTACCACCAAGAACGAGACACGCCTGTCGAGGCCTTCAACCTGAGCTTCATCATCAGCACACGAAACGATGACGCTGCGGGCGGCAACTCGTTCGCACCGATTCCGTTCAGCGTGACTGGTGCGCCGCTGTCCCCGGGGGAGATGTTCGACGAGGTGCGGTTGGCCATGGCGGCCAAGCGCGAGGAAGCTGGCGCGACTTCTGGTGAAGCGATGGAGCTCGCTGCAGGACTTGCCACGATGCTGCCCGACTCGATGATCGCTAAGGCGGGTCGAACCCGGGCGGCCAAGCACGACTGGGCCACGTCGAATCTCCGGGGTGCTCCGATTCCGATCTTCGTTGCGGGCGGGCAAATCACCCACATGTATCCGGTCGGTCCACTCGGCGGAACCGCGTTCAACCTGACGGCGATGTCCTACAACGGCAACCTGCACTTCGGTGTCTTTATCGATCCACGAGCGGTCGAAGACCCAGAGTCGCTGCGCCAGCAGCTCGTCCAGGCATACAACGACCTCCTGGCGTAGCTTTCCCGCTCGTTCCTCGCTCCAGCGGAGCGTCGAGGGACTGACTGTGACAAGTGTTGCAAAGTAAACTACGCAAAACACCTTGACTACTTCGCAGTGCGTAGTAAAGTACGCATATACGAACTGAGCGCCTCGCACTTCGCAACGGCGCCACACTCCGCAACACCACCCAGGGGAGCGGAGACATACCAAGGAGAAATCACATGCCAGTCCTCGAGCAGATCACCGGTCAGATCAACGAAGCAAGCGACAAGTTCTTTGACGCCGCAGAGAGCGCAAACGAACGTGCGCACGGCGCAACCAAGAACCTCGTCACCCGCATCCAAGACGGCGACCTTCCCTTCGCAGAGCGCTTCAACGCAATCGAAGTTCCCTTCGCAGATCGTCTCCCAGAGATGAAGATGCCAGAGGTAAAGCTTCCTCTTGTCGACAAGCTCCCCGAGCCAATCGAAGCTGTCGACGCATACTTTGGCTTCTGGACCAAGGGCATCGAAACCAACCGTGCCTTCAGTGAAAAGGTCATGAGCCGCTTCACCGAGACCGCAACCCCAGTTGTTGAGGCTCCAGTCGCCAAGACCGCCGCAAAGAAGGCAACCGCTGCCAAGGCGACCGCAAAGAAGGCAACCGCCAAGAAGACCCCAGCGAAGAAGACCACTAAAAAGGCCTGATCGCGCTTCATTCCTCACCAATTGAGGAATACCACCGAAGGAGAACAATGAGCGACAAAGACGAACGCAGTCACCTGGTTGGTCTTGGCGCATTCATTCGTTCTCAGCGGCGCTTGGCCCAGCTCTCCCAGCGAGAGCTCGCCAAGCTCACAAAACTCTCAGACCCGTACGTGAGCCAACTCGAGCGAGGATTGCACGAGCCCTCCGTACGGGTTCTGCGCGCACTCGGTAACGCACTCAATATTCCGACCGAGACTCTGATGGGGTATGTCGGATTGACGGACGAAAGTGCGGCCGACATCGACACCGCCTCAGCAATTCGTCAGGACCCCAAGTTGAGCGATGCGCAAAAGGCCGCGATGCTCGAGATCTACAAAGGCTTCACCGACGAAGCTGGTAAGTGAGCACACCCGACGATGGCAGAGCGATGATGGCAAAAGTGGGGCTCGTACTCGGCGGTGGCGGCATCGCTGGCTTCGCGTACTTGACCACCACCCTCACCGTGTTGCAGCAGCTCACGGGATGGGACCCGCGAAATGCTGACGTGATCGTCGGTACCTCCGCTGGATCGAACGTCGGCGGCTTCTTGCGTGGTGGCACGCCGATCGGCGAGTCGCTCGATGACATCATGACCCTCCCGGCGAACCCGCGCTCGATGGAACGTCTCCGCGTGCTGAGCGGACGTGAAGCCGACCGAACCGTTCGTCTCTTCCCAACGTCGATCAGCATGGTTGCCCGAGAGGCCGTTCGGGGACCGTTCATGCGGCCTTCTCGCCTGGTGTCGGGCCTCATCCCAAACGGGAACATTCGTACCGACAGCATCGGCGATCGAATGATCGAGCTGCACGGCACGGAGTGGCCCGAAAAGGAACTTCTCATCACGACCGTTCGTTTGCACGACAGCGAGCGTGTGGTGTTCGGCCTCGACCGGTCCGATGTCGATGTTGGAACGGCTGTCGAAGCTAGCTCGGCGATTCCCGGCTACTTCAAGCCAGTGAACATCGACGGCTACCGATACATCGATGGCGGTACGCATTCACCGACCAACGCGGACGTCCTGATCGATCGAGATCTCGACCTCATCGTCGTCGCAGCGCCGATGTCGGTGGACAATCCACGGACCGGTTGGATGACCACGAACGGTGCGCTCCGCCTGTACTGGCGCAATCAGGTCCATCGCGAGGTCGCCGCTCTTCGCGACGCCGGCCATCGCGTACTGCTACTCGAGCCATCGATCGACGAAGCACGATCGATGGGTCCGACACTGATGGACCCAACCCGCATCGTGAATGTCGTTATGCAGACCAGTTCGGCTGCTCGCGCAGCGATGACCGAGGCAAAGCTCGGCGCCGAACTCGAAATCTTGCGATCAGCGGCGGACTCCACATCGGGAGCTGCGTGATGGAACGTATGACGCCGCAGGACTATGAAATCCTGCAGCTCGAGAACGATGTCACCGCAGCGCACGGGTTATCGATCGGCATCTTCGACGGTCCCGAACCCAAATTCGATGACCTGCTCGAACGGGTTACTGATCGAGTTCGCCTCGTGCCCCGCTACCGCCAGCGGCTCCTCGAGGTTCCCTTCGACATTGAACGTCCGGTGTGGGTCGACGACCCGAATTTCAGCATCGAGTTCCACGTACGACACACCGCCCTTCCCAAACGGGCGAGTCGAGATCCGTTTAACGCCTTTATCAGTCGTTGTCTTTCGCAGAGGCTCGATCGCGGCAAGCCGTTGTGGGAACTCTGGATGGTGTCAGGCCTTCCAAAGAAGAAGTGGGCGATTGTTTCAAAGGTTCACTATTCGATTATCGATGGCGTGTCGGGCACGGACGTGCTCGGCTTGCTCGCCGACGATATCGAAGCACACTCAACGGTCGGCCATCGCATGCCCGCTCCGCTGCCTGGAGCACGACGACTGATCAAAGGCGCGGTCACGGACCTGATGTTCGATCCAATCGAGTCGTTTCGTGCAACTCGAACAATGATCGAACGGCCATATCGCTTTGCGAGCAAGGTCGCCTCGGGAATGCTCGAGGCGACCGATCCAAACAGTCTCGGGCGGGCGCTTGGTCCGCATCGCAAGTGGCAATCGGCAAAGGTGTCGCTCGATGATCTTCGGGCCGTACGCAACGCTCATGAGTGTTCGACGACCGACGTGATTTTGGCGGCCATCGGCGGAGGTATTCGTCGATACCTGAGCGAGAACGGTAAACCACTCGCCGAGTCGCTGGAGGTCGTTGTGCCGCTCGCTGTCGGCGCAGCAACTGGCGGCCTGTCCGGTCAGGTCACCACACTCACCGCCCGACTCCCCATTGCCGAACCCGATCCAGTCGCTCGGCTGACGAGCATTCACGAACAAACAAGCTCGGGCGCGGTTCGCAGCGGAGCGATCGCCGGGCGTGTCCTTCGTCGGCAAGAGAATTTCGTAGCGCCGAGCATTCTCGCTCAAGGTGTTCGCACGACGATGCTCGAGACTCGTGGGCGACGCACCCCGGACACGATCGCCATCAATGTCCCCGGTCCAATCGAGACGATCGAGGTTCTCGGACACAAGATGGTCGAGACCTACCCGGTCATTCCGCTAGCCACCGGTGTGCAGATCTCGATGGCAGCGATGTCGCTTGGCGACATTGTGTACTTCGGCATCACGAGCGACTTTGACTCGACCAAGGGTCTTCGTCACGCCTCGGTCGGTGTTGTGGACGCCGTTGCCGAACTACTTCCGAAGTAGGCCGTCTAGGCCGTTCCCTACCGGCGGGTGACTTCGCCTTGCTGGGGCCGACGCAGCAGCCCTCGGTAGACCTCTTCGGCAGTTCGTCCTTCTTCGACGACAGCGCAGATCTCATTGCAGATCGGGAGGTCGACGTTGTGCTCTCGGCCGAGGCGGGCCACGACCGGTGCGCTCTTGATTCCCTCAGCTACCTGCTGCATTTCATCGATGATCTCCTGAAGCCTTCGACCTTTGCCGAGCTCCTCCCCAACGCTACGATTGCGGCTTTGGACGCTGATGCAGGTCGCGATGAGATCGCCCATTCCGGCGAGGCCGCCGAAGGTCTCGGGCTTGCCGCCCATCGAAACTCCGAGGCGGGTGAGTTCGGCCAGGCCTCGGGTGATCACCGCAGCGCGGGTATTGTCGCCAGCGCCGAGACCGTCGGCCATGCCCGCAGCAACGGCGACGACATTCTTGAGGGCTCCGCCGAGTTCGCAACCGATCAGGTCTGGGTTGGTGTACACCCGGAACCGCTCGGTGGCGAACAATGGCTGCAGCTGCTGAGCGACCGTGATGTCGTCGAACGACACGACCGAGGCAGCCGCCTGACCGGCGAGGATCTCCTTCGCCAGGTTCGGTCCGGTCAGTACGCCCACCGGGTTATCGGGGAATCGTTCGGCGATGAGCTCGGTCATGCGTCGGCCGGTCTCGCGATCGAGACCTTTCGCGAGCGACACGATCGGGATCCCTTGGCCGACCAGCGGTTCGAGCGCATCGAGGGTGCTGTCGAAGCCCGCCGACGCTACGCCCATGATCACAACATCGGCACTATCCACGACCGCTTCCATATCGGTGCTGGCAGTGAGCGAGGGGTGTAGATCGAAGCCGGGAAGGTACCGAGGGTTCACGTGCTCATGGGAGATTCCGTCGACCACTTCATCGCGGCGCGCCCACAACACGGTGTCGGCATTGTGGGCACACAGGTGCGCAACCGTCGTTCCCCACGAACCCCCGCCAACAGCTGCAACCCGCATGTGTCTTCCCCCTAGGGGCGAACGGTGTTACACACCGAGCGCCTCGTGAATCTTGGCAACGTCGTCACCGGACAGCCCGAGGCCGTCGGCCAGGTTTTGTAGGTATTCGGTTTCGGCTGCGGTATCGATATCGATCGGAAGCATCGATGCGGTGTACACATCGGCTTCCATGCCGCCGGGGACCGAGTTGATGAATTCGTCCAGGTCGAGGGGTGCCTTGAGTTCGGAGCGGATGAATTCCTGAGCCTCATCGTCGAGGTCGCCTGCTCGCGAAAAGATCGCTGCAATCTCGTCGTCGTCTACCGTTCCGTCGGCCTTTGCGGCGTTGGTCATAGCGCGAATCAAAAGCAGCGCTTCCTCGTCGGGGATCTCGACCTCGTTGTCGTCATCGCCGCCGCCGAGCAGCCCACCAAGGCCACTCATTGCACTGCCGATGCCGCTAGAGCCGCGGCCCGCGACCATCGACCCGAGAAGGGATCCGACCATCCGTCCGGTTTGTCCACCGAGCGCGCCGCCGATTGCGCGCCCACCAAAGGCACCGATCATCGATCCGGCCATACGTCCTAAGTTCATTGCTGTACTCCTGCTCAATAATCCCGCCGGATGCAGGTGACCTTAGCCGGTCCGCGGATGTGGACTCGCTCAGCCGAATCGGTCGCAGCGTTCTTCGACGCGTTGTTCGTCGGAGAGATCAGCGAGCCCGCACAAGAATCTGGAGAGCTGGTCGGGGTCGTTGCCGACGCGCACGGCGACGCTCCATGGGTGTTCGACGCCGGTGATTGGCCCGATCGCACGATCGCTGCAATCGCCGCTCGTCATGTTGACGGCCAACATGATGTTCACGCCCACGCTCTTGATCTGAAACGCGTCCACGGAGCCGCCGTCGATGATCCCAGTCGCGAAGTTGACGTCGCTGACCCCATCGTCTGCGACACCGATGCAGGTGATGGCGTAGAGGTTCGTGTCGACCTGAAATTCGGCGCGGCAGTCGGGAGCGTCATCCTCACACGGAACCTGGTCGAACGACTTTGGTTGTTCGAGAATCTCATCGGTGAGGAGTGGAACGCGGCGGCCGGTGAAACCATCGATGATGTCGCGAGTTCCAATCGGGGCGTCGAGGTCCACCAGGACGCCACCCTCGCAGTCATCCCGGTCATCTCCATCGGGAATCCAGGCGGTCGTTTCGACGACGATCGCGTCTGGCGACTCGTCGAAGACGGTTATCGGGTCGCCGTTGCAGGCCGGGATGGAAACATCGAACGATGTGGAAGCATCGCTCCGAGCGTATGCGTCATAGATCAGTGGTACCGGCATCCGACCTTCGCCGTCTTTGGTCGAGCCGCCGAAGTTGAGTAGCTCGAAGCAGAAGTACCGGCCGATTTCGGGACTGTCGAGAACAATACGCTCGGGTTGGCCGAGGTCGCCGTCGATGAATTCGAGGGTGTCGCCGGGGTTGCGGGCGACGATCACCTCGAGGAGCTCGGGAATCGTGGCG
>CALBVK010000363.1 GCA_937969345.1 uncultured Acidimicrobiales bacterium
CGAGTCGAACGACCTCCTCGAGAAGGTCGTGGACTACAGCCACTCTGTCGGACACAGCTATCGCAGCCATGTGCCGATCGAGCCGTGGCTTTCCGACCAGTGGTATGTCGCCGCGTCCGATGATCGACTCGCTGGCTCAGCGCTTCGCGCTCAGAGTTCAGAACAGGCGACCACTCGATCAGCCGAGCATCAGCCCGGAGACACCAACGGTGACGGCGAGCTTCGTTTCGTTCCCGACCGTTATGCGAAGACGTTCCAGCAGTGGCACGAGGGCATCCGGGACTGGTGCATTAGCCGCCAACTGTGGTGGGGCCACCAGATCCCGGTTTGGAGCTCGACGGTTGTCGACGCTTCCGGTCGACATCCGAACGAAGCGATCAACAACGCTCTAGCGCTTGTCGAACCTGGTGCGGCCGCAACGGTCCAAAGCCGGTGGACAGCGGCGGGAGCGGTTCACACCGTTCGCCGCCTCACCGACGACGAGTTCGTCGAGTCGGTCTGTGTCCCTCCACAAAGCACGCTCAACCACGAACCTCGTGACGACGACTCGATGGACGAAGCTGCCCTCGTCGCCGCCCTCGAGGCCGATGGTTTCGTCCGAGACCCCGACGTTCTCGACACGTGGTTCTCCTCGGCACTCTGGCCAATGTCGACCATGGGATGGCCGTACCCCGCGGACTTCCCAGAGACAACGGGCAACGGGACCGACCTACTGTCGACCTTCAACCCAACGTCGCTGCTTAGCACCGCCCGCGAGATCATCACGTTGTGGGTGAGCCGCATGGTGATGTTCAACCGCTATTTCTTGGACGGACAGCTGCCGTACACCGACGTGTTCATCCACGCCATGGTCCAGGACGGCCACGGCCAGAAGATGTCGAAGAGCCTCGGCAATGGCGTCGACCCGCGCGACATCATTTACAGCCACGGTGCCGACGCAATGCGCTTCACGCTCGTCCAGATGACGACCGATACCCAGGATGTGCGCATGCCGGTCGACATGGTGTGTCCGCACACCGGCGAGGCGTTCACGCCCGAGTTCATCACGACCAGTGCTGGCCACCAGGTGGCCGCTCCCGAACAGACCAGCCCAAGCGACCCGACCAAGACCATGGTCAGCGCATATGGCGTCGCCGCTGGAGTCGCTCAACCATCCGACGACACACCACTCGCCCGGAACACCTCGGCCAAGTTCGACGGCGGTCGTAACTTTTCCAACAAGGTGTGGAACGCCGTTCGGTTCGCCGTTAGCCGCCTCGATGAATCGACCGGTTCGCCCGAGCCGGTCGATCCCGGAGCGACGCACTTCGTCGATCAGTGGATCCTGTCGCGGCTCGCAACGACCATTGCGACACTCGAAGAGGCCGTCGCCAGCTACCAATTCAACGTCTACGCCGACACGTTGTACGACTTCATCTGGCGCGATCTGTGCGACCGCTATCTCGAAGCGATCAAGCCAACCATCGACGAGGATGGCGCTCAGCAGGCTGTGCTCGGCGCGGTGCTCGATGCTTCGCTTCGGCTGATGCATCCCGTGTGTCCGTTCATCACCGAGACACTCTGGCCACACGTCAGCGACGCTCGCTGTGGCGAGATTGCGGGTCTTGAGCTGCCGGCGTCGGAGTTGCTCGCCACTGCGGCCTGGCCCGTCATCGATTCGTCGATGTCGAACGACGCGGTCATTGGCGACTTTGACCGCGCGTATCGACTCATCACCGAAATTCGCACGCTGCGCGCCAAGCAGAACGTGAAGCCCAAGCAACGGATCACGGTCCACGCCCCAGCTCCGGTGCTCGAGCTCATCGCTGCCTCGGGTGGCTTGGTCGAGACCCTGTCCGGCGTCGGTGAAGTTGCCGATTCCGCAGGCGATGTCCCGGCGATCTCGTCCCCTGTCGCCTTTGAAGGTTCGCAGGTGTTCCTGTCCGGCTTGTCCGACGAGGTCAACCTCGACGACGAACGAGCTCGCCTCGAAGCCGTGATCGAACAGAAGTCGAAGCAGATCGCTGGTTTCAACGGCAAGCTCTCGAACGACGGATACGTCAACGGCGCTCCCGCACATCTCGTGCAGGAGACCCGCGACATGCTCGCTGCCGCAGTTGCCGACCTCGATGCGGCACAAGCATCGTTGGACGGGCTTGGCTAATGACCCGTCAGACAGTTCGAGTCGGCGGCGTTCCAGAACACTTCAACCTGCCATGGCACCTCGCTATTGGCGATGGCCGGTTCGCCGACGTTGGCATCGATGTCGAATGGATCGACTTCCCTGGTGGCACCGGGGCGATCATGGCCGCGCTCGAATCGGGCCAAATCGACATGGCCACCCCGCTTACCGAAGGTGTGGTCACCGCAATTGCGAACGGCAACCCATCGACGCTGGTGTCGATATGGGTTGACTCGCCCCTCTTGTGGGGCGTTCATGTCGCCGGGACATCGAGCGCTGCGTCGATCTCCGATGTCGGCGGTCAACGATACGCGATCTCTCGATTCGGGTCTGGCAGCGAACTCATGAGCCGGGTGATGGCCGAGGAGAACGGCTGGACGGTAACCGACGA
>CALBVK010000364.1 GCA_937969345.1 uncultured Acidimicrobiales bacterium
GTCGTTCGTCTGGCAAAATCGTCCGGGTCCGCGCCAAAGCGCGGGCCGAGGTTGTCGCTCACTGGCGACGGCCTACACATGGAGCAGAAGGGCCGACGGCAACAGCGCTAGCGCTGTTGCTACCCGTACCGAAAGTCCAGATCACAGAAACCGAGCAAAGCAATCGTGAGCGCGTTTACATCCGTCCGAATCGACGGCGAACTACAAGATCCCGCAACCGCATCGATCCCAGTCTCCGACATTGGATTCATTCGCGGCTTCGGCGTGTTCGAGGTCATCCGTGGGCTCGAAGGTAAGTGCTTCCGTATGGCCCCTCACCTCGAGCGGCTCGAACGAAGCGCAAGCATGCTCGGCATCGATCTGCCGGCAGACGAGTTGCTGACCGACTGGTGCGCGCACGCAGCGACCCATCACGACGACTGTGTGATCCGCGTGTTGGTCTCGGCCGGAGATGATCCTTTCGATGGCACGACCCGTGTCGTTGTTACCAGTGAGCCGGCAAACCCCCAGCCAGGCGAGCTCACGTTGTTACCGCTCGTGGCGCCGTGGCATTCCGACGGGGCGAACTGGGAGCTGTTGCGGGCGAAGACCTTGTCGTACGCCAACAACTTTGGCGCTATTCGTCAGGCCAAGTTGGCGGGTTTTAGCGACGCGCTCCTGATTGGTGAATCCGGTCGGATACTCGAGGGCCCGACGTTCACTATCGGGTGGACGATCGACGAGGACGGCCACACCGTCTACGAAACGCCGTCGCTCGAACTGGGCATTCTCGATTCCATAACCCGCAGCGTCGCATTCGATGCGGCCGACGCGTCCGGACTGCACTTTCGCGAGGTGGAGCACTCCCTCGAGCGCCTCGACGACGCCATCGAGTTCTTTGCAATCTCTACGTTGCGCGACGCCATCTCGGTCACCAGCGTTGGAGCGCGAGAGTTCCCAATCGGCCCGGCGGTGAAGGCGCTACGTGACGCAATGGCGACCTTGACCCGCAGAGAGCTGGCTAACGAGCCGAGTCGATAGCCTGAGTTCATCATGGAAGATCGCCCCGCACCGTCACCGTCCAAGCTGCTGACGCAGTTCAACGATTGGGTCTCCGAAACTGAGATGCCCGGCCGGACCATGGCGTATCTAAAGACCGGGTTCTTGCCCGAGGTGCTGGAAGCTCTGGACACTGAAACCTCCGCAGCGATGCTCGAGTCGTTGGCCGGTTGGGAAAAGGGCACGACCCGACCCGAGGTCGTTCTCGAGGAACTCAAACAGCACGGCATCGTCGAGCTGCTCGGTTCGCTCTCGGAGTAGCCATTGTCTTCTGGCGGAACGCAGCGGGGCGGACCACAGCAGATTCCCCGGCCCGAACGTTGGCGCGCGAGCAGCGACACGCCATGGGCAACCCTTGATGCTGTCAGCACATCCGATCTCTTGGGTGCTGTCGAATCGTATGAGCCGTCGGAAGTATTCCGCGGCCCAGCTGTCGTGCGTCCGTCGCAACAAGGTCGCAAGTCCGCGGTGTTGGTTCCGATCTATGACGGCGCCCAGGGTCCTACGACGATTCTGACCCGCCGACCCCAGCACATGCGCAAACATGCGGGTGAGATTGCGTTTCCGGGTGGGTCGCACGACGACACCGATGCGAGCTTGTGGCATACCGCGACCCGAGAAGCCGAGGAAGAGGTCGGCCTGAACCCGTCGCTTCCACGACTTGTTGGCGAACTCGACCGGTTCGTCACGGGAGCGAGCTTTTCGCTCGTGCAGCCAATCGTGGCGTACCTTGCCGCCCCACCGGTGCTCGTCGCTTCCCCCGATGAGGTCGAGGCGATCCTGCACGTGCCGATCGCCGAGCTCATCTCCGATGGGGTGTATCGCCAAGAAGAATGGTTCTGGAACGGCGAATGGCGGGCCATGCACTTCTATGACCTCGTCGGCGACACGGTCTGGGGTGCCACAGCCCTCATGCTGCACAACCTTCTCGAGGTAACCCAGGGATTTGTACAGAAAAAGTAACCCCACAGGGTCCAAATTCTGTACAAATCTGTGGTCCGTGGTGATTGGCGGGGTTCGATGTGGCAGTCTCCATCGATGAGTTATGAGCCACCGATGTCGAACGACGAGTTTCGTCGTGCCGGGCACGAGATGATCGATTGGATTGCCGACTACTGGGAGCGCGTCGAAGACCTTCCCGTGCTTAGCCAGGTCGAGCCGGGCGACATTCGAGCCTCGTTGCCAACGAGCCCTCCCGAGAGCGGTGAGGCATGGTCTGACATCATGTCCGACGTCGACGAGTTGATCATGCCGGGCATTACCCACTGGCAATCTCCGAACTTCTTTGCCTACTTCCCAGCGAACGCATCGCCGCCGTCGGTGCTCGGCGAGCTCATGTCCGCCGGGCTCGGCGTGCAGGGAATGCTCTGGGCGACATCGCCCGCGTGTACCGAACTCGAAACGCACATGATGGACTGGATGATCGACCTGTGCGACCTACCGGACCGCTTTCGATCCGGGGGCGCAGGCGGCGGTGTCATCCAGGACTCTGCGTCGTCGGGCGCACTCGTCGCGATTCTCGCAGCCCGGGAGCGAACAGCTGGACAGTGGCGCTGGGACGAGCTCGTCGCGTATTCATCGGAGCACGCCCACTCGTCGATGATCAAGGGCTGCAAGATCGCTGGCCTCACCGAGGCCCAAGTCCGTTCGATTCCGAGCGATCCAACAACCCATGCCATGGATGCCCAGGCGCTTCGACAAGCGATGGCAGACGACATCGTTGCTGGCCGCCGGCCGTTCTTTGTGCAGGCGACTGCGGGTACGACATCATCGACCGCGTTCGATCCGGTGCACGAGATCGCCGACATCTGCAAGGAATACGTGGCATGGCTCCACCTCGACGGAGCCTTCGCAGGAGCGGCGGCGGTCGCACCCGAATTTCGATTCGTTAACGATGGCCTGGAGCGGGTGGACAGCTACACGTTCAACCCGCACAAGTGGCTCCTCACCAACTTCGACTGTTCGATGTTCTTCGTCGCCGATCGTCAGCCGATGATCGCGGCGCTCAGCGTTTTGCCCGAGTACCTTCGCAACGCAGCCTCCGATCAAGGCGCCGTCGTCGACTACCGAGACTGGCAGATCCCGCTCGGTCGACGTTTCCGAGCCCTCAAGTTGTGGTTCGTCATCCGCACCCATGGCGCTGAAGGGCTCGCCAACTTCGTGCGAAGCCACGTGGAGATGGCCAAGAACTTTGAAGCCAAGATCGAGGCGCATCCCCAATACGAGATCGTCGCCCCGACGCCGTTGTCTCTGGTCACGTTCCGGCACATCGGCGGTGATGCGGACAACGAACGGATCCGCGATGCGATCAACAACGGTGGCGAGTCCTACATCACGCACACCAAGCTCAACGGTCAGACGGTCCTTCGCCTCGCGATTGGGGCGGTCCGAACCGAACAGCGCCACGTCGATGCGACGTACAACCTGCTGGCGGCGCTTGCGTAACGACGGCGCTGGCCGTTCGTCGCTAGTTGGACGAGAAGACCAGACTCGCCTCGGCGATGTCGGCGGTCTCCCCGGACTTGTCGGTGAAGAAATGCCGAGGATCGATCAGGTCGGGCTCGGTGCCCTGCACGCACGCCAAGATCACGGGGACCGTGTTGATCACCGACTGTGCACGAGGGTCAGTGCTCCGGCAGTCGTCGGGCACCTTTGTCATTCGGAATATGCCAAGGCGCTCGCTACCCATCTCGGGGGTCCACGCTGATGAGGATCCGGCGCCGTCGTCGCCTTCGAATTCCGAACCGTGGTCGGCTTGGATGAAGACCATCGCATCGGGGTCTGCATCGAGTAGCTCGTCGATTGCGTCGACGAGGATTTCCGACATGCAGGTCGCCTGAGCGGCGTAAAGCGGACGGAACTCGGGGAAGTGCCCCTCTTCGAGAGTGGTGCCGGGTGCGTTGCTGTCCCGGAACGAACAATCGGCTTCATATCGATACGGCTGATGTGGCCCGATGATGTGCGAGATCATCACGTACGGCGCTTCGCTCTGGCGGGTGGCTCTCGCATCGAGGATGTCGTCGACGACGGTTTGTGGTTCGGGGAGTTTACGAAAGTCCGTAACGCCGAGCTGCCAGCGAAGCGGGGTGTACCACCACACGGCCTTCATCGCTTCTGCATTCCCCGAATCGGTTCCGAGGCAACGGTCGGCAATCGTTGGGTCGCACCGGCTTGGATCCCATGCTCCCGAGCTGGCCGACCAGTACTCATAGCCAGCGCGTTGAAGCGTGTTGACGAGCACGTTGTTGCCCCTCAGCGCTGGAGTGCCCGTCGACCAGACTTCGTTGGTCGTCAGCGGGTCTTCGGGCGTGTGCGGGTACGTGGCGTTGAGCATCGACGGAACGGACAGAATCGTCTGTCCGTAATTGCTCGTCGCCTGAGCGTCATGTCGGAGCCCGAGCTGTTCGAGATCTGCAATCGAGCTGTCGATGGAGAAGTCGAGACCATACGGCGCAAACTGTTCCGTCGTCACCGAAGGGTTCGAGAATCCGTCGAGGACGAACACGTAGATATTTGGGCTGCGAATGAGTTCGTCGCCAAAGGCAAGGCTCGCTGGCGGCATCGGTTCTGGAGTCGCTGTGGGTGTCTCCGCTGCGGTGAGCGGTGAGACGACGAGGTACGTCGCTAAGGCACCCGAAGCGACGCCGGCGAGAACGATCACGGCCCGGGAATTGCTCAAGAGCCAGACGACTACGACCGCTGCGGGCAATGAGGTGAGAAGCCAAAAGAAGGTCAGCGATGGCAGCTGGTTCGACCCAGGCACCCACGACAGCGAGTAGAACCCGTACCCGAGAGCCCCGACGAGGCCGCCGGCAACATGCGGGGCGATTTTTTGGCTCAACACGATGACCAGACCGGCTGCTATTGCAGCGGTCGCCGCCATCGCAACATAGAACGGGCGGGTTTGGGCAATTGCATGCCCGTTGTTGAACAGCAGGAGCGCGGTGGGGATGACCGACAGGGCCGCGGCAAGCAACGTGCTCGGAAGCACTGTGTGCTCGATGGGGTTTGCGCCAAAAACATGTCGAAGCCCACGCAGTATCGCACCCACCGGTGATGCTGCTGGTCGTGGCTGGGAAATGTCGGTCACGGCTCTACCGGTCGATCACTTCGACGAGCGGGTAATAGTTGGTGGTGAACATTTGGTCGTCCACTAACGAGGGCTCCGTGCCGGTCAAGCAGCCATGGATTAGCGGCAGCGTGTTTACCGCCGACTGCGCTCGCGGATCGTTGCTTCGACAGCTATCGGGGAAACGGGTCATCCGAAAGATGCTCATCCGCTCTTCGAGTGCGTCATCTGACCATGTCCGTTGATCGAAGTCGACGTTGAACGCCGATCCATGATCTGACTGCAATAGCACGATTGCCGACGGGTCGGCTTCGATGAGCCGCTCCATCGAGGCCTCGAGTTGCTTGCCGAGACACGTCACCTGATCGGCGTAAAGCCCTCGATGGTGGGCGTCGTGCCCAACGGTGAGCGAGGAGGAGGGGTCGTCGATTGGGGTGCAGTCGCGGTCGAAACGATATGGGTGGTGCGGGGTCATGATGTGGGAGAAGACGAAGTACGGTTCCGCTGCTCCGTTCGCACGGGCGTCGAGGATCTGGTCGACGAGTTTCACGGGGTCCTGCACCGAATCTGGATTTGGCTGACCGAGCACGTTTCGCAGCGGGGTGACCGACCAGACAGCCGACTCCGCTTCAAATGACGACACGCCTTCGCCGAGGCATCGGTCGGCGATGCTGGCATCGCATGAGGCGTTGTCCCAGAGCCCCGACCCAGAGTGCCAGTAGTCGTATCCTGCGCTGGAGAGAAATGAGACGGTTGCGTTGTCTCCGCGAAGCGCAGTCTGAGCGTAAGCCCAGCGTTCTTCGAGGGTCAGGGGAGTTTCGGGGGTGACGTGCAGGGTTGCGTTGAGCGTCGACGGAACCGAGACCAGCGTTTCTGCGTAGTTAGAGGTTGCCTGCGGCTCGAGTGCGAATCCGAGTGACTCGAGTGCGGCGATCGCCGGATCGAGTTCGACGTCGACGTCACCGAGCTGGCTGGCGAGAATGTCTGGCCGGGCAAAGCCGTCGAGAACGAGGAGGTAGATGTTCGGGGTGGTCGTGACCTCGCCGGTGAACGCAAGTGCTGCGGGCGTTGAGGTTGGGGTGTTCGTCGGTGCGAGCCCCATCGCTGTGGTGGCAACCGCTGCAACGCAGACGACGCTCGTTACACCAAACATCGTGATCTTCGACTGGCCGACCAGGACGAGTACGACGGCGCTCAGGGCGATCGAAGCGCCGAACCAAACAATGAGGTGCGTCAGCGTCGAGCCGGCACCGACCCATGACATGGAGAAGAAGACGTAGCCAGCGGACCCACCGAGGGCGGCAGCGACGTGCGGGGCGAGTCGGATCCGTAGCAGGGCGGTCGCAGCTACGGCGATGGACGCTGCGAGTGCGCCGATGACGAGCACAGGAGTTGGGTCGGCGATCCGACCACGGTTTTGCGCCAACAAAAGGCCAAGCGGCAGCACGGTGAGTGCTGCCGCGAGGCAAAGACTGATTGCTCGCGTTCCGACGATGGTCGGGCGCGAGAAGAACCGTGCAACGAGGGACTGCCGGGTTGGCCCAGCAGTCTGTGGATCAGCTTGCGGTGACTGGTTCTGCGATGTGTTCGACTGGCTCATGAGACTCGACCGTCTCTGGCGCAGCGTTCTTGTTCTTCTTCATCGACGTGAAGAAAGACTGTGCGGCGACCTTGGCGCCAGCGAGGCCACCAGTGGCCATTGCGGCGATTGCTGCTGCGGTACCTGCATCGATGTAAGCGAGCATTGTGACTCCTTTGATTGGTGTGGAGCCTGTGCTGCACACTCGTTATATCAATCGTCACATTTGCGAATTGGTTGATAGGCCGTACGACCGGTGTCATGACGTCGCCTCGGATGGTAGCTGTACCTCCACTACGGAAAAGTCGGCGTCGTACGACGTGAGATAGACGCGCGCCGGAGCAAGGACCGGCGGTTCATTCGCTATGCAGCCAATGATGAGCGCGGAGGTGTTCACGAGTGAATGTGCGTCGGGTTCAGCCGGCTGGCACCGTTCTGGCATACGGAGCATGCGGAAGACGGCGAAGCGTTCGGTGAGCTCTCCGTCGCTCCAGTCGAGGTCGTCAAAGTCGATGGTGAACGCTGACCCGTGATCGCCTTGCAACACAATGATGGCGGTTGGGTCGGCAGTGATGATCTGTGACATGGCGTCTTCGAGCTGTGTGCCGAGACACATCGCCTGATCGGCGAAGAACTGGCGGAAGTGGGGCACGTGGCCCACATTCAGGCTCGATCCATTCTCTGCTGGATCGATGGGGTTGCACGCTCGGTCGAAGCGGTATGGCTGGTGCGGGCTAATGATGTGAGCGAACAAGAAGTACGGGTTGGTGTTCGTCCGTTCCGCTCGGGCAGCAAGGACATTGTTGGCCACCATTGTCGGTTCCGAAAGGTCTTCAGGGTCAGGATGGCCGATCAGCCGATGGAGCGGGGTCATCGACCACACGGCGGAGGTCGATTCAATATTTGAAATCGACTCGCCAAGACATCGATCCGCGAGGTTCGCGTTGCAAGCGCTGACATCCCAGATTCCAGAGCTCGAGTGCCAGTACTCGTAGCCGATGTCGCGTAGTGACGCCGCCAGAGCATTGTCGCCCTGAAGCGCTGCACGGCCGGTATCCCAGACCTCGCTGCTCTCGAGCGGATCGTCTGGGGTGTGGTGGAACGTGCCGTTCAATGTCGACGCTACCGACAGCACGGTCTCTGCATAGTTGGTTGTGGCCTTGGTGTCTTCGACGAATCCCAGCCCTTCGAGTGCTGACAGTGAAGGTGCGATGTCGAAGTCGATACCGGCTTGGGCGAACTGGTCGGCGAGGACCTCAGGGCGGCCGAATGCATCGAGGACTAACACGTACACGTTGGGCCTCGACGGCGGATCCTCGGAGAACGCAAGGGCCGTAGGAATCGCGTTGCTAACCGGCCCCGATCCGCTGCCAGCGAGAGCGAATGCTCCGATCATGACGACGCAGAGGGCCGACGTGGTGACGGCTGCGATGTTGAGGACGAGTTTCGAATCGCTGAGGAGCCAGACCAAAACAGCCGAAGCAAGTCCAGATATCGCGATCCACAAGAACGTGATGATCGTCGTTCCTGCCCCGTCGCCAACCCATGACATCGAGAAGAAGCCGTAGCCGAGCGCACCGACGATCGCTGCAGCGACGTGGGGGGCGAGCGCTCGCGAGACCGCTGCGGTTCCGGCGAGAGCGATGATCGCCGCTCCGAAGCCCACCCGGTAGATGGGTCCTACCGTTGAGATGGCGCCACGATTGTTGACCAGCAACATCGCGATTGGGAGCAGGGTCAGGGCTACGGCCAGCGCACAACTGGGTGCGAGGGACTTCGCGAGTCGGTCGCGGCCGTAGTGACGTGCTAGCGAACTTTCGCGCATTGGTTGGGTCTACCGTCGCGTCAAATGGAGCATGGAGCGCGTGCCGTTGGACAGAGTCTGCTTCTCGACGAGTTCGAAGTGTGGTTCGCACGAGGCGAGAAAGCTGTCGAGGTCGTACTCGAACGTGTCCGGGTCGGTCTTGCGCGAGAGCAGGTGTTGGACCTTGCCGTCCTCTCGGTGAACGAACTCAACAATGAAGTCTGCGTCGAGCTCGGACATCCACACGCCGAGCTGGCGAACTGGTACGCCGCCGGTGAAGACCACGTGATGGAAGACGGCGAGCGATAACACCATGTCCGGAGCGATCCGTTCGAAGAATCCGGTTCGCTCGGCTGACCGCCAACCCATGCTCGGGGACGGGTTGGTGGCGTCTTGGACGAGCGGCAACAGGTTGTCAGGGGTGGGAGACATGTACAGCCGATCGACGACGAGGGGGTCTCCGTCGGCGGCGATCACGTGCGTTGCGTGCTTTGCGGCGACCATCGAGAAGTGACCGTCGTTTGCGCCCATGTCCAACACGGTGTCGGGCGAGGTGGCTGCGACGACGCGGTCAACAAACTCGACCTTCTCGGCGAGGGCTCCGTGGGTGTAGTGGGATCGGTCGGCGTAGCCGCTCCAGGTCGAAACTCCGCCTGGTGCCTCAAGTCCGGAGATGGTCTTGTGGAGGCCTTCGAGGATCTTTACGTAGATCTCGGTGCTCATAGCGCTGGTTGATTCACTGACCTGATCGACGGTCATGTCGCTGCGGTTCGCCGCTGCGTGGGGAAGGAGGACGTATTTCACGACGCCCCGCTTGCGCTTGTGTGTCTTCAAGAACGCGTGAGCGTCGTTCAGGCTGACGCGGGCAAAGCCACCGCGCAGCAGAGGGGCGAGTTGAGCGCCGGTGTAGGTGGCGACCATCAACGGGTAGAGGAAGTGCTCGCAGAACTGTGTGTATGCCCACCACGCTTCGTCGTCGCTGCGCCGAACAAAAGAGCCGTGGTCGATGAAGATTGGCTTGCCGTTCGTGAACACGATGTTGAACGAGGTCGCATCGGACATCGACCATCCGTGCGGAGCGCTTCGGAGCAAGAGGTCGAGATGGAGTAGCGCTGCGTCGCGAAGCATCGACCAGGTCCACTCCCATGGGTGGTTCCAGTTCTCGATGACCTCATGTTCGAGGATCAGTCGGCCATCTGGCCCCGTGCTCGTCGATGACGGTGCATCGACGAGGTTGTCCCGCACGAGGTCGGCGAAGAGCGACGAGTCAAGAAATGCCTGAGCATCGACAGCGGCGCGCGCCTCAAAGATGCGAGTGACCGTGTCACCGACGATCACATGAGAGTTCGGATCGCGAAAGGATGATGCCGATCGATGTGAATCGAGTGTTGCGTCGGTTGGTTCAACTGCAGTCATGGCTTCTGTATCGGCCATTTCTGCTACAGAATTAGCCCGCTGACGGGCTCTCGACACGGCGAGCTACTTGTCGAGCCATTGCAGCACGGCGAGTACTCGGCGATGGTCGCTCGATCGCTGTTCCAGCATCAGTTTCTGGAAGATCGCTGACGTGTGCTTTTCTACGGTGGCCGAGCTGACGATGAGCTGTTCGGCGATGGCTGCGTTCGTGAATCCTTGGGCCATGAGCCCCAGCACTTCGGCCTCCCGAGGGGTTAGTGCGTCGATGGGGCTGCGTCGCCGTGCGAACAGCTGGGCGACGACCTCGGGGTCGAGGGCGGTTCCTCCATCGGCGACTCGTGCGACCGCCTCGACAAATTCGCCGACATCGGCGATGCGTTCTTTGAGTAGGTATCCAACCCCGCCATGGCCGTCGGCGAGCAGTTCTTTTGCGTACCGCTCTTCGACGTATTGGGAGAGCACGAGAATCTTGGCCTCCGGGTGTTTGGTGCGCAGTTCGACCGATGCGCGGATCCCTTCGTCGGTGTGTGTCGGGGGCATTCGGACATCGACGATGCTCAGGTCTGGGCGATGTGTTTCCCACGCGGCGAGGAACGATTCTGCGTCTCCGGCTTCGCCGACGACTTCCATGTTTTCGTCCTCGAGGAGCCGGCCGATGCCAGCGCGGAGGAGAACGGAGTCTTCGACGATGAGTACTCGCACTAGTCGACTGCTTTCGTTATGGGGATTTCGACCAGAGCGCTGGTGCCGCCGGCCAGAGGGCTCCGTACCGAGAAGCTTCCGTCGATGCTCTGGATGCGATCTTGGAGACCGGTGATCCCGGACCCGATTCCGGGGTCGACTCCGCCGAGGCCATCGTCGCTGACATCGATCCGCAGGACTTGGGAGTCGCCGCGGACCGTAACCCACGCGTTGGTTGCTTTGGAATGCTTGCTCACATTCGTCAAGAGCTCTGAAACAGCAAAGTAGGCGGCGCTTTCGATATGCGGCGCTGGGCGACTGAGCAGCTGGACGTCGAGATGGACCGGGACTGCGCATCGGGCGGCGATATCGCTCAGTGCGGCGTCGAGACCCCGGTCGTTCAGCACCGCGGGGTGAATGCCTCGGGCGAGGTCACGTAGTTCGACGATCGCGGCCTTTGCGTCGTCGTGGGCGGAGTCGATAATGGCCGACACCTCGGCGTCACCTCCGTTTCGTTCGAGCTTGCGCTTCGCCCGACCGAGGTCCATGGCGACCGTCGCCAGGCGGGCTTGTGCTCCGTCGTGCAGGTCGCGTTCGATTCGTCGTCGCTCTGCCTCGGCCGCCTCGACGGACAGGTCGCGGTTTCGTTGGGCGGTGTCGACACGCTGGATGAGTTCGCGCTGTCCCGGTCCAAGGAGTGAGCGCGCCATCGCGACCTGAACCTCGGTGATGCCAATGATCAGCAGCGGTCCGATCACGAGGGAGAGGAAGCCGAGAAAGAGCAGCACGACGAAGACGGAGAAATCCCAATCGGTCGCCCATCCCCACGAGAACGAGGTGATGGCAAAGATCGGGAACGTCCAGGCGCCGACCACGATGACGAACGACAGGACTCCGACGATCGATCGGATGCAGAGAAACGTGAGCTCTCGCCAATACGAGCCATCTCGAAGTGGGTTGGTGACGAAGCCAGAGAAGCCGTCGTCGGCGATGGCGCGGGGTGCTGGCTTTATGTCGACGCCGAGTGTTTCGACGAGAGCCCACCGCTCTGCTGACGCGCACACGCCGGCGATACGCAGTGTGATCGACAGGAGGATAAATCCGATTCCGATGATCAACATGCTGAACGAGACGCTGAGCAACGTGGAAAAGATCGTGATCCACAAGACGGCGAAAGGCAGGCCGAGGACTCCGTAGCTCGATCCGCGCAGCAGGCGGGACATTGTGAACCGTCTCACTTTCCACCTCCTCGTCGCGTCGATACCCATGGTGCCAGACCTCGGGTGCTCTGCCGAGCCGATTGGGCAGCGCCGTCGTTGCCTGGGGGAGTGGGGTGGTTTTCCATAGGTCTCATCTTGCGGAGAGCAGCCGCGGCGCGGAATCGGGCAAGCCGTCTTCTTTCGGTAGGGAAATCCCCACCGCGTCGCCGTGGCAATGGGGCTAGATTGTTCGTTTCCACTACGCGGAGCAGGACGTGGCTGAGATCGACATCGGCATGGGAAAGTCAGGCCGTCGGGCATATGACTTTGACGACATCTCGATCGTTCCTTCGCGCCGGACCCGAGATCCTGAGGACATCGACCTCAGCTGGGAGATCGACGCGTACCGCTTCGACCTGCCGTTTATGGCGTCGGCGATGGATTCGGTCGTCAGTCCCGCCACGGCGATCGAGATTGGTCGACAGGGCGGCGTTGCGGCGCTCCACCTCGAAGGGCTGTGGACTCGCTACGAGGACGCTGATGCGGTTCTGGCAGAGATCGCGGAGCTCGATGACGACGCGTCGATGCGTCGGATGCAGCAGCTCTACGATGCGCCGATCGATCCAGATCTTGTGGTTCAACGCATTCGTGAAATCAACGATGCTGATGTCGTGAGCTGCGCGGCGATTAGTCCGCAGCGCGCGTCGGAGCACCTCGAACTGATTTTGCGTGCCGAGCTTGGGCTGTTGGTCATCCAGCAGCCGGTGATCTCGGCTGAACATCTGTCAAATACCCAGGCCGATCCGCTCAATCTGAAGACCTTTATTCGCGGTCTCGAAGTGCCCGTGGTCGTCGGCGACTGTGCGAGCTACTCAGCGGCCTTGCATCTCATGCGTACCGGTGCTGCGGGTATTCTCGTCGGTGTCGGAACCGGTCGTGCTTCGACACTTCGCAGCGTCCTGGGTATCGGTGGCCCGCAGGCAACTGCTCTGGCTGACGCACGGGCGGCTCGCATGCGTCACCTCGATGAGACCGGGGTGTACACCCACATCATCGCCGACGGATCGATGGCGACCGGTGGCGATGTCGCCAAGGCGATCGTCTGCGGTGCCGATGCGGTTATGTTGGGCGCTCCGCTCGCTGCAGCTACCGAAGCCCCTGGGCGCGGCTGGCATTGGGGTGTGCAGAGCGTGCACCCGACCGTTCCCCAAGGCGGCCGTATCCCGGTGCCGGCACGCGGAACGCTCGCCGAGATCATTCACGGACCATCACACGCAGATGACGGTTCGCTCAATCTCGCAGGTGGCCTGCGCCAGTCGATGGCGATGTGTGGCTACACCGATCTAAAAGACTTCCAAAAAGCAGAGGTATTGGTGCGCCAATCATGACAACTCCCGATCCAGCAGACGAGTCTGTTCTCGTCG
>CALBVK010000365.1 GCA_937969345.1 uncultured Acidimicrobiales bacterium
GCCGGGCGCGACGGTTCGTGGCGACGATCTTCTTCTCGAGACCGGTAATACCCGGCTTCTGCTTGCCGTTCTTGGCCCGCTTGTTCGCATTCTTGGTAGCCACAGCAAGAAGCGTAACCACCCGGGGACTGCTTGAAGCCATGCCAGACCGCGCCGACTTCGAAGGAGGCCAGATCTCGATGTGCGGGAAGTTGAGATTTTGGGGAACTGGATCGCTGCGGCCGACGTATGAGAGATATGGCTACATCAATGCGCAATGCTGATCTCAACAAAACCAAGGAACCTCGGGGCTCGGCGGCCCGGCTTCTCGCACTGCTCCTCGCGATTGTGATGATCGCAAGCGCCTGTGGAGCGTCCGAGGACTCAACGACTGTGGCCGACACCGGCTCGGAAGCCGCCAGCGATGCGGCCGACGCTGTCGAAGACGCCGTCGATGACGACGGAGGAAATGCGCTCATCGTCACTGAAGCTGACGGTGGCGACTCCGCTGCCATGGACGACGAAGACGCTATGGAGGACTTTGCCGCTGGCGAGCTCGACTCCGGCGACGAGCAGAACGTCGCCCCGTCCACGACCTCAACTCCCGACGCAGCGGTCGATAACGCTCCAGCTGCCCGTGAGGACGAAGCGTTGGAGGACGGCGGCGGGATCTTTGGGACGGTTGAAGTTGAGGAGGAGCCTGAGGTAGTTGAGCCTGGGTCGTCTGTTGATCCTCGGTTTACTGATTATGGGATTCGTACGTTTATCGATACGTCTCGTGATCCGCAGTCCACGTTTGCGCTCGATGTTGATACCGGTTCGTACACGATTGGTCGTCGGTTCATTGGCGAGGGCAGCCTGCCGCCCCGTGAGTCGGTGCGTGTCGAGGAGTACATGAACTCCTTTACATACGACTATGAGGTTCCTCGGTCCGGGCTTGACGTATCTGTTGACGGTGGCCCATCGCCCTTTGATGACGACACGTGGCTTGTTCGTGTTGGCGTACAGGCAGAGGTCGTCGAGGATGCGGAGCGTCAGCCGGTTGCGTTGACCTTTGTTGTCGACACGTCTGGTTCGATGAACCGTGCGGATCGCCTCGGTTTGGTTCGTGAGTCGTTGACGATCTTGGTCGAAGAGCTCGAGCGTGATGACACGGTTGCGATCGTGACCTACTCGGGTGAGTCCGACATCGTGTTGGAGCCGACCGAGGTTCGTGACCGGGACGAGATCCTCCGTGCGATCGACAACTTGCGGACCGGCGGTTCCACCAACCTGCAGGCTGGGTTGGATGCTGGGTATGACCTGGCTCGTGAGGCGTTCCGCACCGATGGTGTGAATCGGGTGATTGTTGCTTCCGACGGTTTGGCGAATGCTGGTATTACCGATGTTGATCGTTTGTCTGATCGGATTCGTTCCGATGCTGATGATGGGATTGGTTTGGTGACGGTTGGTTATGGCCTGAACGGGTTTAACGACACGACGATGGAGCAGCTGGCGAATCAGGGTGATGGTTTCTACTCTTATGTCGACACGATCGAGGAAGCTGAGCGTTTGTTCCAGGATGAGCTCACGTCGACGCTGATCACGGCGGCGATCGATGCGAAGATTCAGGTCGAGTGGGACCCTGAAGTTGTCGATGAGTACCGCCTTATTGGATATGAGAACCGTGGCATCCGTGACGATGATTTCCGTAACGACAATGTCGATGCGGGTGAGCTGGGTGCTGGCCATCAGGCGACGGCTTTGTATGAGGTTGTCCTCAACCGTGACTACAGCATCGATGATCGTGCGGAGTTGGGTGTGGTGAACTTGCGTTGGCAGGATCCCGAGTCCGGTGATGTGCTGGAGATTGACGAAGACATCGATATGCGTGATATCGATGCTCGTTGGACCGATACCGCCGCCGATTTCCAGCAGGCCACGGTGGTTGCGGCGTTCGCGGAGATCCTTCGTGACAACCCGTACGCCGACGCAGTGTCGCTCGAGTCGTTGGTCGAGGAAGCCGATGCGCTCGCTCGGGAGATCGATACCGACGAGTTCGACGCATTCGCTGACATCGTCGAGCAAGCAGAACGCCTCCGTTAACCATAATTCGCCACTGATCGAGCACCACGCTCGATCGCGGTAGCGAAGACGATCGAAGTGCCCGGTTCAGTGCTCCTTGAACCGGGCACTTTCGCGCTCGAAGACTTTCGGCCCCTTGACTTGTCGCGCCCAGATAAGCGGTTCTAGGGTCCGCATCGCATGGACGGGGTGACGACAGAAAATAGCGGCGAGCGCACCTCGGCGATTTCGAACCTGGTCGCTGCCGTTTCGGTTGGCGCTCTCGAGATCGGCACGGCTGTTTCACTAGCGGCTCTGGTGTTCTCCGGCGCCCTTTCCGAGGGCATTCCGCGTGCGGCGATCGCCTACGTCATCGGCAGCGGAATCGTCGCTGTCATCATCGGAGTCGGCACCAAGATGCCCGTCGCGATCGCCGGTGCTCAAGACACCGCAGCAATCGTTGCGGCAGCTGTTGGGGCCGGAATCGTCTCGAAGCTCGATGGCGACCCGGCGGTCTCCACCACCATCGTGGCGATTGCCTTGGCCGG
>CALBVK010000366.1 GCA_937969345.1 uncultured Acidimicrobiales bacterium
GTACTCGGACTCTGGGAAGTCGACAAAGGCGAGACGCCCGAAGACGTCACCTGGAATACGGTCAACGTCGGCTCCGGTTCACCCGGGATCATCAACGACATCGCAGCCACTCAAGACATCGCCGCAGCCGTGGGCAAGGAAACGACCGGTACCCGCGAGGACGGCATCATCCTCGTGCGCCGAACCGGTGAGGGTTGGAACAACCTGATCGTGCCTATTCCGAACGCCGAGTTCTTCGGGGTGATTATCAGCGGCGAGCGCATCATCGCCGTCGGGGTCGAGGGCGGCCCCAACTCCAAACGCCCATTTGCCGTGGTGAGCGACGCTGCAGGCAACGGCCAATTCCACCGACTGCCGACCGTTGACAATGCCGTGGGCATCGCCCGTGACGTCGACGTGGTCGCCGATGGTCGTGTCGTCGCAATCGGCGACATCGCCGTCGGCGACTCTCGCCGGGGTGCAATATGGGAACTTCTTCCCGCCGCCGAGCTCGCCGACGATCGTTGGACCACCCGGGCAACACCTGAACTTGCAGCGACCGGCTACACCGAACTCTGGAACATCAACGAGTACCGAGACACCATCTATCTCTTCGGACGTACCGAAACCGAGGACCGTCGCCCCGCTGGAGCGTGGCAACTCCGACTACCCGAGCTCGACTCCTAGGCCCGCTGGCTACGCCCAAGCCTTGCGGCCGAGCAGTCCGAGGAAACGCAACATCGCCGAGGAGTCCTCGGGTGGAGCGATCGGTGGCCCGAACACCTTCGAGCCCTTGAGCTGGTCGAGCATCGGATACAAAAAGTCGAGCGCCGCATCGGCCAACGCCTCGGGAATCTCGACCTCGACACCAATCGCCGTCGCAAGGTCCCACGCATGCCCGAGCTGATCGATCATCCGGAACCGAGCAACGACGCTACCGGGACGGTCCCCGATCGGGTGCTTAACGATCTGCTCCATCGCCCCTGGCCGACGAAACGCTTCGATCGCCGACAGCGCGGTGCCGCGCCATGTCGCCACCGGGTTCGGCCCGAGAATCGACGTATCGATCGTCATGGTCCCAGGCAATGCCTCGCCGTCGAACAACAACGGAATCGCCGCATCGCCTAACACGACATGGCTAATGAGCGCCTGGACGTTCCACCCCTCACACGGGGTCTCAAGCTCGAGATGCTCGTCGTCGACCTGGGTCAGAATGCGACCAAAAATCGCCATCGACGCAATGGCATCCTCGGCGGGGTCGGTTCCGGGCTCCGGCAGTGCACTCGGCTCATGGAGAACCACGGCTTACTCCCACTCGATCGTGCCCGGAGGCTTCGAGGTGATGTCGTAGGCAACCCGGTTCACTCCGGCGACCTCGTTGATGATCCGACTCGACATCGTGTCGAGCAGCTCATAGGGAAGACGGGCCCAATCGGCCGTCATTGCATCCTCGGAGGTGACCGCGCGAATGATGATCGCATCTGCGTAGGTTCGCTCGTCGCCCATTACGCCAACAGAGTTCACGCCTGGCAACACCGCAAAGGCCTGCCAGATCTCGCGCTCAAGACCAGCCTTCTTGATCTCCTCACGAACAATGAAATCCGCTTCTTGAAGAATGGCGACCTTGTCGGGAGTGACCTCGCCAATGATGCGAACGCCGAGGCCGGGCCCCGGGAACGGCTGACGCCACACGATCTCGTCCGGAAGACCAAGCTCGGTACCGACCGCACGGACCTCGTCCTTGAACAACGCTCGGAGTGGCTCGACGAGGTCGAACTCGATGTCGTCGGGTAGACCGCCGACGTTGTGGTGGCTCTTGATCTTGGCTGCGTCGCTCGTGCCCGACTCGATCACGTCGGGGTACAACGTGCCCTGCACCAAGAACTGTGCGCCAACTACCTGCGCCTTTGCGGCCTCGAATACACGAATGAACTGCTCACCGATCGACTTGCGCTTCTCCTCGGGATCGATGACCCCCGACAAGTGCTCAAAGAACCGGTCGGCAGCGCTCACGTGGATGAGCTCGATCTTTTGATGACGCTCAAAGGTCTCGACGATCTGGTCGCTCTCTCCCTTGCGCATCAAACCAGTGTCGACATAGACACACGTCAGACGGTCGCCAACCGCCTTGTGCACTAAGGCTGCAGCAACGGCAGAATCGACGCCACCGGACAGAGCGCAGATGACACGACCCTCGTCGCCGACCTGGTTCTGGATGAGTTCGACCTGGGTATCGATAACACTGGCCATCGTCCACGAACGTTCAGCCCCGCAGCCTTCGGTCAGGAACCGCTCGATGACATGTTGGCCATGTTCGGTATGGACAACCTCGGGGTGGTACTGCACGCCGTACAAGCCACGAGCACGATCTTCGAAAGCAGCGACGGGCGCATCTGGCGTCGACGCCGTGACATCGAAGCCGTCAGGCATGTCGGTAATCGCGTCGAAGTGGCTCATCCACACCGTCTGGGTCGACGGCGTTCCATCGAGCATGACTCCAGAATCGGCATCGACCGTGAGCTCGGTACGGCCGTACTCGCCGCGCTCGTTGCGGCCAACGGTTCCGTCTTGCTGGTGTGCGATCAGTTGAGCGCCGTAGCAGATGCCCAAAACCGGAATGTCGAGGTCGTAGACCTCGGGATCGATCATCGGGGCGCCATCGACGTGCACAGACTTTGGGCCACCGGAGAAGATGATGCCTGTCGGTGCCTTCTCCCGTACCTCTGCGGCGGTGATCGTGTGCGGCACGATCTCGGAGTAGACGTTCGCCTCACGCACTCGCCGTGCAATGAGCTGGGCGTACTGAGCCCCGAAGTCGACGACGAGAACAGACTCGTCTGCTGGATCGGGAGTTGTCATGATTGGCGCACCAATACCTCTGCTTTTTGGAAGTCTTTTAGATCGGTGTAGCCACACATCGCCATCGACT
>CALBVK010000367.1 GCA_937969345.1 uncultured Acidimicrobiales bacterium
CGAACTCGACGCCGCAACGGTAATGATCCAGTGGGCGACCGGCGGACTCTTTTTCTTGTGGGTGACGACACGACGCCGGCAAGTCGGACTTGGCTACGGCTGGCTACAGCGCATCACCTTCATGATCTTCGGCATCATCGCCCTCGTGATTGCCTACTACCGCGGCTGGGTTCCCGTTCGAGACATTGCCAACACGCTCATGATCATCACGAGCGGCGTCGCCCTCTGGGTCAGCTACCAGCGGAGGTCCGCCGGTGTCGCAGGACAGCGAGCGCTGATCGAGCGACGCTCTGCGCGCGTCGCAGAAATGACCGGCATCGACAAAGCCGAAGAACGCTTCGACAAAGACGCCCCCGAATTCCCACCCATCCTCGACCTCATCCCACCGATGTTCGGCATTGTCGCCTGTATCGCCGGAGGCATCGAAGCCGCCGACCCGGCGTGGCTCGGCGTGGCGCGAATCGTCGTCGGAGCGTTCTTCCTCGGTGCTGTCAGCGACGCCATGCTCCTCGGCCACTGGTACCTCGTACAGCCCGGACTCGGCCGGGCGCCGCTCAACGAATTGGTCAAGTGGACCACCCTGCTCTGGCCCTTCGAGCTGCTCGTCCTCATGCTCCCAACCGGCATGTGGTCCGTGCTCAACGGCACCATCGACGACGGCTTTCTCGGTCAGCTCGGCTGGTTCTGGGCCGCATCGACCGTCGCCACCATCATTTTGCTCGGCGTCACGATCATCATCCTGCGCGGCAAGGAGTACTCCGCCGTCATGGCCGCAACCGGCATGTTGTACCTCGCCATCCTGATGGCCTTCAGCATGGACCTCATCGCCCGAGCCACGCTTCGGACTTAGCCGCCCTCGCTCCGCTCGAATTATGGCGGCACGTCCCGAAGCCCATCCCCTCCTCCGGAGGCCGTTCACACGCCACGGAGGCGTTACGCCCGAGGCGGCGTTTGCTCCCGAGGCGACGTTTGCTCCCGAGGCGGCGTTAGTTGATTACCGCTAGGTGGTGGTCTACTTGGTTTAGGGGGTCGGGGCCTTCGTCTGCGGCTACGACGATGTCTTCGAGACGCATGCCGAACTTGCCCGGGACGTAGATCCCCGGTTCCACCGAGAACGCATTGCCAGCCGCCAGCCCAGCGCTGTTGCCTTCGACGATGTAAGGCTCTTCGTGTGCTTCAACACCGATGCCGTGACCAGTTCGGTGAATGAAGTACTCGCCGTATCCCGCACCCTCGATGATCGTTCGCCCCGCTCGGTCAACGTCTTGCGCCGGCGTGCCTACGGTGGCCGCAGCGACCGATGCTGCTTGGGCTTCGAACAGCACGTCGTATGCCTCGGAGAACTCTGCTGGTGGTTCACCCGTATAGACGCACCGGGTGAGATCGCTGCAATAGCCAATGCCGTCATCGCCGAACATGGTGCCGCCAAAGTCACAGAGGACCCCTTCGTTCTCCCGAATCACTCGATCGCCCTCATGATGATGCGGGCTCGCCGCATTCTCGCCCGCTGCCACAATCGCGAAGTTCACCTTGCCGTGGCCCTCCTCGAGAATCTGACGTCCAAGCTCGGCCGAAACTTGAGCCTCGGTCTGCCCGACCAACGGAATCTCGCCGGCTTGCAGTCGAGCCGCAATGCGATCGACCGCGTGGCTCGCTGCCCGCAACCGCTCGATCTCTTCGGGTGTCTTCACGGCTCGCAACGGGGTCATGACGTCGGACGCATTGCGAAACGTGCGCTCGCCATTTCGTTCGATCAAGCCGACGAGGAAACGCGCCCACGTCGTATCGCCGATGGCTACCGTTGACGCCGAACCCAACATGTCGTCGACAATGCGCAGCGGATCTTCGGTCTCGCCCCACGCATGCAGGGCAAACTCCGGCTGCACATCGACCAACGACGCTTCGAGCTCGGGGATGACGAGTTTCGCCTCGCCGTCGCGTGGCAAGACGAGCATGGTCAACCGCTCGAGCGGCATCGCCCCGTAACCGGTGAGGTACGGCAGGTCCGCTCCAACGGAAAGCAACAGAACGTCGACGCCTTGTTCGACCATCTGGGACCGGGCACGAGAGAAACGATCAGCAAAGCTCATCGCTACAGAATAGACACCACCGAACCCCACAGCGTTAGGTGTCCGGTGTTAGCGAGATGCGGCTGCGGACTCAGCTTGTTTCGCGTGATAGCTCGATCGGGTGAGCGGGCTGGCTTCGACGTGTACAAGTCCGAGCTCGTGTTCGCCAATGCGCTTCCACTCGTCGAACTCGGCGGGCTCAACCCAGCGGGCAACGGGCAGATGGTTCGATGTTGGTCGCAGGTACTGGCCGATCGTGACAATGTCGACGCCGACTGCGGCGAGGTCGGCCATGGTCGACACCACCTCGTCAAAGGACTCACCCATGCCCACGATGATCGAGGACTTCGTCGTGAGACCCGCCGCCTTTGCTCGTCCGAGAACCGCCAGGCTGCGGGCATAGGACGCCGACGGTCGGGCGACACGCTGCAAGCGAGGCACGGTCTCGATGTTGTGGTTGAGCACATCAGGACGTGCATTGTTGATCACGTCAAGGCTGTCCGGGTCGCCTTTGCAATCGCTGATGAGCACCTCAACCCGAGCATCGGGCTTGCGATCTCGGATCGCCCGGATGGTCTGGGCCACATGCTCTGCTCCGCCGTCAGCGAGATCATCACGGGCGACCATCGTGATGACGGCGTATTCGAGGTTCATCTTCTCGACCGCTTCAGCGACCTTGTGCGGTTCGTTTGGATCGACGGCCTCTGGGTGACGGGTGTCGACGAGACAGAACCCGCACTTGCGGGTACATCGTTCGCCGCAGACCATGAACGTTGCCGTGCCATCGTTCCAACAGTCGAAGATGTTCGGACAGCCGGCCTCCTCGCACACGGTGACGAGGTCGAGGCTCTTCATGATCCCTTTGAGGCGTCGATACTCGGGGCCCATGTCGGCCTTCACCCTCATCCAGTCGGGCTTGCGGCTCGATATCTGCAGACCCGTGGTTACGCCAGCTTCGGCGAGACGTCCGCTGATACGGACCGAGGTTCCTTGGAGATGCGCATCGTTGGTTGGCGTCTCGACCAGTGGCGAGTCTGGCGTCCCTGCAGTTTCTCCTGGACCCTCGCCACGGGAGAACGGTGTGAGATCGGCAAGGTCCGATGGGGTCCGCCATACGACGTCTTGGCGGTCCAGGGTTCCCCACTGCGCCTCGGCTCGTACCAAAAGCGCATCGACCACGTCTTGCATCGAACGGTCGATACCTTCTGCGGCGAGCGACGTGACGGCCTTGTCGGTGATGCCACACGGAATCATGTGATCGAACCACGACATGTCGGGAGACACATTGAGCGCAAAGCCATGCATCGACCGGCCACGGGTGAGCCGAACGCCGATCGCGGCGATCTTGCGCGGCGAATCACTTTCTGGAGCGACCCACACGCCCGGGTACTCGCGCAGTCGGCCCACGTCGTCGAGACCGAGGTCGTTGAGCGTGTCGATAATCAGCTGCTCGACCGACCGCACATATGCGACGGTGTCGGCCATGCCGCCACCGCGTTTTCCCGGAACGTTCAGGATCGGATAACCAACGAGCTGACCCGGACCATGCCACGTGATATCGCCACCCCGATCGGTGGTGACGAGCTCGGCTCCGACGTCGGCGGGATCGACCAACAGGTTGTCGAGCGACGCACGGACACCCAACGTGTAGACGGGTGGATGCTCGAGCAACAACAGATGGTTGTCGGTGTTTGCGAAGAGCGAGTGCTGCAACGTGTGCGCGTCGCTGTAGGAGACCTTCCCTAACCAGCGAGCACGCAATGGTTGAGTCATGCCTTAGCTGATCTCGGCTTCCCAGTCGGTCGTCTCGATGATGTCACGCATTTTGGCGAGGAACGCCGCCGCGTAGGCACCGTCGAACGCACGGTGATCCCATGCGAGCGCCAACACACCAACGGAGTGGATCGCGATGTTCTCGCTGCCAAATTCGTCGGTGACGACGACCGGTTTGCGATGCACTCCGTCGGTCGACAGGATCGCCACCTGCGGCTGGTTGATAATCGGGAACTGCATAAGCGTTCCGTATTGACCCGGGTTCGTGATGGTGAAGGTTCCGCCGGAAAGGTCGTCGGGAGTGACCTTCTTCGTCCGAGCTCTGGTGGCGATGTCGACGACATCACGGCTGAGCTGACGTAGCCGCTTCCCCTCGACGTTCTTGACAACCGGTGCCAACAGCCCATCGAAATTCAGATCGACGGCGACCGCAACGTTGACGTCGCTGTGCATCGTCACAGAGTCACCGGTGAGCGACGCGTTCATCAGTGGGAAGTCCCGCATTGCGTCCGCGACGGCACGGAGGATGAACGGAAGGTACGTGAGGCTGAAGCCTTCTTCCTTCTTCCAGTCGGCCTTGTGACGACGACGGACGACCTCGACCCCTTCGAAGTCAACTTCCATTGCGGTCAAGACGTGAGGCGACGTTGCTTT
>CALBVK010000368.1 GCA_937969345.1 uncultured Acidimicrobiales bacterium
AGCGTCGAAGCCATGGCGGCGAACGCTACTGCCGCAAGATGCCATGTCCGTACACCGGGGCTCGTTCGCCGCCAGCAGGTCGTAGGCTGCCCCGATGTATCGGCTCGTCTATCTCGCGTACATGTTGATGGTCGCCTCCGCTGGCGTCACATTCGTGTTTCTCGAAGACATCGAATCCGACTACGGGATCTCGTCCTGGGGCATCGGGCTGATCTCCGCGCTGAGCTTCTTCACGGCCGTGATCGCAGCGCTCGCCATTGCCCCCTACGGCGATCGCGGCCACCTTCGCACGCTCGGATATCTCAGCTTCGCTACTGCGATAGCGGGCAACCTGTGGATTGGTTTCGCCACCGAACTCTGGAGTATCTCCGTCAGTCGAGGACTCGCTGGTTTAGGCGCTGGTGTCTTCTCGGTCGTTGGTCGTAAAGCACTGATCGGGACCGACACCGACGATGGCGGCGAGAAGATCGGCGGGTTTATCTCCGCCGCGGTCGCTGGCTTCATCGCTGGGCCAGCGATCGGCGCCCAACTCTCCGAATGGGGAGGTATTGAGACGCCATACCTTGTGCTCGCTGCGCTTCTTTTGATCATCACCGTGCCGACGCTTCGGTGGCTCGGCTCCATCGAGGTCGCAACCGATGAACATACGTCGATCTCGGAGATGATCCCGCTGCTCAACGAGCCGGGGGTGCGCGCAGCGGTCGCCGTACAGGTCGGACTCTTCTTTAACATCGGTGTCTTCGACGCGACCGTCGACGAGTACTTGACCGACCTCGGCGTCTCGAATGCCCAAGTGGGCCTCATCCTCATCATCATCGCTGCGCCACTACTGGTGATTCCCCGCCTCGCCGGCCGGTTCGTCGACAACGCTGAGCGGCCCGCACGGCTCATGCTCGGCGGCTTCGCACTATTCGTCCCAATCGTCTTGACGCTCGGCCTCTGGAACGGGGTGGCAGTATTCATCGGCTTTGCGTTCGCACAAACGGCACTTGAGAGCACGCTGTTCCCAACAACGGCCAGAGTCGTCCTCAACGAAACCGGAGCCGAACGTTCAGCGATCGGAACCGGTCTGGTCGATGCCGCTGGCTCGCTCGCAGCATCGGTGTCGGCGTTCGTCGCGCCCGCCGTATACGACGCTGCAGGCGGCGCTCGCGGGTCGTTCGGCATGAGCGCCGGCGTTGGCTTCGCGTTGCTTTGCTACGGCTGGTGGAGCGTTCGACAACGAGACCTCACCAAATCCACCGTCGCCACGACCTAGGATTCCGAGCGCACGTATTTCGCTCCAGGTGGTTCCACATGTTGACGTTCGACCGTCGCTCACTGCGGTTGGTTCTTCTCGCACTATCCGCTGTCGCTGCAATCCTCATCGTTGCACGCCCAGCGAACGCCCAAGAGGCGAGTGACTTTTCTGGAGAGACCCTCCGGGTTGCGACCAAGCCACTCGAACCGTTCGTATTTATCGACGACGAACCGCTGCGGGGCTTTAGCGTCGACTACTGGAACGAGGTCGCCGACCGGCTCGGGGCAGAGACCGAGTGGGTTCCGCTCGAAGAGGTCTCCGACGTGATCGATGCGGTCGCGGCGAACGAGGTCGACGCTGGCATTGCGGGGATCTCCATTACGGCGGAGCGCGAGACCGTCGTCGATTTCTCCCAGCCCTACTACAACTCCGGTCGCCAGATCGCGACGCAGAACAGCTCGGGCACCAGCACCACCCGGACCCTGTTCAATCTGGTCAAGAGCGGCACGTTCCTTGTCCCGCTGCTGATCCTCATCGTGTTGATCTTTCTCGTCTCACACCTCGTTTGGTGGTTCGAACGCGGGTACGACGACGATTTCCCCGAGGACTATCGAACCGGCATCGTCGAGGCGCTCTGGTGGTCGACGGTTAGCGTCATCACCGGCGGCGAAGCGGTAAAGGACATCAACAGACCATGGTCCCGGCTCGTGGCGGTTCTGTGGCTTTTGCTCGGGCTGTTCCTGTTGGCCTTCGTCACTGCGCGAGCAACGTCGGTGCTCACCGTCGCCGAACTCGAAAGCGACATCGCCGGAATCTCGGACCTGTCCGGCAAGAACGTCAGCACCGTACAGGACACCTCGACGGTTGAGTTCCTCATCGACGATGCGGGGATCGTCGCCCGCGAGTTCCCCGATCTGGACTCGGCCCTTGACGAGTTAGTTCGCGGAGAGACCGACGCTGTCGTCTTCGACGCTCCCGTCATCTCCTACGCCCTGAACTCCCGCTATCAGAACTCCGGGCTGCGGCTGATCGACCCACCGATCGGGCGAGACCCATATGGCATTGCCATCCCGCCGGAGTCGCCTCTGCTCGAAGCCGTAAACCGAGCGGTCATCGAGATCGGGCGAGACGGCACGCTCGACGCGCTCTTGCTCGAGTGGTTTGGCTAGCGGTAGGACAAAACGCAAACAGCGCCCGGGCGAACCCGGGCGCTGCTAACCGAATCGTTTAGATCTCGTCGTCCTCACGACGGCGGCTTGCAACCACCATCGATCCACCGAGTACGAGCATTGCTGCACCGACCGCTCCAATGAGCTCGGTGCTTGCACCCGTTACCGCAAGCTGTGGGCTCGCTGGTGGGAACAGAACGCCCTCGATGACGTGGATGACACCGTTGCTACCACCGAGGTCGACCGAAGAAATTTCGATGCCGTTGACCTTGCCGTCTGCGACCGTGAGCTCGAGGCCCGTCGAGGTGACCAGCGTGGCCCCATCTGCAAGGTCCTCTGCGGTGTAGGTACCTGGCACAACGTGGTAGCCCAAT
>CALBVK010000369.1 GCA_937969345.1 uncultured Acidimicrobiales bacterium
CTCGACGCCTTTACCGTCGACCTCTCTCAGTCCTTGATCGCGCCAATCCCACACAAATCCGCCGCCGAGCGCCCGATGTTCCCAGAAGGCATTCCAGTAGTCGACGAGGCCACCGTTCGAGTTACCCATGGCATGGCTGTACTCACAGAGAATGAGTGGCCGGTCGTCTCCATTGGTGCGTTCAGCCCACTCGGCCCACTCCACGATCTGGCCAACCGATGCATACATTGGACAGATCGTGTCCGAGACGAGCCGCTCGATCGCGGTCGGAGCCGACTCACGCTCGGCTTTGCGCCCGTTTCCACGGTCGCCAAAGTTGGGGTTGAACCCCGCCTCGTACTGCACGAAACGGGTCGGGTCGATAGACCGAATCCAAGCAGCGGCCGATGCGTGAATCGGTGCAAGCCCCGATTCGTTTCCGAGCGACCATCCAATAACCGACGGTCGAGATCGGTCTCGCAACACCATGCGGCGGATCCGGTCGAGAACTTGGCCATCGAAGATTCCGCTAGCGAGCAGCGAGTCGTGCCGAGCGTGTGACTCGACGTTGGCTTCGTCGATCACATACAGGCCGAGTTCGTCGCAAAGTTCGACCAGCATTGGGTCGTTGGGATAGTGAGCGGTCCGCACCGCGTTGATGTTGTGCTGCTTCATGAGGATGAGTTCCTCACGCATCTCGTCGCGGGTGATGGCGCGGCCGGTATCGGGGTGGTGGTCGTGGCGATTTACGCCGTTGATCATCACCGGTTGCCCGTTGATACGTAGCTGCCGGTCACTCACCTCGATAGTTCGAAATCCGACCCGGTGGGTCGAGGCCGATGCAATGTCTCCGTCAGGATCGATGAGCCGAACCTCGAGCGAGTACAGCCTCGGTGTCTCCGCCGTCCACGGCTCCACCGAAACACCAGCTATCTGCATCGATGCCGACTGGCCTGTGTATTCGTACGCGGCGACCAGCGCGTCGATTCCTTCGGCAGGCGGCGCGGTGGGTACCGGCGCAGATTCGCCGATTCCAAGTTCGGGTAGCGCAATGGCCACATGCCAACCGTCGGACATGCGTGTGGTCGAACCAACCTCTACTCGAACCTCGAGGCTTCCGGCATTGGACGCGGCCTCATAATCGGCGACGACGACGACATCGTCGATGTAGGTCGCGTCGGTTGCGATCAACGAGACCGAACGGTGCAGCCCGCCGTGATACCAGTAGTCCTGGTCCTCGATCCATGTTGCGTCCGACCAGCGACTCACGAGCACGGCAATCTCGTTGTTGTCATCGTGGAGGAACGTGGTGAGGTCGAACTGTGATGCGAGACGACTGTCTTTGGCCATTCCGACGAACGAGCCGTTGCACCACAGCATCATCATCGATTCGAACCCACCGAACTCGATGATGACCCGGTGCCCGGCTGGCCGTTCGAACGAACGGCGATACAGCCCGGTTGGATTGTTGCTCGGCACGTGTGGCGGATCGCCGGCGAAGGGCATCACGATATTTGTGTAGTGCGGCAGGTCGCCGGTCTGCTGACGAGTCCATACACCCGGCACCTGCACGGTCGACCAGGTCGCTGTCGCTTCGTCGATCCACCCAATCGGAGCGTCATCGGGGTTGTCGACAAGGCGGAAGAACCAGTCGCCGTCGAGCGAGATGATGGATCGGCCCGGAGCGCTCGCGAGCGGAGACGCCATCGGGAGTCGCCCAACGGCACTGAGGTCAGGAGAAAAGTACGTCGTGGGCGTCATTGGCTCAGGCCTGCCGGGAATCGCATAGGAGTAGTGAAGCAGTTTCTATCGACGACAGACAGTCCGGCGCGGTCAGCCGTGAAGAATCGATGCGCCGGCCGACGGATCGACCGCCCAAACATCGGGGGTTACGTCGTGTGCGGCGATCCACGCCTCTTTGACGTGTCGCACAAACGGTTCGGTTTCGGCGGCCCGGATCAAGGCGACTGCGCTACCAGCAAACCCTCCGCCGGTCATCCGCGCTCCAAAGCACGCGGTGTGTTCTCGCGCAATTGCGGCCATGTGGTCGAGCGCAGCTGAGGACACTTCGTAATCGATGCTCAGGCTTTCGTGGCTCGCATCCATGAGCATTCCAAGAGCAACGAGGTCCCCGGCGGCGAGCGCATCAACGGCTGCGCCAACCCGGGTGTTTTCGCTGACGACGTGGATGGCGCGCTGTTTGTCGACACCACCGGGAAGCCCGGCGACCATTTCGAGAGTTGCGTCTCGGAGCGCTGGCACGCCGAGTGCACCAGCTGCCCGCTCGCACGCCTGTCGTCTCAGGTCGTATTCGCTGTCTGCGAGCTCTCGTCTCGTCATCGTGTCCATAATGACCACCCGCGCCTCGCTCGGAAGGTACGACGGGCTGGTCTCGAGCGACCGGCAATCGATGCGGGTGACCGCTCCTTTGGTCGCGATCGCGGAGATCAGCTGGTCCATGATCCCGCTTTGGATGCCGATGATCTCGTTCTCGACCCGCTGTCCAAGTTTCGCAATGTGCACGGGGTCTGGAACCAGCCCGCAGACTTTCGATAGTGCAAAGCCGGTGGCGACCTCCAGTGCGGCCGAGCTCGACAAGCTCGCCCCGACGGGAATAGTGGTCGTGATCCGAGCAGAGAATCCCGGGATCGGAACCCCTTCGTCGGCGAGCAGCCGCGCCATGCCTGCGATGTAGCGGGACCAGGAGGGAACCTCCCGCGGATCATCATCAAGCGAGAACGAAGCGGCGGCGAACCCGACCGACTCAAGGTCGACTACACGATCGGCTCGGCGGGTGAGCGCCATCGTGGTGTCGAATGGCAGAGCCATCGGAAGCACGAAGCCATCGTTGTAGTCGGTATGTTCGCCGATCAGATTGACGCGCCCGGGTGCACGTGCCACAACTTCAGCGGGTACGTTCACGACGTTCGGGTCGATATCTGCGTCGGCCATGCATGCAGTATGGCCGGAAACGTTCTACTCTTCGCCCTTGAGCGGTCAACTTTGATCAAAAACGAACAAATCAACACGCGATACCACGAGCAGACGGAGCGAATATGACCACCATCTCCTTTATCGGGGCCGGCAGCACGGTCTTTGCCAAGAACCTCATGGGCGACATCCTCGCCTTTCCCGAACTCGCCGATGCGACGCTTCGACTCCACGACATCGACGAGGAACGCTTACAAACGAGCGAAATCGTCGCACATAAGGTGGCCGAGGCTCTCGGCGTATCTCCGACGATCGAGACCAGCTTGAGCCAAGACGAGGCGATCGACGGCGCCGATCATGTCATCACGATGTTCCAAGTCGGTGGCTACGAGCCTGCGACGGTCATCGACTTCGATATCCCGCGCAAGTTTGGCCTTACCCAGACCATTGCTGACACGCTTGGAATCGGCGGCATCATGCGCGGCCTGAGGACCATTCCCGTTCTGCAGGACCTGACCCGCAATATGGAGCAACGGTGCGGCGACGCAACGCTCTTGCAATACGTCAACCCAATGGCGATGAACATGATGGCCGTCAATCGATCGTCATCGATTCACTCGGTCGGGCTGTGTCACAGCGTCCAGGGCACCGCCGAGCAACTCGCCGGCGACCTCGGCGTACCAATCGACGACCTCGAGTACCGCTGTGCTGGCATCAACCACATGGCGTTCTACCTCGAGTTCGGGCAGCGAACCCCCGACGGTGTGGTCGATCTCTACCCTCGATTGCACGAATTCTCGCGTGCTGGGGACATTCCGGACCGAGGACACCATGACCGTAGCGATGGGGGCACAATCGGCCTGAGCGATGCCGTTCGATTCGAAATGCTCGACCGACTTGGCTATTTCGTGACCGAATCGAGCGAGCATTTCGCTGAGTACGTGCCATGGTTCATCAAGGAAGGCCGCGAAGATCTACTGGTCGACTTCGGCATCCCGATCGATGAGTACCCGCGTCGCTGCGAAGTCCAGATCGCTGCGTGGGAACACATGCGGGCGAAGCTCATCGACCCGGAGGCCGCAATCGACGTTGTGCCGAGTGTCGAATACGGCGCAAGCATCATCCACAGCATCGAGACGGGCACGCCTCGCGTGATTTATGGCAACGTCGCCAACGATGGCCTCATCGACAACCTGCCGAGCACATCGTGTGTCGAGGTTCCGTGTCTCGTGGACGGGAATGGCATCCAACCAACGAAGATCGGATCGATCCCGCCACATCTCGCGGCGCTGATGCAGACGAATATCAACGTCCAGGAGCTCACCGTTCAGGCGGCGCTCACCGGAAATCGGGAGCACGTGTACCACGCAGCAATGCTGGACCCACACACGAGTTCCGAACTTGATCTCGAACAGATCTGGCAGCTCGTCGATGAATTGTTGGACGCTCACGGCGCAATGATCCCGAACTTGCGCTAGCAACAAGTTTGGCTCGGCCAGTTCGACATGAGCGAATATGATCTGAAAGAGTGGGATCTGTTCATGTCAGGTACTCGTTTCGCACAGTACCTAACACGTAGGGGGAGAACGAGTGGCAGCGACAACCAGTGAGCGCCCGAAGGGCGCCAAGCTAAATCTCTACGGGGGCTGGCGGGCGGCATGGCCGTTTCTCTTGCCCAGCTTCCTTGGTTTCCTGTTCTTCTTTCTGATTCCGAGCGTCCGCGGCATCTACCTGAGCTTTACCGACTGGAACCTCATCGCCAACGATGGCGACTGGGTCGGTATGGAGAACTACGACCGGATGGTCGACGATCCCCTGTTCTGGAACGCGGTCAAGGTCACCGCCTATTACGTGACGCTCAACATCGTCACCCAGACGATTCTCGCCATCATGATCGCCGTCGCCATGGACCGGCTTACCAAGTCGTCGGTCGTGCGGTCGGTCATCATGTTGCCCTACCTCATCCCCAACGTGGTGGTGGCGCTGATCTTCGTCTGGCTGTTGAACTCGAACCTCGGCATCATCGCCGACCTGTTCAGTTTCTTTGGCATCGACTCGAACTACTTCGCTGGACCTGATGCGGTCATTCCAACCATCGCCGGCATTAATACGTGGCGGCATATGGGCTATACGGCGCTCTTGATCTTCGCAGGGCTGCAGACTATTCCGAAGAGCTTGTACGAGGCAGCGGCACTCGACGGCGCTTCGGAGTTGCAGATGATGCGCAACATCACGGTGCCGTTGCTGCGACCCGTTCTCGCACTCGTCCTCGTCATCACCGTTATTGGTTCGTTCCAGGTCTTCGACACCGTCCAGGTCGCGACCGGCGGCTTCGGCGGCCGGCCGGGCGGCCCCGGCGACTCCAGCCGAGTGATCTACGTCTACATCTACGAGCTGGCCTTTGGCCGCAACGAGCTGGGACGGTCATCGGCAATCGCAGTGGCGCTCCTCGTCTTCTTGATGTTCGTCACGTTCTTCCAACTCAAGATCCTTCGGGCCAACGAAAGTGACCTCGCATAATGAGTACAGCACTTGCAGGTATGGCAGGCGGGCGCGCCGACAGCACCGGGGCCCGCTTCGGACGTGGCACTGCGTGGCTTTTGCTCGCACTCTTGATCGTCGCCACGATCTTCCCGTTCTATTGGACGCTCCGTACCGGTCTGGTCACGAATGCGTCACTGTTCGAAAGCAACACCGACAAGAGCGTCATCGAGCGCATCTTGCCCGACGATCCCACAACGGTGAACTTCCGACGGGTTCTCGGCCAAGCGACAGACGAAGAAATACTCGAAGCGACGGGTCGTACGAACTCGGCGTCGTTCGACTACCTGACGGCGATGAAGAACAGCGTCATTATCGCAACGTTCATTGCTGTCGGTCAGGTGTTCTTCAGCGCACTCGCTGCGTACGCCTTTGCGCGGTTGCGCTTCCCTGGACGAGACAAGCTGTTCTTCCTGTACCTAACCGGCATGATGATTCCGCCGATCTTCGTGCTGATACCGAACCTGCTGCTCATCTTGGGAGACTTCTGGGTCTTTGATGCGAACGGACACGAGTGGCTCGACTGGGTTCCCGGCTATGACGCATCGAGCAGAACGTTCCTCCTCGGGCGCCTGCCCGGGGTGATTGCACCGTTCTTCTTCATGACGCCTTTCGCCGTATTCTTCTTGCGGCAGTTCTTCCTCGGCATCAACCGGTCGCTCGAAGAAGCAGCGCTCATCGATGGTGCGAGCCATTTCCGGATCTTCCGTTCGGTCATCTTGCCGATCGCTCGTCCACAGATGATCACGCTCGGTGTCCTGACCTACATCACGGCCTGGAACGAATTCCTTTGGCCACTGGTCGTTACCCAGCAGTTCCCCGAGAAGCAGCCGTTGACGGTTGCGCTCGGTGTCTTTACGACCCAGCAACCGGGGACCCAGCCGGATTGGTCCGGCCTGATGTCAGGAACGCTGCTCGCTGCCTTGCCGGTGATCGTCATCTTCATGATCTTCGGCAAGCGCCTGGTAGACAGCATCCAGTTCAGTGGAATCAAGTAGATCTGCGTCCACGCCTGGACCGCGTTCCTAGCTGGTCGAGTTCACCTGTTCGTCAGCGATCACCACTTCGCCAATTTCTGCCTGCAGCACCGCTAAGCCGTCGGGGGGAACAGCCCGATCGGTGATCAGGACGTCTGCGGCGTTGAGCGGTGCGATCGTCGAAAGTCCAATCGTGCCCCACTTGGTATGGTCGGCGAGCACGACGACGGACTCGCTGGCGCTCACAAAACTCCGAAGCGTTTGTGCCTCGAGCAGATTCGGCGAGGTGTAGCCGGTCGACTCCGTCATGCCATGCACCCCCATAAAGAGCTGATCGAGGTGGAGCGACGACAACGTCGATTCGGCCATTGGTCCAACGAGTGCTCGCGATGGTGTTGGCGTGCCGCCGGTGACGAGAATCGTGAGGTCGCTGCGTCGCGACTGGTGGAGCACCTCGGCGACCGCCATCGAGTTGGTCACCACGAGCAGGTCCTCGATGTTTGCGAGCTCACCGGCGAGCTGGGCGGTCGTCGTGCCGGCCGTAATTCCTATGGCCGATCCGGGTTTGATCGACTGCGCTGCTCGTTCGGCGATCGCGGTCTTCTCGCCGTATTGTCGGCGCGCCTTTGCGGCAAAACCTGGTTCATCAGCGCTTGCAGTATCACGAGCGGTCGGGGCTGCGGCCGCTCCGCCGTGGACTCGAACGAGCTGTCCCATTTCGGCAAGGGTCTCGATGTCTCGTCGAATCGTCATCGGGGAGACACCGAGCACGCCCACAAGCTCGCGTACACGAACACCACCGTGCCGTTCAAGTTCGCGAAGAATCAATTCGTGGCGTCGCGCAGCTAACAATCGCACGCCAGGTCGGGTATCTGGGCGTTTTTCAACCATAACTCTCCGAAACCTACCGCAATATGTGCGTTTTAGCAAAACCGGAGGCACAAAGAGCGCCAATCGCACACGAAAAAGCTGTCAGCCTGACCTCTTTTGTACATCTTTGTTGCGTAAGATGATCGAATCTGCACAAGCCGCGAAACCTTCGCGGACAGACATCTCCTCGGAGGGGAATCATTATGAAGAATTGGCGCAACCTGCTTGCGCTGCTCCTGGCATTCGGCCTAATAGCCGCAGCCTGTGGTAGCGACAGCAGCACCGACAGTGCATCAGAGTCCGACGCATCAAGCGAAGAAGATGCATCGAGCGAAGACGCATCAAGCGAAGAAGATGCATCGAGCGATGACGACGCGATGGACGATGACGAAGCAATGGCAGACGATGAGCCTGCCGGCGACGCAATCACCATCGACTACTGGCTTTGGGACGGCAACCAGCAGCCGTTCTACGAGCAGTGCGCAGCCGACTTCACCGCGGCAAACCCAAACATCGAAGTTGTTGTTAGCCAGTTCGGTTGGGGCGACTACTGGGACGGTCTCACGGCAGCATTCGCTACCCGTACCGCACCAGACGTGTTCACCGATCACCTCGCTCGCTACCCAGAGTTCGTCGAGTCGGGCGTTCTCGTTCCACTCAACGACTTTGTTGAAGCAGACGGCGTTGACGTAACGAACTACTTCCCAGGACTCGCTGAGCTCTGGACCTCTCCTGAAGGCGAGCGCTACGGCCTGCCAAAGGACTGGGACACCATTGCACTCGTCGTCAACGACGACATGGCAGCTGCTGCAGGTTCACCTGACCTCTCCAACCTCACCTGGAACCCAGAAGACGGCGGTACCTTCGGCGAAGCTGTTAAGGCAATGACCGTTGACGGCAACGGCGTTCGCGGCAACGAAGACGGCTTTGACGCATCCACCATGGGTGACGACAGCGCTGTCTACGGCTTCGGCCTCGAAGGCAACTTCGGCGCATTCGGTCAGACCACCTTCTCCGCATTCGCTGCGTCGAACGGTTGGACCGCAGTCGACGGTGTTTGGGCTGACGAGGCAAACTACGCAGATCCTGCACTTGCCGAGACCGTCCAGTGGTTCGCTGACTGGATCGCTGCTGGCTTCATCACGCCAATCGCTGACGTTCAGGAGCTCGGTGGAACCACCTTGTTCCAGACCGGCAAGGCTGCAATGCAGACCAACGGTTCATGGATGATCTCGACCCTCTCCGGCGACGCCACCGAGGTTCCTGTGTCCTACGCCCCAACCCCGGTTGGACCTGCTGGCGCTCGTGCGTCGATGTTCAACGGCCTCGCTGACTCCATCACCGCTTCTGCTGAAGATCCAGCAGCTGCTTGGGAATGGGTCAAGTACATGGCTTCTCCTGCATGTCAGGAAGTTGTTGGCGGCGGCGCAGTCGTCTTCCCAGCTATCCCAAGCGCGACCAAGATCGCTCAGGATGCACACGCTGCTAACGGTGTTGACGTTTCGGCGTTCACCACCCACGTAGACGACAACACCACGTTCCTGTTCCCGATCACCGACTCCGCTTCCGCTATCGAAGCAATCGTCGGTCCAGCAATGGAATCGGTACTTCGTGGTGACGCAACGGCAGCGGACATCCTTCCGGGTATCGCTGAGCAGGTCAACGCTGAGTTGGCTGGCTAGTACGGCATTAGCCGTCCGTAGCGTTTACAACACGTTATGAATTCGGGACCCGCACCTAGGCTTTTGCCGGTGCGGGTCCCGTTTCGCTTTTTGTCCGTACTTCTCGGAGCGGTCTTGCTCGCAACAGCGTGCACGTCGGATCCGAGCGCCACGGAACGCGCGGTCGAGACGGCGGCGGATCCTCACCGCTCCCCCACAACGTGTCGCGACGGATTTGTTGCCCATGATCTCGAGCACACAACCTCTGGCCCCGGCAACACCGCATCGACATTCGATGGCACCGGCGCGGGGGTCGGTATTGCCGACCTCGACGCTGACGGTGACTTCGACGTCGTGCTCGCCAACCTGTCGGAGACCTCGTCGGTTCTCGAGAACACGGGCGAGCTCACCTTTGTTCGCCACGAGCTTGAACGCGGCCGCTTTCGTGGCGTTTCTCTCGTAGATGCCACAAACGATGGTGCTGTCGACATCATCTTGACCACCGGAATCGGTCCGCCCGTACTCTTTGCCAATGCTGCCAACGGTGATCTCGGTGGCTTCGAGCGCACCCGGCTCGAAGGAGTCCGGGCCGCGACATATTCCATGGCGTGGACCGACTTCGGCGGCGATGGCGATCTCGACCTCGTCACGGGTTCGTACAACGCCGAGCTCACGCTGCTCCGCAATTCGCCCATCCTCGGCGAAGACACCGGCGTGGTACTCCACGAGTGGAACGGCTCGGGTTATGACGTCACGCGCTTGAGCGACACTGCACAAGCGCTGGCGCTCATCACGAGCGATATCGACGGCGACCAGCGCCCCGACATCCTCGTCGGCAACGACCTCGCAACACCCGACATGACCTGGCTCCAAACGGCCAATGGGTTCGAGCAGCTTGCCCCGTTCGCGACCAGTTCGTATTCGACGATGTCATTCGACGCAGCCGATATCGACAACGACGGGCGCAACGAACTGTTCTCCACCGATATGAAACCGCCCGAACCCGACGACCGCTACCGCGAGGTCGACGAGGACATGGCCGCCGCCCCGGTGGTAGACGACATTCAAACCCCGGAGAACGTACTGAACGACTTTGGCGATGACGGGTTCCTCAACCTGGCAGCGGGCCAGAGCATCGCGACGACCGGTTGGAGCTGGTCGGGACTCTTCGGCGATCTCGATAACGACGGACTACAAGACCTCTACGTCACAAACGGGATGCGGAGCGATCAGCTTTTCGACTTCCTGCCCGACGCTCGACTCGTGGAGGAGAATCAAGCGTTCCAGAACCGCAATGGCACCCTCGAACCAATGCCCTCGTGGGGACTCGGTGACACGCTCGGCGGGCGAGGTATGGCACAAGCCGACCTCGACGGAGACGGCGACCTCGACATTGTTCTCAATAACCTCGACGGACCATCCAGACTCTTTGAAAACCAGCTGTGTGGCAACTCGGTAACGGTCTCGCTTCGTTGGCCCGACAGCGCCAATAGCGACGCCCTCGGAGCGACGGTTTCGGCTGCGGCTGACGGAACGGTGATGACCCGCGAGATCACCTCATCGCGGGGCTACCTTTCATCTGGCCCCCCGGTCGCACACTTTGGTATCGGCGACGTATCCAGCGTCGACATCACGGTCACGTGGCCAGATGGAACAGTCTCAACAGTCGCCAACGTCGCACCCAACACCGACCTCACTATTACGCAATAAGCCCGACTTCAGCCCTGCCTCAGCGGTGCTGATCATCGAATCCTGTGGAGTACCGATGACCCTGCAAGCCCTTACGACCGCCCATCGACAGTTGATCGTCAATACGTCGACCGGAGTCCCCGAACTCGTCTGGTTCGGGCGTCCTCTCAGCGGGGACCTCGATGCCCTCCATGTCCTCGGCGAACGCTCGATTGCGAACGCCTCACTCGACGCCGAAGGCCCCGCAACGCTGCTCCCCGTCGAAAGTGACGGCTGGCTTGGACAACCGGGGATCGAAGGACGCCGCGCCGATGGGTCGGCGTGGTCACCACGTTGGGCACTCGTCGATTGTGACGTATCGGAGTCCACGATCGTCACGACCGGCCACGACGCATTGGCCGGCCTCACGGTGATCACGACGATCACCCTCGAGCCCGAAGGTGTGGGCACGGTCCAGGTCGAGCTCCGTAACGATGGCGACAACGACTACGTGCTCAATCGAATGGCCGTAACCATTCCGGTGGCTCCCGAGGTCACCGAGCTGCAGGTTCCCGAAGGCCGTTGGGTTCACGAGTTTCACGAGGTTCGTCTGCCGTGGCGTGTCGGTGCGATCGAGATCGCCAACCGTCGTGGCCGGACGTCCCACGACAAGCCACCGTGGGTTTTTGCTGGCCAAGCGTCATTCACCAACCAGACCGGCCGGGTTTGGGGAGCGCACTTGGGTTGGTCCGGGAACGCAGCGGTTCGGGCTGAGGTGCTCACCGATGGCCGCCGCGTACTCCAGCTCGGCGAGGTTTTGCTCGGCGACGAACTGCGGATCACCCCTGGGCAGTCGTACCAGTCACCCGTGGTGTACCTCGGCTGGAGCGACGAGGGCATGAACGGCGTGAGCCGTTCGTTCCACCGCTATCTGCGAGCTCGTCCGCAACACCCAAAGCCATCGAGCCCACGGCCGATTCACATGAACACCTGGGAGGCGGTCTATTTCAACCACGACCTCGACACCTTGAAGGCGTTGGCCGATCGGGCCGCCGAGGTCGGGGCGGAGCGATATGTGCTGGACGATGGATGGTTTGGCGGACGCCGCAACGACCAGGCCGGCCTCGGCGACTGGTGGGTCTCGCCAGATGTCTGGCCAAACGGTCTCGAGCCGCTCATCGAACACGTCACCGGGCTCGGCATGGAGTTCGGCATCTGGGTCGAACCCGAAATGGTTAACCCGGACTCCGATCTGTATCGAGCACATCCAGACTGGGCCCTCGGCGTCCCTGGCTACGACAAGATCACCGGGCGATACCAACTCGTATTGGACCTGACCAAGGACGAGGTCTGGAATTATCTGTTCGAGCATCTCGACCGGCTCCTCGCTGATCATGATGTTGGTTACGTGAAGTGGGATATGAACCGCGATCTGACCCAACCAGCCTCGGGCGAGCGCGCCGCAGCGCACGGGCAGACCCTTGCGGTCTATCGGCTCATCGATGCGCTGCGGGCGAACCACCCCGGTGTCGATATCGAAAGTTGTTCCTCGGGCGGAGCGCGAGCCGACTACGGCATTTTGCAGCGCACCGACCGTGTCTGGACGAGCGATAGCAACGATGCAATGGAACGCCAGCGAATTCAGAGCGGTTTCCTCCGGTTCTTCCCACCCGAGGTCATGGGCGCTCACGTTGGACCCAACCAGTCACACACTTCGGGGCGCCGACACGGCCTTGGTTTCCGGTCCACGTCTGCGTTCTTTGGGCACTTTGGAATCGAGTGGAACTTGCTCGATGCATCGGAGGCCGAGCGAGCTCAGCTGGCCGAGGTCATAACGTTGCACAAGCAACACCGCGAGCTTATGCATAGCGGTACGGTCTGGCACGTCGATGCCGCTGACCCAGGACTGCACATCATGGGGGTTGTCGCCGTCGACCAAAGCGAAGCGTTGTACTCGGTTGCTCAGCTCGCGGTGGCCCGAAACGCAACTCCCGAGCGCATGCAATTTCCGGGCCTCGACCGGTCAGCGAACTACGACGTTGCCCTCATCCAACTCGCCGACACCAAGCTCGGCCTTGCGATGCGTCAGCCCAAATGGACCGAGACGGGAGCGCAAAACATTCCGGCGGATGTGCTGTCGGCGTACGGCATCCAGCTGCCGGCCCTCGATCCGGAATCGGCGATTCTCATTCATCTCACGCAGCGATGACCCTGCGCAATGTAAACGCTTAAAGTGCTGAATTTTCAGTGATTTGGACGTGGCCAGAGTGGACTACGAGCGGTCATTTGGGGTAAACAGGTACGAGTGACTTTCTAGGGGGAAATACATGGCAACGGTAAAGCTCGACAACATCAACAAGATCTACCCGAACGGCTTCCAGGCAACCCACGATTTGTCCATCGACATCGAAGATGGAGAGTTTCTGGTCTTGGTTGGCCCATCGGGTTGCGGCAAGTCGACAGCGCTACGCATGGTCGCTGGCCTCGAGGAGATCTCCTCTGGCACGCTGAGCATCGACGATCGGGTTGTGAACGACGTCGAGCCCAAGGATCGCGATATCGCGATGGTGTTTCAGAACTATGCCTTGTACCCGCACATGAGCGTGGCCGACAACATTGGTTTTGCACTCAAGCTTGCCAAGTTGCCTAAGGCCGAGATCAAAGAGCGTGTGCAGAAGGCCGCCGAGATTCTCGACCTCACCGAGCAGCTCGATCGTAAGCCCGGCCAGCTCTCTGGTGGCCAGCGTCAGCGTGTGGCGATGGGACGTGCAATCGTCCGCCAGCCCAAGGCCTTCCTCATGGATGAGCCGCTGTCGAACCTCGATGCGAAGCTCCGTGTGGCAATGCGGGCCGAGATCGCCTCCCTCCAGCGGGACCTCGGCGTGACCACCCTGTACGTGACCCACGACCAGGTCGAGGCCATGACCATGGGCGATCGTGTCGCGGTGCTGAACAAGGGTTACCTGATGCAGGTCGACTCCCCACAGGACCTCTACGACACTCCAGCGAACGTCTTTGTTGCTGGGTTCATTGGTTCGCCTTCGATGAACTTGATGGAGGGTGCGCTCGGCGGTACCGCTGAAAGCCCAACCGTGTCGGTCGGCAGCGTCACCGTAGCGATTCCATCGGTTGCTGGTTCAGCCCTTGAGGCCTACCTCGGCAAGAAGCTCGTTGTCGGTCTTCGACCCGAGGACATGGAGGATGCAGGCACGGTGGACGCTCCCCCGGCGGACCGAACGTTTGCGACCAGCGCTCGCCTCGTCGAATCGCTCGGCTCGGAGATCATTGTGCACTTTGGGCTCGACGCCGAGCCATACGTCGTCGCCGATGCCATCGACGATGAGGCCGAAAAGGGTTTGAGCAACGACAACGAGACGGCGACGTTCGTTGCTCGAGTCAGCCCACGCTCTGACGTAAAGAACGGCAGCGAAATCGAGCTCGTGATCGATAGCGGCCGCTTCCACTTCTTCGACATGGCTTCGGGAGACGCAGTCCGATAGCGCCGTCTCACTCAAGACGTCGAACACCCCAGCGCAGCGCTCTTCGGAAGCTCTTGCGCTGGGGTGTCGTCGTTTTGATCTCGTTGGCTAGTTTGCGTGAAGCGCGTCGTTCAGACCGGTCCAGTTCGCACCGTTCGGCACAGCTTCAACAGCGCCGCTCATCGAGTTGCGGCGGAATAACAAGCCGTTGACTCCCGACAGTTCTCGGCCGGCGCGCACGTCGCCTTCGGGCAGCGTCACCTTCGTGCCCGCGGTGAGATAGAGGCCCGCTTCGACGATGCAGTCGTTTCCGAGCGAGATCCCGAGGCCCGAGTTTGCGCCGAGCAGGCAACGTTCGCCGAGGGAGATGACCTCTTGGCCGCCTCCGGAGAGGGTTCCCATGATCGATGCGCCGCCACCGACATCGGATCCGTCACCGACGACCACGCCGGCCGAAATACGTCCCTCGACCATCGACGCTCCGAGGGTGCCTGCGTTGAAGTTCACGAACCCTTCGTGCATGACGGTGGTGCCCTCAGCGAGGTGAGCTCCGAGGCGGACTCGGTTGGCATTTGCAATTCGGACACCCGATGGGACGACGTAATCGAGCATGCGCGGGAACTTGTCGAGTCCGTTCACCCCAACATGGACACCCTGGTCGGCAACAGCCCCCTTCAGCGCATCGACCTTGTCTGGGAGGACGGGGCCGACAGTGGTCCAAGCGACGTTGGTCAGCGCTCCAAAGACACCCGTCATGTCGATACCGTGCGGAGCCACTTCGCGACGACTCAGTAGATGCAGACGAAGGTATGCGTCGGAAACATCGGAAGGTGGAGCATCGTGATCGATCGTGATTTCGAAGGCTTCGCCGCGAATGAGACCGGCCGACTCGGCAGCGCATGCCCGCTTCGGGTCGGCGTTTACGGGGTACCAGCTATCGAGAACGGTTCCGCTCTCAGCATCGATCCATCGGTGGCCTGCGGCGGTGGTCATGAACACGTCTCCGTTGGGAACATTCGGTGAACCTCGGTGTTGAGGAACACGTTGGAATCTATCGGGCGGCTACGGTGCTACCCATGCCAGGACGCGTGTTGCGCCAGTTGTTACGCCCTTTTCGGAAGGAACCCCGTATGAGCACCTTTGATGACGCCGAGCTTCGTGAGCGTTTGACCCCCGAGCAGTACGAAATAACCCAGAGGGCGGGCACCGAGCGCGCCTTTTCGGGCGAGTACAACGACACGAAGACACCTGGCACGTACCACTGCCGGGTGTGTGACGAGCCGCTGTTCAGCAGCGAAACCAAGTACGACTCGGGTTCGGGGTGGCCGAGCTTCACCCTTCCAATGAGCGAAACCGCCGTTGATGAAAAGCGTGATGTTTCCCTGGGCATGGTTCGTGTCGAGTCGCTCTGCGCATCGTGTGGGGCACATCTCGGACACGTGTTTCCCGATGGCCCTGGAGAGGGTGGATTGCGCTACTGCATGAACAGCGCATCGCTTCGCCTCGAAGCCGAGGAAGACCCCAGTAGTGGTACTGGCTGAATAGTTCGCTACAGCAAGGCAACATGGGAACCGATAGTTCCTCTATGGTTGCGACCATGAGGTTCGTTGGGGCCACGGTGGATGAGCTCTTGAAGCACGGAGACGCGGTCTCTGCGGACCACGACGTTTGTCGTGCTGCAGATGACTTTCTCGCGTCGCTCGCTCCAATTGGTGAGTCTTTTGAGATGCCGTGGAAGTTCTCCGAGTCACTCGATGTCTTACGAGACTGGTTACCCGGTGAACTTCAGGAGCGCCTTGCCAAACCTGGCGGATGCCGTCCCGAGAACCATCTCGAGGCGTCCATCGTGGCGCTTGCGCTCGAAGCTGGCGTCCGGCTGCAGCCGCTCACGCGCCAAGACATGCTCCGGCTACAGCACGTCGCGCAGTACGCGACCGAGAACGACGCGTGGGGGCGACAGAGCCCGTATCCGTGGGACACGGTTGCGTCGGCCGACATCGAAGACTTTGACTTCTTCGCCCTTTTCGCCCCGACGAGCTGACAGAATCTGCCGATGGCAGTGATTCCCAAAGGAATGTGGTTCGATGAGTTCGCGGTGGGACAGGTGGTTCCCCATGCGCTGACGCGGACGATAACCGAAGCGGACAATGTCGGGTTCTCTACCCAAACACTCAATCCGGCCCCGTTGCACATCGACGCCCACTATGCGTCTACGACGAGCTTTGGTAAGCCCTTGGTGAACTCGCTCCTGACGCTTGGCATCGTGGTTGGAATATCGGTTCACGAGCTGACCCATGGCACCACGGTCGCGAATCTCGGGTTCGAAAAGGTGCTGTTTCCCGCGCCGTTGTTTCATGGCGACACGATCCACGTCGAGACCGAGATCACCGCTGCGCGGGCCTCAAAGTCGAAACCTGATCGTGGGATCGTCACGATGGAGCACCGTGCCTACAACCAAGACGACGTGCTCGTGTGTAGCGCCGTGCGTAATGCGCTGATGATGCGCAAACCCGAATAGTCAACATCGTCAACGCACGCACGAGCGCATTCGAGCGCTCACGCCGCTGTCCACCGTCGGGTACCCAAATTGACTGCTTGAGCGAAGGGTGATTGGATGAAAGCGCTTTCACAATGGCGTGGAAGATTGCAGCGGTGACGGGGACGCTATGCCAAACGATGTGACACTCGACGACGTTGCTCGTCGCAGCGGGGTCTCCCCCGCAACTGCATCTCGTGCGCTGAACGGTCGGCGCGGTGTTCGCGACGACGTCCGTGAGCGTGTGCTAGCCGCCGCGGGGGCGCTCAAGTATCGGCCGAACCGAGCTGCCCAGAATCTCGCTGGTGGGCGCACATCGGTCATTGGGCTGGTGCTCGGCAGCGACGAACTGGTGGGCAACGCCTACGCCACGTCAATCGTGCAATCTGTTGCCGCCGCAGCGAGCGTGCACGACGAAGGCCTCATGTTGATCCTCGACTCGCACAAGCCCGCGGTAGCGGTTCAGAACTTGTTGAGCGATGGCATCGTCGATGGGGTGATCGTCAGCGTGGTCGCCATTGGCGAACAATGGGTCGAGGAGCTGCTCGACGCGAACATGCCAACGGTTCTACTCGGAGCACATCCGCGACGGACCGATGTTCCAGTGGTCGATGTCGACAATCTCACCGCTGGGCGTGTTCTCACCGCCGAGGTGCTCGCACACGGACACCGCCGTGTGGCCATGCTTGCGGGTCCGAAGAGCCGGGTCGATGCAAACCAGCGGCTCCGTGGCTTTCGAGCTGCGCACGAGGAGCTCAACATCGCCGTCGACGAATCATTGATCTTCCAAGGAGATTTCAATGGTCAGACGGCGTACGAGCGAGCGTCGGAAATCTTTGCGGCCTCCCCTGACGCCATCGTTGCCTGCAACGACGAGATGGCCATCGGCCTGCTTCGGTATGCAAAGGAGCACGGCATTGCGGTACCCGCCGACGTCGGCATCGTCGGATTCGATGGGATTGCGCCTCGCTACCCCGAGTACGAGGTGACCACGATGGCTCAACCCTTTGATCGGCTCGGGAGCACCGCGGTCAAATCGCTGCTCGACCTTATTCGTGGCGACGATGTTCCGCCCGAGCAACTTCTCGGACCACAGCTCATCGAGCGTGGTTCGATTGGTTCACCATTGGAGATATGAATCCGCCGTCTACTCCATGGTGAACCCGGTGGGCGGAACGGCTACGGCTGTTTCGCCCACCGCCCGCTTTCTGTCTCGCGAACTACAGACGCTCGGAGCGTTCGATCAGTCGTTTGCGCAGCGCGTTTAGCACCGTGATCGTGGTGTAGTTCCGAATCCGGTTGCGATCGGTCTTGTATCGAAGCAAGTGACTCTCCACAATGCCGTCGACACACGTAGCAATCCATACAGTCCCCGGCGGGATGCCTTCCCAACCGTCGGGACCTGCAACTCCCGTTGTCGCTACAGCCACATCAGCGCCGAGCGCTTCGCAGGCGCCGAGCGCCATGGCCTCGACCATCTCCTCGCTCACCGACGGCCCCTCAGGAGCGCGGAGAAGGGCTGTCTTCACATCGGTGGCGTACGTAATGACGCCGCCTCGGAACGCCTTAGACGACCCTGGAGTGGCCGTAAGGCGCTGCGCGATGAGTCCGCCGGTGAGCGACTCGGCGGTACCGATGGTCAGTCCTTGTTCGGCGCACAGATCGAGCACAACTGATTCCATTGTCTGATCGTCGAGCCCAAAGACGATCGGCCCAATAATCGATCGGACTCGAGCTTCCTCGTCGTCGAGCATCTCGGCAACGGTCGCCTCGTCGGGCCCTTTTGCGGTGATGCGGACCTTGAGACCCTCCATACCGCTGGCGAGGAACGCGAGCGTGACGCCCCCGTCGGCAGTCCCGACTTCGTCGAGACGTGTGATCTCGTCTGCGAGCTGTTCGGCCAGACCAGATTCAGACGTTCCCCACGTCCGCAGCGTGCGACTGCGAATGATGGCGGTGCTTCCTGAGCGCATCACGAGATCATCGATGATGAAGCCGTTCATCATCTCCTGCATCTCCCAAGGAACACCGGGGACCGCGTAAATCACCTTGGTTTCCCCGTGGTGAACAAACTCGGCCACGATGCCTGGGGCGGTGCCCGGCTGCACTGGGATGGGGCTCGCTCCATCGGGTATACGTGCCTGCAGCTTGTTGTTCTCGGGCATCTGACGTCCCGTCAGTCCCCACATCGATTGAATCTTGTCGATCAACGCTTCGTCGGTCACAAGCTCGACGCCCATGACCTCCGCGATTGCGTCCCGGGTGATGTCGTCTTGGGTCGGGCCGAGACCACCGGTGCAGATGACGGCGTCGCTGCGGTCGAGAGCGCTGCTGATGACGCTGACCATCCGGTCGAGGTTGTCGCCGACCTTCGTCTGAAAGTAGGAGTCGATGCCTACAGCTGCAAGCTCCTGACCTATCCAGGACGAGTTCGTGTCGTTGATCTGCCCCAGGAGGAGCTCTGAGCCAACCGCTACTACTTCACACCGCATCAGTCGTTCGCTTTCTCATTGATATTTCCGCTCAAGCGGGTGGCCGCTGAACCATCGAGTAGGTATCGCAGGCCCGAGTACAGCGTGAACGCAACCGCAAACCACAGCGCCAGTTGCACGACGACGTCCTGATCCTGAAAGGGCGGAAAGAGTGCTGCTTGAAGCGCGAGACCTTGGAAGATCGACTTGTACTTTCCGAGCTTGCGGGCTGGTACGGCGCGGTTCTTCTTGACCCAGTAGCTACGGAAACCCGTAATAACGATTTCTCGAATGAGGATCAACGCGACAGGAATCCAGTGGTACCGATCGACGGCGACCAGACAGAACATGGCGCCGAGAACGACGATCTTGTCGGCGAGTGGGTCGAGGAACGCTCCGGTTCGGCTAATCAGGTCGTACTTGCGTGCCAGCCATCCGTCGAGCAGGTCGGTGGCCGCAAAGATCCACCCAAGAATAAATGCCCACCAGGACGCACCCCCGGTGTCTTCACTTGCCAGGATCAGCGCAAACGGAATCGGCGAAGCCGCTATCCGAGCCGCGGTAATCATGTTCGCCGGGTTCGAGAGAAAGTGCCCGATGTGGTGCATGGCGCCGACGTCAGTGCTCTCCTGAGTCGTCACGTGACGTCCTCGTCGACCGATGCACCCGCGCCGATCAGATCTGGGCCTAGTGCCCCGATGATCTCGACCTCGTGCAGCTCTCCCACCGCTAAATCGTCGCGTACGTAGACGATTCCGTCGATCTCTGGCGCCTCGCGATGGGTTCGTCCGACTCCCGGTGCGTCGACCAGCACGCTGACCGTTTCGCCGATCAAGGCGTCGCGACGTGATGCGGTGATTTCGTCCTGCAGCTCGGTTAGCTCTCGCAACCGCTCCTGAACAAGGTCGGTCGGGACTTCCCCATCGAGATCGGCAGCGTACGTGCCGTCCTCTTTGGAGTACGCAAAGAACCCGCACCAGTCGAGTTGTGCCCGCTCGATGAAATCGAGCAGAGCGTCGTGATCCTCTTCGGTCTCGCCGGGATAGCCGACGATGAAGTTCGAACGAAAGGCGGCTTCTGGAGCGATGCTACGGATGTAGTCGATTCGCTCGAGGAATCGTTCACCGTCGCCCCACCGGCGCATACGCCGCATCAGCGGGCGGCTGACGTGCTGCAACGACAGGTCGAAATACTCAACGCCGGTTGCGAGAATTGCCTGGATCAGCTCTTCGGTGAGATCCGATGGGTATAGGTAGAGCAGCCGAACCCGATCGACGACGGCGGCGACTTCGCCGACGAGCGTCACGATGCTCCGTTCGCCCTTGCCCTGGTCTCGACCAAACGCCGCGAGATCCTGGGCGACCAAGACGATCTCCTTGGCCTCAAGGCCGCGCACTTCGTCGAGAATTGACTCGTGTGTTCGAGAGCGCTGGGGTCCTCGAAAGGTCGGGATAGCGCAGAAGCCACAGTTCCTGTCGCAGCCTTCGGCGATCTTGACGTATGCCCACGGCCGGGACGAAGCGGGGCGGGGCAGGTTGAGCAGGTCAAACGATGGGACCGGCTGTTCGGTCGGCTTGCGACCCAAGGTCACGGGAACGCCAAAGCCAGCGACCGTATCGGCCTCTGGCAGCGCCTCGGCGAGCTCGTCGCCATACCGCTCGGCCATGCAGCCAGTGACCACCACGCGGGCGTCCTCGGCCTGCTCGGACAGCGAAAGGACCGTATCGATCGATTCCTGACGGGCAGATTCGATAAACGCACAGGTATTGACGACGACGAGATCGGCGTCTTCGGGTCGTTCGGCTTGGATCATCCCGTCGGCGTCGAGCGTGCCAACGAGCTTGTCCGAATCAACCTCGTTCTTGGGACACCCGAGGGTCTCGATCCAATATTGTCCAACCACTAGCTCAGGATATAGGCGCACTCACGCAATGGACTCAATGACGTCCCGGATGGCTTCGCCAGCTCCGGTCTCGGAGATGAGGAGAATGGCACCGGCGTACACGGTGAGCAACACGATTGCCTCCGGTTTGCTGATGCGTTTACGAACAACCATGAACACCCATGCGAGCGTGGTCACGACCACCATGATCGCAATTCCGTAGGTGCGCATGAGTTCGTCGCTGATTTCGCCCGCTCCGAGCACGGCGATCGCCCCACCCACAGCGAGGCTGTTGAACACGTTCGACCCGAGCAGGTTGCCCAGAATCAACTCGGTCTCGCCCTTCTTGGCGGCGGCCACCGCAGTCACCAGCTCGGGAAGTGATGTGCCGATAGCGACGAGCGTAAAGCCAATAAAGCCGCCGGTGACTCCGAACTCCGCGGCGATTGCGAGCGCACCCCAAACCATCAGCTGGGCACCGATCAGCGTCCCGATCAGACCGCCGATGGTCTCCATCACACTCTTGGTCACGGTTTGCTCGGGATCGAATTCGAGTTCTTCTATCGAGTCCTCGTGACCGCCGAAGACGATCCAGCTCAGAATCGCGACGAGCACCACCAACATGACGATGCCTTCCCATACGGCGAAGCCGCCGATGGTGAAGAAGGCGAAGAGCAGAACCGCAAGCAGGCTGACGGGTGCTTCGCGAGCGATAACGGCCTTCGTGACGAGCAACGGCACGACGAGTGCGGCTGCGGCGAGCACCAGGGAGAGATTGGCTACGTTTGAACCAACGATGTTTCCAACGCCGAGATCGACGTCGCCGTTGATCGCCGCCAGCCCGCTCACCAATAGTTCTGGAGCGCTGGTGCCAAAGCCCACGATGACGGCGCCGACGACGACGGGTGAAATTTTGGCAGCACCTGCGATCGCTACCGCACCATCCACAAACAGGTCTGCAGCCTTTGTGAGAAGTGCGAGCCCGATCGCCACTTCGAATATGGCGACGATGATTGTTGGTTCAGACAGAAATCCCACGGCAAGAAGTATGCCGGGTTGATCAGCCGTTGCGGAGCTGTTGAAGCTGTTCTGGAGTCAGCAAAACCTCACGGGCCTTGGAGCCTTCGCTCGGCCCGACGATTCCCTTTTGCTCCAACTCGTCCATAATCCGCCCAGCACGCGAGAAACCGACCCTCAGTTTGCGCTGAAGCATCGACGTCGAGCCCAAACCGGACGACACAACAAGCTCCATTGCTTGCCATAAAAGATCGTCGGTATCGTCCTCGGAAGCACGATCTGCGGTGATCATGTCGCCGTCGGCCGGAGCCGACGGGGCCATTCCGGGCATGCCCGAGAGGTCAGGCGTTGACGAAACCGGGGGAAGTCCACCCGCTGCCGGCGCCGCTGGAGCGTCGACGATCTGCGGCGCGACGTCGCCACCACCGAGCACCTCGGTCTCTTCGGTGGACAGTTCGTCGTAGCTCTGCTGGCGCCAATGATCGACGATCTGCTTAACCTCAGATTCCTCGACCCAAGCTCCCTGCAGTCGCAGCGGCGTCGAACTTGTCGGGTCTTGGAAGAGCATGTCGCCCTTACCGACCAGTCGTTCTGCTCCCGGCGCTCCCAGGATGACTCGGCTGTCCTGCATGCTCGACACGGCATACGCAACACGTGCGGGAACATTCGCCTTGATCAAGCCCGTGATCACGTCGACCGACGGGCGCTGCGTTGCGATCACCATGTGGATGCCAACGGCTCGAGCCTTTTGGCCGATCCGAACAATCGAATCTTCGACGTCGCGTGCGGCAACCATCATGAGGTCGGCGAGCTCATCGACCACGACGAGGATGTACGGAAGACGTTTGAACTCGCGAGGCTCACCGTCGGGGCCAAGCTCGCCGAGCTTGGCTTTGACCTTGCCCTTGTCGAATGCGGCGTTGTAGCCGCCGATATCGCGGAAGCGGCACTCTTCGAGCAGTTCGTAGCGGCGTTCCATTTCGCGCACCGCCCACGCCAGCGCGTTCGCTGCCTTCTTTGGGTCGGTCACGGGTTGGGTAAGCAAGTGCGGAATGCGCTCGTATTGCGTCATCTCGACACGCTTTGGATCGATCAGGATCATGCGGATGTCGTCTGGCGTGTTTCGCATGAGCAACGAGGTGATGATCGAGTTGATACCCGACGACTTTCCGGCGCCGGTCGCTCCAGCGACGAGGGTGTGCGGCATCTTCGAGAGATCGGCCAACAGCGACTTACCGTTGATGTCACGTCCGATTGCCACCTCCATTGGGCCGCTGGCGGCGCGAGCCTCAGACGAACCAAGAATGTCGCCGACGGCAATGATCTGGCGATGCTCGTTGGGGACCTCGACACCGATTGCCTGCTTGCCCGGGATCGGAGCGATGATTCGAACGTCCGGTGACGCCATGGCATAGGCGATGTCGTCGCTGAGATTCTTGACTCGGGATACCTTGACGCCCAGACCGAGCTCGAGCTCGAAACGGGTAACGGTTGGGCCGACGACCATGTTGATCAGGCGGGTCTCGACACCGTGTTCAGCAAGCGCACGTTCGAGGGTGCGACCGCGTGCGATGACGGCGTCCTGGTCGACATCTTGGGAGCCAGAGCGGCTCAGCAAGGACATCGATGGCAACACCCATGTGCGGTCGCCCTTCGTGGTGACCGCAAGCTCGGTCTCGAGCTGCTGTGGAGGCGTAAGCACCTCGGGCACCACGACCGTTGGGGCCGGAATATCGATGTCCTGATCAAAGACGGCGGGTTCGGCGGTATCGGCGACGGTTGCGGCCTCAGGTTCGGGATCTTCGCGTGGCACGGGGATCTCGATCGTGGCATCGAGCGCCTGGCCGTCCTCGTCGATGAACGTGTCGTCGGACGCTCCGCCGATGTGTATCGACGGGGTCGGGGCAACGTCGTCGCGAAGGTCTATTTCCTCTTCGGCAGTCCGGTCGCGGTCGATGACGAACAGCGAGCGGGTCGAGCTGGCAGCGGCTCCGGCCAGGGGGCGTGCCCCATTTGCCATTGCGTTGAGCAACCCCTGTAGGGAGCTGCCGGTCATCACGATCAGACCACCGATACCAACGGCGAGAAGAATGAGTAGTGCACCCCAGAAGCTGGCAATGGCGAGCAACGGCCCTCCAACGGCTAGGCCCATGACACCACCAGCACCGGAGAACTCCGCAACAGAACTTCCCCACGACGGACTATCGCCGGCGAGATGTACAAGACCGGTCATCGAGACGATGGCGGCGAATCCACCAACGACAAAGTGTGGTGGCAGCGCGTGCGCTTGCCCGCCGCGGCGAATGACGGCGAGACCCGCTGCCACAATCGCAAATGGTGCCAGGTAGCGGAAGACGCCCATAGCCCATCCGAAGCCTTCGTCAAATGCCCGTCCGAGCAAGCCGGACGTGCCGCTGTAGATACCGAGGGCGCACAGAATGCCAGCGACGATAAGGAACAGACCAAAGAGGTCTGCGCCACGGCCATCGAGGGCTTGTCCGAGGGTCTCAGCGACGCTTGGCCGTGCGGCTGGCTTGCGGGTCGGGCGCTTCTTTGTTGTTGATTTCGCAGCGGTTTTGCGGGTTGTTGTGCCTTTGCGGCTCGCTGGGGTGCGGCCGCGGCTGTTCTTTGCACGCGAACCAGTGGAGCGCGAACGGCTAGAGGAGGTCTTCGATTTGGTTGCCACAGTGGCCCAACACTAGTGGACGACACCGACAGCGTGCGGTCATTTCGCGCGCAGTGTATGG
>CALBVK010000370.1 GCA_937969345.1 uncultured Acidimicrobiales bacterium
CGGTGGTGAAAATTCGAAAGGCGTCCTCTTGATTGCGTTGGACGAAAGCTGAGCGAATGATCGGAGTGCTCATGACGGTTGGTTTCCTTCTGCATAGTCGACGAACGCGTCGAGGGTCTGGTCCCAAAACGAATCGACCCATGCCCGTACCTCGGCGAAGCCGTTGGGTTCGATCCGGTAGAGGCGACGGGTTCCGTCTGGGCGGACGGCGACGAGGCCAGCCTCTCGGAGCACACGAAGATGCTGCGAAACGGCGGGTTGTGTGACGCTCGTGTTCTCGGTGAGCTCGCGGACGCTGTGCTCTCCGCCTCGAAGAAGCTCGAGGACGTGGCGACGGGTTGGGTCATGCAAAACGTCCAAGGCTTCTGATCCATAAGTCATTGCTAATGATTAGCAGCTACTTATGGATGGCGTCAAGGGAGCTCGGAGGAGTGCCGACTCACCGGCGTGGGGTGCGCCCCCGATTTAGCACGGACGATCTTGCGCCGATTGTTGAGGAATCCCGCAACGTTGAACCGAACGGAAGGCGAAGAACATGGAGACCCAAACCTCAGGCCCGACCCATCGACGTCGAGCGAAGTCGCTCGTCGCTGCTCTTGTGGCAGCATTTGCGCTAACCGCCTGCGGCGGTAGTGATGGGTCTGCGCCAACGGCCCTGCCACTCGTTGACGACACCGCTCCTACCCCCACAACGGTTGGAGGCGCGTCGATCGTTCCGCCAACCACCTCTACGACGGTCGCGACCACGACAACCACCTCAACGACAACGACCTCAACGACGACGACCGAGATGCCACCACCGGTCCCGCTCGAACCAACCCTCATCGTCGAGTGTGCGACAAACCCTCGCACCGTCACTGTTACCTTCGCTGACGAACCCGCAACGCCCCTCGATTGGGAATTTGCGGTCAGCCGCCATCCAGGCGGCACGGGTCTCGCCCCGATCAGCGATGTCCTCGACAGTGGCAGTGAGGCTCCCGGCGATCCCGTGACCTATGAAATTGCCCCGAACGACCTCGGCTTCACTATCGAGTCGAGCAATCCATCAGGGTCAGCGGAGGCCACGGTCAGCGTGCAGCGCTACACGGGTTGCCCCGTAGCTGGCTCGATGGAAAGCCGCACCGTCGACCACATCGACTGCGTCTCGGGCGCATTCCAATTCATCCCCGGTTCCGGAAGCGACATCACGGTCGAATCGGTCCTCGTCGACCGAATCGGCAGCGCCGACGACACGCTTCCCGTGAACCCCGGCGGCGTCTACTGGGTAGGCGGTTGGGACGGCCCCGAAGAAGTTAAGGCCGTCGTGACCTTTAGCGACCCGCTCGGAACCTACGAAGAGCACATCAACCATTGGTGCTTTGGCGGACCGTTCATTGGACTCGGCGGCGACTACAACGTGTGTGCTGACGAAGCCGTCATGATCGCCTACCCGGCGGAGTGGGTATCCACGATCGATCTCGCCGGACCCGAAGGAAACTCCTGTGCGTTCTTCCGGTACGGACCCGTTGATGGACACGTCGATCACAACGTCACCCTCGAATCGTTTGGTGCTGTCACGATGGCCCAAGCCACCGCCAACTTATTGCCACCCGGACCATGGATCATCGCCAACCAAGAGTCGGTGAGCCCGAGCGCCTTCTCCGATCGAGTCGGAACCACCGCCGGCGGCGAACGAATTCGTTTCGAACTCGCCTGGGACAGCGCACCAACGTTGTCTCGGCGGGTCGTCTGGCTGATCGAGGCGGGCGGACAGATCTGGCGCCTCGAGACCAACATCCAGGGGCTGGACGAGATCGACGGAATGTCCCACTCGCTTCAATTCATCGTCCAGTAGTCGCTGGCAGAGGGCCCACGCACCCTGGGTGGAACGGCTCAAATCACTCCAGCCGTGCGGAGTTCATGCCGACCACACGGGCGTGGAAACAGACACGCCCCCCGGTCGCCCGCGCCTGTCGCGCTGGGCCCTCATGGCGCTTGCCGTCCCGGTGCTGGCCATCGCCGTGCTCGTGCGCTCGAGCGGCGACGCTGCGGTCGATCTGTACACCGAAGATGACCTCGCATCAGCTGGGGTAGAGCTCGTCGTCGAGGCCAACGAAACACCCGAGCAAGCGTCGATAGAGAACCCCACTGCCACGGACAACACCACCAATGCGGCGGCGAGCGACGAAGGTCAATCCTTCACGTCAAACTCGGCTCCGGCCGCGATAGCGCAGACCGCCGACGGACCTGTCGAACAAACCAGCACGGACCCAACCACCGCGTCCGACCAAGCAACTGCGCTGCCGACAGCGAATGCCCCGAACACAAACGTAACCACGACGACGATCGCCGGCGCCGCGCAATCGCAACCGATCGGCCAGCCCACCGATGACCAGACCGCGGGCGACGTGCAACGCAACGACGACTCGCTGTGGTGCGAGGTCGAAGTGCGAGTCGACGATGGGATCCTGCGCTGGTTCGACGACGGCCGCACCGCCGTCTTCCGCAAGAACGATGCGTGGTTCCACACGCCCGAAGAAGAAGCACTCGCAATTCTGATCCCAGAAGCCGTAGACACCGACGATGAGTACGTCCTGCGAGTTTGGGGCGGCGGAAACCAAGACGTTGCATGCACGTTCGTCGCCGGGGCTACGCAAACCGCTTCTCCAGCGACGACGGCCGCACCGACCACGACCACTACGACGACGACCACGACGATTCCCGAAGCCGTAGCGTTCGCTCAACTACCAGACCCGATCTCGATTCCTGGCGGGCCGGTCCAGATGGGGTTCAACGTCGACCTCTGGGGGAGCGACCGAACCACATACTGGAACGATCTCGAAGCAGTGCCTGGCAACGGACGCCTCATCGCCCACGAATTCAAGAGCTTCACCAAACCACTCAACACCTCGCTCTACCAGTGGCACATGGACGAAGGCCGGGACCTGCTCCTCACGTGGAACGGCACCACGGCGTCATCGATCCTGAACGGGAGCCATGACGCATGGATCCGCGAACACGCCCAAGCGCTCAAGGGCCTGTCAGGAACGGTAAAGCTGCGCTTCTGGCACGAACCCGACGTGTCGTACAAAGCGAGTTGGATCGAAGGTGACCCGCAGAACTACATAGATGCGTGGATGTACGTTCGCCAGCTCTTCGTCGAAGAGGGTGCGGTCAACAACATCGAATGGGTGTGGTGCCCAACCGCCTGGAACTGGAACGAACAAGGCGCTCGCTTCTACCCCGGAGACGCAAATGTCGACTGGATCTGCGCCGACGGCTACTCGGGCATGAACCTCGACAAGCCGCTGTCGTCGATCGCCAACGAATTCACCGCGTTCCAGTCGTGGGCGAATCAACATCCGTCCAAGCCCATCCTCATCGCCGAATTTGGAGCGACCGCCCGCGACGCCGGTGACCGCGCCGATTGGGTACGGGGCATTCCCGCCTGGGTCAACGCATCCTCGAACATCCGGGCCGTCGTGTATTTCGACTACGACAAGCGCAGCGAACAGCCGTGGGACTGGCGCTTGCGAACCGAAGCCGATGCGTGGCAGGCCATGATGGACGTGCTCTCGGCCGCTCCATTCGGGAACTGACATGCGGTCCTTCTCCGAACGCCGCCGCGGCTTCTCTCTCCGTCGGCAGATCGCCAGCCTGGCTCCCCTCGGGGCGCTCTGGCTTGTTGGCATCGTGTTGCTCGTGGCAGCGCGCGTCCAGACCGCCACCCCGCTTCGGTTTCTCTTCCTCGATCCCGCTCACCTCACCGGGTCGCCGTGGTACACGGGCGCGTTGTCGAATCTCGGCATTTTGGTGTGGACCGCCGGCGTGGCGTTCGCGAGCGCCGGCGCCTGGGTTGCTCGACGTATTGGCCGCGCCAGCGCGGCGTCCTTTCTCGCCTTTGGCGCCCTGGCAACCCTCGTGCTTGTGCTCGATGATGTCTTTGCACTTCACGCCGGAATTCTGAAAAATCTGCTCGGCGGCTCGAAGAACGCGGCACAGCTAGTCGTCGTGTTCCCAACGCTGGCCTGGATGGTGCTGTTCCGCAACGACATCCTTCGAACCCGCTCCGCACTGCTCGTCGCCGCCTTTGGTTCGCTCGCCGGTTCGGTGATCGTCGACGTTGGTATTGGGCTCAGTGGTGACACGAAGCTTCTGGTCGAAGACGGAATGAAGTTCCTTGGAATCTTGGCGTGGTCCCAATATTTTGCGATCACGTCGCGAGATATTGCGGCGTCAGCGATCACCAGTGCACTCGACGCAAAGGCTCAGGCGGAACGCGAAGACGCTGCACCGGCCGAGCTGCGTACGGTCGCATAACGCGGAACACTCGCACTTCTGTCCGGACGCGCCGGAACCCGGAACCAAAGTTCCGGGTCCGCCAGGATGAAGCCCGCCAAACGATCCCGCCAAACGATCCGTCTTTCGTCTTCTTGTCTTCACTCCGGCGGTATCAGTAAGTGCCGCCCTGGACCACCCGACCAAAGCCGGGTGGCCCAGCTATCCGCCAGGTCTTACCAGGGAGCCTCGAAGACCAAGCGATCTCGATGCACCACGAACTGATACCTGCGTACATTGACGGGTGGTGTGGGGGATTCGTGGGGGATCTGTGGGCGAATTGAAAGAAATCCGAGAAATAGGCCATTTGACCCACTCCATCATTCGCCCCCCTCTGGCATCTACTATCACGGCCGGAAGAAAAGCAGTAGAGAAATACGACAGCGCCGAGATGACATGCAGCGAGCACAACAGGTAGACGAGACAACGCTCCTTGAGGAGCTCTCGACCCTCGCTGGCATCTCCAGCATCGAGCGGTACTACGAAACCGAGTTCCCCGAACTCCACTCGCTCGCGCTCCGATGCTTCCCGGACCACGTCGATTCACGGTCGGGTCGATACGGAGCGCTCCGGAGTGCGATCACCGCAGCTATCGAACAGATCGACGACGAAGGATTCGCCGACGCTGCCCAAGCGCTTGTTGGCTATCCCGATCGGTGGCGCTCGGTGCGTGCACGCTGCACCGATGCTGGCCGGGCCTTCGACCCGGTCGTCGCCTACGACACCTTTCGCCGAGCTGGCGGTCGAAGCTATCGCTACAACACACTGCGACTGCTCGCCGATGCACTCCACGCGCTCGATGCCGAACGAGGACCATCCGCCGAAGAGAGCCCGGACCTACGGGTCACCTCCCTCACGGCGGCGCTCACGAACGCTGGCGCTGAAAGCAGCGTCCGGCCCGATCCGGTGTATCGCGTCGAGCAGCCACCAGCGAGCCACGAGATCTACGGAAGATCGGCCGACCTCGACACGATCACGACCGCCTTGACCACACACCGCCTCGTCACCATGACCGGTCCTGCAGGAGTCGGCAAGACCACGCTCGCGTCGGAAATCCTGAGGCGATCAAAGAGTGATTTCTCCGAAGTCTTCTTCGTCGAGCTCGCCGCGATCGATGACCCGAAGCGTCTGCCCGTCACCGTTGCCGAGACGGTCTTTGGCGTCGACCCTGTCCGCCGCGCCGGCGACTCCATGGACCGACTGGCAACAACGCTCGCAAGTGGCTCGCTGCTCGTACTCGACAACTGTGAACACGTAACCGCAGCAGCGCGGGCCTTCACCGCGGAACTGCTCGACAAGAACGATGGCGTGGTCATCCTGGCGACATCTCGAGAGCCGCTCGACGTCGATGGCGAGGTAGTGACAAAGATCGATCCGCTCGAGGCTAAGGGCGAAGACTCACCCGCCTCGCAGCTCTTCATTGCTCGGGCCGAGCGTGCAGCTCCTGGACTCGCAGCGCTCGACAGCGCCATCGTCGACGACGTCTGTCAGCGACTTGACGGCCACCCGCTCGCTATCGAATTGACGTCTGCACGACTCAACGTTTTGTCACTCGACGATCTCAGCGAACGTCTCCTCGAGATCGCCCGATCGCCGATGCGGCGCGGACGACGGACACCTCGCCATGCCACCCTCGACGACGCGATCGAGTGGAGCTATTCGTTGTTGGACTCCGACGAACAGCGGGTGCTCGGCCTGGTGTCGATCTTTGCTGGGTCGTTCGACCTCGACGCAGCACACGCCGTTTGTGGCGACGACGCGTACAGCTTCGGCGAGGTTGTCGACATCATCGACTCCCTTGCCGCTCGGTCCTTCATCGAGGTGTTGCGAGATCAGAAGCGGCCCCGCTTTCGCTTGCTGAGTGTGATTCGGGCCTACGCGCGAGACCACGTCGACGCCGAAGAATTCGATGGTGCACGCGAACGGCATCAAGATCACTTCATTCGACGAACCGCTGCGCTGTCCAACAACCTCGACCGCCGTGCCGACCAGCTCGACGTCCGAGAACTCGAGCTCGAAAACGAGAGCTTTCTCGATGCCATTGCCCTGTCCGGGAACGAGAAGCGACAGATCTCGGCGTGCCGACTTGCGACCAACCTTCGCTCGTACTGGGAAGAGACCGGGCGCTTCAACGAGGGCTTCGACTGCATTCGGATGCTGCTCGAGTGGCCCGAACCCGGAACCCGTTTGCACCGGTCGATTTTGGCGTTGGCCGTCAGCTACGGCTCGATCACCGGTCGCGCCCAAGAAATCGTCGCGGAGGAAAACCTGCTCGCCTCCGACCTGCCCGACGAGCCGCATCTTGCATACGCCGATGCGTACATAGCCCTTGGCTTTGCGGCGATTGGACGTGCGGAGATGGCCGACGCTGCGCAGTGGTTCGAGATCGGCGCCGAGGCAATCGCCCCGCTGTCAGCCCCGGTGCAACGGCGCACGCTCGTCATTGCTGGAGCCTGTCACGCATACGATGAGAACACCGATCGTGCGCTAGCCGTCCTCGCCGAGGCCAAGCGGATCCAACATGACGATGACGGTGCGTTTGAGGCGTACAGCGATGTGTTCCATCACGGCATTTGGTTGCAAGCCCATCCGTCGGAAAGCAATGAGGAAACGCTCGAGTCCGTGCGGGCAGGTTTACGGGTTCTGGCCGAGGAGGACCTTTCGGCACACACCGCCGTGGCGGTTCAGCAAGCAGCGCTCGGCTTCGAACGAGCCCAAGCGTTCGACGACTTCGATCACTGGGTTCCCATCGGCCTCGAATTTGCGCGTGCGTGCGGTAACCGATGGGCGACGACGGTTGCGATCGAGCTTCTGGCCTGGTCGGCTGCCCGTCGCGAAGATGACGAGTTCGCTGCGACGTGCTGGGGAGTGGCCGACGCATCGCTGAGCAGCTCTGGGTTTGCGTTGCCCCTCGCCCATCGAGCGACGAGCGAGTCCCTTCGAGCTGTCGTCGCCGAACGCGTGACCACACCGGTATTCGATGCGGCCTACGCGCGCGGCGCCGAGACCGAACTTGCAGTGTTTGTCAGCCAGCGTTAAGCAGCGAGCCGCGACTCCGCTGCCGGAAGGATCGCCTGCTCGGGGCCGACTGCGTCTGGATGCAGGAACTGGTAGCCGTAGATGTCTTCGATGACCGGGGCTCCGCTCACCGCCAACGAAGCGAGCTGGCCCGCCATCACGGCACCTTCGAAGCTTCCGATGTTGAAGCCGGTGTAGATCGCGTCGCTCGATAGCGCAACGTTGTCGTATCC
>CALBVK010000371.1 GCA_937969345.1 uncultured Acidimicrobiales bacterium
GGCGGCTGGTTCTTGAACAGCAAGCTGATTGGTTGCCACGTGATGTTGAGATCACGCTCTGGCTGTACAACGTCGACGACCCAACGAGCCGTCACCCAGCACCACGGTCAAATCGGATCTACCCAAAATTCAATGTCCATGATCGCACCTTACCGAAAGTAAGTGCCTGCCGCGATGTTTAGACCGCGGGGTACCAGGTACCTTTCGCCAAAAAGGTACCTGGTACCTTTTGTTGTGCCGGTTCCGCTCAGTGGTTACTTCAAGCGAAGGTGACCGCATAGTGGTTTACTCGGATTGTGGGTTTGGAAGCCGTAGATCGAATGAGTTCCGTGTTAGCAGCGCTCGATAAGTTGCAACGGGCGACCGGCATGGACGCGACCCTCAACGACGTTTGTGCGCAAACAGGGCTGTCCCGGTCGACGGCGTCACGCTTCCTCAACGCGCTCAGCGAGCACGGCTACGTCTATCGCTCTAGCGAGGGAACCTTCTCTCTCGGGCCAGCACTGGCAGCACTCGGGGAATCACCACTCGGGCATCGTCGACTCGCCGAGCTTGCGCACCCACATATGCGACGGCTCGCCGACGACGTGGGTGAGGCCGTCTGTATCTCGGTGCTCGATGGCAACGAAACCCAAACGATCTATCAGGTCGGGGTGCCTCAGCCGGTCTTTGTCGAGAACTGGGTCGACCGCCGATGGCCAATGCTCCCTACCGGCTCCGCGGTCTCGATCATGTCGACCTGGTCGCCGTCGAGCATCGAGCAACGCATTGCTCAGCTACCACAGAACCAGCGACCCGCTATTCACGATGCGATCGATGCCGCCCGCGCGAACCCAATCTCGTGGAGTGAGGACAACTACGTCGACGCGCTGACGAGCGTGGCTGCCCCAATTCTCGATCACCGAGGCCACGCCACCAGCGCGCTCATCATCTACGGCCCCACCTTCCGATTCCCAAGAGACCGGGGCCGTTCCTCGATCGAAAAGAAGCTCACGACCACCGCATCAGCGATCAGCGAGGACCTGTTCTAATGGCACGACGAGGACGAGCGCGCTCGACCGCCACCCAACCACTGATTCGACAGCTTCCCTGGAGACAGGTGGAGATGACGCACGGTCCGCTGCCGATCCTCGACGAGGCCGGTGTCGACCGAATCCACGACGCGTCCATTCGCGTACTCGAGGAGCTCGGCATAGAGCTGTGGAGCGAAGAAGCCCGAGAACTGTTCCGTAATGCCGGTGCGATAGTCGACGGAGAGGTTGTTCGGGTCGGGCGAGACATCATCGACGAAGCCCTACAGACAGCACCGAACTCGGTGACGCTCACGAGTCGAAACGCAAACAAACGGATAGAGCTCGGCGGAAACAAGATCGCCTTCGGCCTCGTCGCCGGACCACCCGCAGTACACGACGAGATCAACGGACGACGTCAGTCGAACATGGACGACTACGAGAACTTCATTCGACTCGCGCACTACTTCAACGCCATCCACATCATCGGAAACCAGGTCGCCGCTCCAATGGAATTGCCGGCCAACAATCGTCACCTCGATACGTACCGAGCAAATCTGACCCTTTCCGATCTGAGCTTCCACTGCACTGCGATCGGTCGGGGTCGAGCTCGAGATGGCATCGAGATGATGGCGATCAGCCGAGGCATTTCCGTCGACGAGCTCGCAGAGTCCCCGGGTGTTATCACCGTCATCAACGTGAACTCGCCTCGTCGCTTCGATGAGGAAATGGCCAATGGGCTGATGGAGATGTCGAGCTTGGGGCAAGTGGTGTCGGTAACTCCGTTCACCCTCATGGGGGCCATGACTCCGGTGACGCTCGCCGCCGGGCTCACCCAACAAAACGCCGAAGCGCTCTTCGGCATTGCGCTCACCCAGCTCGTGAAGCCTGGAGCGCCCGTGGTGTACGGCTCGTTCACCTCCAACGTCGACATGCGGTCGGGCGCACCGGCCTTCGGCACGCCAGAGCACGCCAAGGCAAACATTGCATCTGGCCAGCTCGCTCGTCGCTACGGCCTGCCGTACCGCTCGTCCAACTCGAGCGCCTCGAACGTCGTCGATGCTCAAGCCGCCTACGAGACGCAGATGTCGCTGTGGGGGAGTGTGCTCGGCGGGACGAACCTGATTTATCACGCAGCGGGATGGATGGAAGGTGGGTTGCAGGCCAGCTACGAGAAGCTCGTGCTCGACGTCGAGATGCTGCAGCACATGATGGAATTTCTGACACCTATCGATCTCAGCGACGAAGCGCTCGCCTTCGATGCCATGGAGCGAGTGCCGACCGGCGGGCACTTCTTTGGCGATCCGCACACGCTCGAACGGTATGAGACCGCCTTCTATGCGCCGATGCTCTCGGACTGGCAGAACCATGGGGCGTGGACCGAGTCCGGAGCGGAGAACGCCACTCAACGGGCGACGAAGATCTGGCAGACGGCGTTGAGCGATTACACCGAACCGGCTCTCGAGGACGACCGACGCGAAGCTCTCGACGACTACGTGGCCCGACGCAAAGAAGCCATCGGCGGGGGCGAGCCGTAAGCCGAGATCTGCCGAGGTCGTGCGCGGTAGTGTTCGGGAATGAACATCATCGAGGAGATCATCGACACCGAGACCGCGGACGGGCCGATGGCGGTATCGGTGAAGTACCCCGACGACGGCCAGCGCCATCCGACGATCGCGGTGTTCCACGACGGCCCCGGCATGCGGGGATCGAATCATGAGTTCAATCGCCGGCTCGCCGGTGAGGGCTACCGGGTGGTCATGCCCGATCTCTACCACCGGCATGGTCGCATGATCGGCTGGGAAGCCAGCGAGGCCACCGACGAAACCCGTGCCAAGGCGTGGGAGATGCTCCGCTCGCTCACCGACGACGGTATTCAACGCGATCTCGACGATGCGCTTGCCCTGCTCGACCTCACCGACGACGAGAAGCTCGGCACGATCGGCTTCTGCCTCGGCGCCCGAGCGATCTATCGCACGCTTATGCGTCTTCCTGATCGCTTCGTCGTTGGCGCGACATGGCATCCGTCGTTTCTGGCAGACGATGAACCGGACTCGCCACACCTCACCGCAGCCCAGCTCGCTCAGCCCGTCTATATCGGCATCGGAACCGCCGACACGGTCCAGTCGATCGAGATGCACCAACCGTTCTTCGATGCCGTCGAGCCGCTCGAACACGTCGAGGTCGAGATCTTCGACGGAGCGGATCACGGCTACACGTGGCCATCCCACCCGAACTATCACGAGCACGCGGCCGCCACCTCGTGGGCAAAGACCACTGCGCTGTTTGCGGCGCACCTGCACGTGGCGTGAGCACCCCGGGCCAGCTCCCACGGAACGTCTTGGTGTGGCTGCATTCCACACGCTTCACCGACATTCCGCCCGAGATCGTCGCCTTCGCTAAGCGATGCCTGCTCGACCTCATCGGCGTTGCGGCTGCGGGACGAACGACCGAACTGTCCCGCATTATTCACGATCACGCCGCGGCACACTTTGGGCCCGGTACCGCTGCGGCTCCGATGCTGTTCGACGGCCGGATGGTGAGTCCGGCAGGTGCCGCGCTCGCCGGTGGTATGACGATCGATTCGATCGACGCCCACGACGGCAACAAATTGACCAAAGGCCACACGGGATGTTCGCAGCTCCCGGCGCTCCTCGCGTTTAGCTTTGCTCTTGGTAGTCCCTCTCCTCGCGAGTTTTTGGCTGACCTCGTGGTCGGCTACGAGATCGCTACCCGTGCCGGTATTGCGCTCCATCAGACCGCGCCGGATTACCACACGTCTGGGGCCTGGGGAGCGGTTGGCGCTGCCGCGCTCGGTGCGCGTCTCATGAGCCTGGATGCCGAGACGAGCTTCGAAGCAATGGGCATTGCCGAGTACCACGGACCGCGCAGTCAGATGATGCGGGTGATCGATCATCCAACGATGCTCAAAGACGGCTCGGGGTGGGGTGCAATGGCGGGAGTCTCGGCGGCGTATCTCGCCGCCGACGGGTTCACCGGAGCGCCTGCGGTGACCATCAACGACCCCGAGGTAAAGGCGCTGTGGGCCGACCTCGGCGAGCGATGGATCATCACCGAGCAGTACTTCAAGCCGTATCCGGTTTGTCGCTGGGCCCAGCCAGCGGTTGAGGCCGTCGTCGCGCTACGGCAGGCCTATGAGTTCCTCGCCGACCAGGTCGTCGCGGTCGAGATTGCCACATTTCATGAAGCCGCACGACTCGCAACCGCGTTGCCGACGACGACCGAGCACGCACAATACAGCCTGCCATTTCCTGTTGCTGCAGCCCTTGTCCGAGGCCAGCTCGGAGCTGGCGAAGTTACCGCTGCGGCTCTCGTCGATCCCGACATTCGGCGCGTCTCCCAACTCGTCACCATCATCGAGGACGAGCAGCACAACGACGCCTTTCCAGGCAACCGATACGCACGAGCCACGATCACCCTCGCCGACGGGCGTCGCCTCACCTCTGAAGATCACGAGCCCCGGGGCGATCCGGAGGATCATCTCACCGACGAAGAAATCCGTGCGAAGTTCTACACCTTTGCCGAACCGGTTCTCGGGGCCGAACGATGCCAAGCAATCGAGGCGGCTATCGATCGGCTCGACACCGCCGAGTCACTCGACGAACTCGTCGGTCTTCTCTACCCACCGCCATACAGTGCATAGCTCCAACCGAAGGAAGGACCCCAATGGGCTTTCATGACATCTCCATGGAGTCGATCAGCGGCGAGCAGATCGACTTCACCCAATTTGAAGGACAGTACGCACTCTGCGTCAACGTCGCGAGTTTTTGAGGCGCTACGCCTCAGTACGCAGGTCTGCGTACGCTCCACAACGACGTTGACGGCCTCGCTGTCCTGGGCTTCCCGTGTAACCAGTTCGGTTCGCAGGAACCCGGTACCAACGAAGAGATCGCAGAGTTCGCCTCCTCGACCTATGACGTGAACTTTCCCATGTTCGCCAAGATCGATGTCAATGGCGACGATGCCGCTCCGCTCTACCAGATGCTCAAAGAGCAGCAGCCCGGCGAAGATGACAGTGCCGACATCAAGTGGAACTTCGAGAAGTTCCTGGTCAACCCACAAGGTGAGACCATCGCCCGTTGGGGTACCCGCACCACGCCCGAGGACATCGCAGCCGAACTGCCAAACCTCATGAGCTAAGCGCTCTCTGCCGACCCGACGATCACTTCGCCACTACGAGGGAGTGATCGTCGTGTCGTGGCGAAGAACGAAGGCTGAACGGCTCGTTTTCTCACCGCGATCTACGGTGACTTCGACCCGGTCTGCGTGAACGAGCGGCTGGGCATCAATATCGAGTGCGTAGGTGCCGCTAGGGGTCTGCCCAGCTAACTCGATCGTGACGGTTCGTGTTTCACCGCGCGGAATGATCACGACTCGCTCATGTCTCCAACGCCCATATTCTCGGAAACTGCGAGTGAGCTCGGGTTCATGGTCCGCCCCGCCCCATGAAACGATTTCGTGGGGAGTGTGCACCACGAGCGTCATACGGTTCGTGCCAGAGGGCAGGCCGTTGGTGTTCCCGGCAGCGAATTCAGGCAGCCCCGCGGGTGCCTGATTCTCGAGGGTGATGGTTGCCGTTGCGGTGAGCGCATCACCCACTATCGAGACGTCATATTGGACGGTGCGGTGGAGGTACGCATCGAGCTTGTTGGGCGAGGCGTTGACATGGGACACCGACACGTAGTCGGCGTTGGATCGAAGCTCGGTCATCGAGCCGCTGACACCGAGCGCGTCCATTGCTTCTTGCTCGAGTGCATCGACCGGAGCAAAGGCGAGGCGACCTTGACGGATCACGGTTGTGAGCCGCTCGAGGTCATCGACTGTCGCGTCGATATTCCCGTTGGACAGCGCCTCGAATGCTGCGGTACCCAGCTCGGCGAACACCGCTTCCCGTTCGCCCTTGGGGTCGTACTCGGCGTACTGATTGCGCAGCAAGAACGTTGCAAGGTCACCCCGCTGGAACGTCCGACCGACCGAGTCGAGGGTGACGGGTCCCGAAAGGCCGATGAGCGCGTCGAGCGCGAGCGGGTCGATATAGATGACCCCATTGATCTCGTGCTCGGTGACGGCTGGGTAGATATCGGCGAGCGCAGCCGAGATCGTCGGAAGGTCGGACGTACCGGTGTAGTTCTGGGAGAATTCCCACGGACGCTGTTCGAGATAACGGGCTGGTAACTCGGTCGTGAGTACCGCTACCGATGTCGAGTTCTGATTCAGGATGCCGTTGCGCCGGGTGTCGATCAGCGTGATCTGGCCATCGACGACTCGGAGGACGGCGGTTGAACCGGTGTGTCCGCCGAGCTCTCGGGCTTCTGCAGGATTCGCGAAGAGCACGAGGTACTGGCGGGGCCCATCGGCGCCGAGCAACGCGTTGGTGAGACCCGAGAGCGCTGCGGCTCCTTCGGCCTGATCGACCAGCGGGGCCAACCGGTCGTGCGCGACGTCGAGGGCATCGTCCAGTGGTGGTGCGATCCAGGGGCTTCGGTCGGCGACCAGCGTTTCTCCAAGAACTTCCGCATCGACACGCAATGCGTTGCCTGAATCGACGATCGCCCGGACCTGATCCACGGCGATCGCACCATGTGCGAACAGATCTTCGTCGGAGCGTGCGACGCCGAGCACGTCGCTCGCAGTACCAGCAACCTCAAATCCAGATACCGCCACGCGTTCGATTGTGGTCAGGTTTTGAGATGCCACAGGGGCGAGCTTGACCGGGATGAGCTTCCAGCTGCCAAGCGAGTCGACAGCCGCACCGGTCGAGGATTCGAGCTCGTTAAGTTCGCGTGCTGCGAGCTCCAGGTCGCCGGACCGAAGAGCGCTAGCCGCACTGCCGCCGTGGGCTTGGGCTGCGTAGACACTCTCCTGAACGGCACGAGCGCCGTCGACCGCGATCGCAACGATTGGAACAGACGCTACGAGCAACCCGAGCAGGGTTGGAGCGACCAGGCGCGGCAGCGGACGAGGTAGCGAAACGACAAGGAGGACCGTGCTGATGACGCCAGCGAGCACAGCCGAGGACCCGGTCCCAGCAACGTCGGAGATATCGAAAAGGGTTGAGAGCGCAAAGGGTCCGGCGAGCGCTCCCACCATCGTGGGAAGTGCCGAGTCGTTCCGAGGCAGTCGGCTCATCAGCCCGTGTCGATCGGCCCCGATCAGACCAACTATCGCCGAGGCGACGGCAAGGGCCGCACCGGACTGAGACTCTGCGACCAGCGCGACGGCGCCGAAGAGCACCAGGAAGATTCGCGGAGCGTGAACTACTGCGAGCGTGAACCCGACAGCGAACACCGTGAGCCAAACCGGGTCGACCATCGACCGTCCCGTGGGTTGAAGACCTGATCGAACCGACAGCCCAACCGAGACCACAACCGCGATTGTCGAAGCCGCATGGAAGGCCGAGACTTCGTATGTTCGCCGGTTGATCATTAGGTCAACATCCGAAGAATTGCACCGACGGGGGTGGCCGTTCGATCGTGACGACGACGCAGAAAGAACGCAGGCGCAATGTCTAGGTGAGTACGCGCAGCGACAGCGAGCGAGACATTCTTTGCGATCAGCCCGATGGTGACACCAGCAGCAGTGCCGGTCGCGCCGAACGGGATCGTGAGCCCTACGGTGACGATCAGCGACAGCAGCGCGCTGTAGCCGGTAATTCGAAGCAGTGCGTTGTCCTTGCCAGCCATGGCGTACAGCACGCCCACTTGCCCAGCGGCAAGGTTCACGATCTGTCCGACGATCAAGATGATGACAAGTGAGCGAGCGTCGTTGTACGCCTCGCCGATCATCGACAGGGCGACCGGGCTGGCGGTGACGACGACCGAGGAGACGACTATTGCGGCGACCGCGTTGGCAAGTGAGAGCGCTCGAGTCGTGGTCTCGAGTTGCGCCAGCTTGTTCGCTGAGTGCAGTCGAGCAAACGTCGGCGAGCTAATCGTGCCGCTCAGCAAGTGCACGAGGTTGAACGGCAGCACGAGCTGCCAGGCCACGCCGTACACACCAACGGCGGCCGTTCCTGCGATCACGCCAAGGATCAGTCGGTCGGTCCACGTCAGCGCGGCGTTGAGCACGGTTGAGGTGGTCAGCTGGGTCGCAGCTGACCGTCGTTCGGGAGCCTCGAAGTTGGTTGGCGCGTCGACGTGACCCCGGGTGAGCGAGGACACCTCCCGCCACACCAACACAGCCACGACCGTCGCACTGAGCGCGATTGCCAACATTGGCGAATTCGGGATGCCATCGATGGCGACGGCTAGCGCCAAGAGGCCTAGGGCAGGACCAAACACCGCGAGGTATCGAGCCGTGATCGATGTGACCAGTCGATCGCCAGCGCGCAACAAGGCGCAACCGGTGGTGATCAGGTTGAGCGGACACATAGCGAGGACCGCCAACCAGACCTCCGGCGAGTCGACGAGACTCTCGGGCCTCGCCACGAGCGCGATGCCGGCGAGGACCGCGAGCGTGAGGACCGAGGTAACGGCCGTTCCGCGAAGCACGGTCTGGTTCATCCATGAGGCGATCATCTGGAACGCGCCGTGGTCGCTGTTCGCCCATGCCGGACTCGCCTCTCGTAGTGCGAGCTGCTCCGTCCCGAATCGGCCGAGGTAGCCAATCAACGTCAGTACAGCCATACCGATGAAGAACGCTCCGGAGGCCTCTGTGCTGAACCACCGCGCAACTGCGAACCCGAAGACAGCCTGAGATAGGGCGCCAGACACCAGCGCTCCTCCGAGGAGAAGCGTCGACCGCGCTGCCTTGGCATGCGGAACTGGTGTGAGGGCGACCGTGGTCACGAGACGGCGGAGAGGTGTTGGTCAGGAACGGGATAGCCAAACTGCTCGAAGTCCACGGCGTAGGTTTCGATTCCCCAATCGATGACCGACTGCGGAAGTGGCCGATGTGCGCTTCGGCTGCGATTCACGTTGGGCAATGGTGTATTTGGAAGTCCGAACGCGTCGGTAAGCAATGCAAAATCATCGGCGAGCGTTTCCAGGCGGAGTACGCGGATTCGACCTTCAGCTGCGCCTTCGAGAAAGCTTGATTGCGTCTGAAGGTGGCATCGAAAGTCGTCAAAGGCACGCCGAATAGGCATCGACCGCATGGCCAGCAGGGGGCGTGGTGGGATGCGTCCGTTGAATCGGTACGCCAGCTCGCTGCGAAGCCGAGCCAACGGTTCTCGAACGACAGCAAAGAGTCGATAGTCAGCGGGGATCTCGCCGTCAAACACCTGATCGCGCATATTGCTATACGTGTAATGCGATGCGGTCCGGGGGAGTCCGCTCGAGAAGTCATTCTTGCCGAGATGCATGAGCTCACGGTGCTCAGGATTCGTCGTGTCGAAACCGCGCAGATGCATGAGCCACGACTCGATACTCTGACCGGCGGTCTTGGGGATATGGATGAAACAGATCTTGTTCTCGTGATCGATCATGACTGTTGTCCTTCGGTGCGGGGTTCGAGTGGTTGAGCGCGGTGTTTAGCAAGGCGCAGAATCCAGCGCGCTGGAGCAGTGCACACCGTGACGATCCAACGGTCAGAACGGCGCATCTCGGTCTTCCAGCGTTCGTCTTCGCGGATCGAGGTCGCGCCGAGCCGGAAGCGGGACGGGTTGCCACTGATGGTGTGTTGAGGATCGACCGAGACGGTGACCTCGTCCTCCCAGTCCTGCGATGGGAAATTCAGTGCGTAGTGAGCACAGACGGATTCGATTGTGGCTCGCGGGTTGGCAACAAAGTCCTCATAGGACAGCTGCGTCCTGAATCTGGTCGGAAAGCGCAGCGGCGCCAGGTTGAAGATGGTCCAGTAGACCGAACTGCGGATCGGCCCGAACCTGGGGAACGTCACGCCATCGGCATCTTGGGTGTCGGTTAGCCGGCTCCACGAGTACGCCACGGCCCGTGGGTCGCGAGTGAGGTGGAGGACGTCGATGGAGAAACGTGGGTCACCCGCAAGGTTGATCAGAAACGGAATCGACTTGCTCGAGTCGACAATGACGACTCCAGGTTCGGCGGTCGCCGACAAGATCGACGCGATCTTGTCGATGTTGTCTCGGTTCAGTGTGCGGTAGTGCGAGATGCGTCCGGAGAGCATTGCCCGCAGCTGATCATAGATAGCCGTGGATCCCACGCGGGCATCGAATTGCTCGAGGTCGATATCGCCACCTGACCATCCTGCACATTCGAGGACCTTTGCCCAGTACGAACATTCGGGTACCGGCTTGCCGCACCCGCAGGTGGTTCCGCGAAGACCGCGGGCCCACAGGTAGCGAAATTCGCCAAGGTTCTGGACCGAGGGACTGCCTCCAAGAAGGTTGGCGAACAGGGTCGATCCGCTGCGGCCCCAGCCGGCGATAAAGAGCACCCGTTGTGTGCCCACCTGGTTGGGAATGACGGAGATCTCCTCGACGATTGGTTGGTTGTCGACAAGAACGTCGGACGTATAGGTCTCGTGTCGGGACATCATGCGGCAACCTCAGGTGACTCGTCCGAACTTGCGTCTCTGGCTGAGCTCGAGATCGGCGTCGCGTCTGTTGGGCGAAGCTCGACAACGTTGGATTCGTCGACGACTTCAACGCGACCAAGGGCCAATCCGTATTCGGTTTCGGTTCGGGCAACGAGCCGGTCCGGGCTATAGAGCACCTCTGAACGGCGCCGGGCGATGGCGGAGTAGCTACTCAGTTGAGCCGAGTTTTCGAAGATCGATCGGGCCTCAGGTGCGATGTGGTCGATCGAGTCAACTACTGCCCCTGCAGGAGCGAGCGGTCCATCGACGATGGCCTCACGCATTCCAGCAACGTCGGTTGCGATCACCGGTCGTCCACATGCCAGTGCTTCGACCGTTGCCAGCGACATTGCTTCCCAACGTGAGGGTTGAACAGCGAATGCAGAGGCGCGGAGCCACGCTGGGACTTCGGTCGACGGTCCAACGAAGTGCACGTTCCCGGTTGAGAGCGGATAATCGATGCCGTCGACAATGTCGATGTCCGGATGTCCATCGCCCACGAAGACGAGCTGAAGGGGGTGATTTGGCATCTCCTTTGCCCAACGCTCGGCGAGCGCGAGCTGGCCTTTCTGATGAGAAATGCGACCAACGCACACGGCGAACGGCGTGTACTGATCCACCATGGCGTTCGACGAGCTCGTCTCGAGGGCATGCGGCGCTGTCGGAGTTGTTGAATCGGTGGTGGAGAAACGGTCGAGATCGATCGCCGATCCAATGCTGACGATCGGTGTGGTTGGTCCGAGCGTGTCGCGACCAGCCTCTGCTGCCCCTTCGGAGACGCAAAGGACCCGAGCGGTTCGCCCGAGCAGCGCCCGTTCGATAGCTATGGCTCCGTATCGGGTAGGACCCGACATCGAGAACGCCCACGCGTGCGGCGTGTAGACGACGGGTTGGTCTGGGTTGATCAGGCGGATGGCCATCCCCGCAAAGAACGAATGTGCGTGGATGACGTCGGCTCCAATTCGCGTCGCCAGCCGAGCAGCACGACGGCCGCTCTGCAAGATCGACCGCGGGGAAGAGCGCTGTATCTCGTCGTTCGTCCAGACGACATTGGGCAAGCGCCGAGGGTTGGGTCCCAGAACCGCAGCATGGTGTCCGCTGTTTGTTTGGTGTTCGGCCAGGAAAGCGACGAAGTTTGGGACGCCGTGGGTGGATGGCTCGAAGTAGTGGAGGATTCTGGTCATGTTCGTTGCCCAATCGCTGCTGCCCGTCGTCGAATCTCGAGGGCGTCTGTTGTGAGATCGATGTGCCGGTCGTGGTTCGGCTTTGGAGATGGAGGGTTGACCGGTTGCGTAATCGCCAGAGCAATCGCGACCAGAAAGAAGAGGTGGCGCCAGTGGTGGGCGTAGATAACTCCGGAAACGACCATGTTTCCCACGAGCGCCGCTCCGATCATGAGCGAGAAGCGCGTGAGATGGCCCTGGGGAGCGAACAACACTCTCACCGCAGCGAGCAGTGGCACGAGGACGACGATCAGTCCCGCGGCGATGCCAGAATCGGTGGCTTTGCCGAGGAACAGGTTGTGCGGGTTGCTGCCGTGTTCGTTGGCGAACGACCGGACACCGTTCCCAAGCGGGTGCTGCACGATGTAGTCGAACGCGGTGGCCAGGGTCGAGAAGCGGTCGTCATCGTAGGACTGGTACGACAGCCGGCCGGTCTCGACCTCGACTGTGGGGAGGCCCGCCGTCGACCATACGAATGCACCCGCCGTGAGGATAGCGAGAAGCGACAGCACGCCGAACGCCGCCTTGCTGTAGGTGATCCGTTCGCGCATAGCGATTGCGAAGACGGCTACACCGAGAGCAACAAACATCGCCACGTAGGCGCCGCGCGAGTACGTGAGGCTTAACACGACGAGACAGGGGAGCGCAGCGAGTCGAGCGAACGGAATCCGTACGATCTCGTTGCGAAAGAGCAGCAGCAGAATCGGGAGGATTAGGAAGGGGCCGAGAACATTGGGGTCCTTAAACAGACCGCTCACACGCACACGATGCTCATCGCGATACATCACGTCGGGGACACGCCCAAGCACGTTCAGGATCAGGAAGATCGTCGACACGACGACCGCACCAACGACGATCCCCGTCACAAACGGCCGAATGCGTTCCGGGAACCGACGAAATGTTGCCGTCAGGCAGACGAGGGTCGCGACCAGGTAAAGCTCGATTGCGAGGTCGCGAACGACAGCCGCGTCGAACTCGACGCCATCGATACCGCCGATGACCTGTGAGATAGCGCTCATCCCGACGTAGGCCATACCGAGTGCGATGTGTCCGATCGGGAGCGAGATCCGCTCATAGATCAGCCACCACCCGACCAACCCAACGAGCAGCAAGTCGATGGGCGCTGGTTCGATGACGACGACCGATGCGGCGACCCCCGTGAAGAACAAAAGCGGTCGTGCGACCGCGAAACGAGACCGCATTAGGCCGCAGCCCCGGTGCTGAGCAAAGGCAGGTAGTGCGCAGTAAACGCCTTTTGGCCATGACGTTCAGCGAATATTTGCTGTGCGTTCGCACGGGCGCTATTCGAGGAATCGCTGTCGATGAGGTCGACGACATCGTCGCCGTCGAATCGGATGGCAATCCCTTCGGCTTCGAGGCCGTGACACTCCGGGTCGCCTTCGGTGAGGACGATCTGACAGCCGTAGCGAAGCGCGTCGACGGTCACGCCGGATTGAGCAATGGCGTAGTTCTTTGGATTCCACACGACGGCGGTGTTGTTGAGAACGTCGGCCTTGGTGTCTTCGCTGAAGTTCTTTTCCGCGAACACATCGACAGAGTCCGGGATGTCCAGCGCGTCGAGCGCGTCCCGGTCCGAGGTGAGGATCGTCGGTTGGAGTCCCCGCTCATCGAAGCGATGTGCCAGCGCAATGAACTCGCGGAGGTAGCGGCGGTCGTCGATACGTCCGAGATAGGTGACTCGCGGCCGTTCGGTATCGGGCGTGCCGATCGCTGGTGGAAACAGCAGCGGCGCCAGCTGCACGCTGTCTGCGGGCACTCCATAGATCTGGATCGCTCGTTCCTTGAGCTCGGCACGGCTGACGATCACGGTCGTGGCGAGAAGTACATCGAGCCGCTGGACCAGTTGCCATGCCACGCTCTTCAGCAGGCCGTTGCCTCGGGATACCTTGGTCTTGAGCGTGCTCGGTTCGTGCAAGTAGTAGACGACCTCAGCGCTTCGCGCACGAAAGAACGGCATCGCCACGACGTTCCAAAGACCGGTCGATTCGACGAGGACACGCCGGCTCCGCGGTCCAAAGAGGTCAACTCGGCGCGGTCGTCCTGAATGCGCAGACGCGACCATGCCCGAATCGATGCCATATGACGCAATGGCGTCGAGGTGCATGTTGTGGGTCGCGGACGCGACGGGTGAGTACACAAAGAGATCCATGTCCCGCTTTCAGGGTCGACGAGAAAATTGCTAGGTCGAACGACCCAGTCGGCATCTCCGCTGTTGGTGTGAGTGATTGGCTGACAAATTCGTCACGTCGTCTTCGACATGGTGGCGGCCCCTCAACTAGGAGAATTTGTCGAATCTTCTGGCGGCAGACCTCACATTTGATGTGTCTAGTCCGAAAGACCCAAAGTCCTCTTCCGATCGCACAACCCGGAGCACAGATGCCATCCGTACTCGGCAACGCCGACGACCAAACAGCCGCAAGGCCTCGCTCCCTCCAGGCTGCGTCGATACTGCTCGGCGGCCTCGCCTTGACCACGCTTGGCCTAGCCGCCGTTGTGATGAGTGCGGCCTTTGGCGACACGTATCGACCGTTGGTCGTTGGACTGTTCACCTGGTGTGTTGCGGCAGCTGGTGGGGTCTTTCATCTTCGAATTACCCGCGACGACCTGTATCTCTCCGGACCGATCGCCAGGTCCACTGCGGTTGGGTCTGGCCTCGCCTGGATCGGTGAGCTTCTCCTGTTCGACACTCGCGTGCCGGTTGGCACGGTCGCGATGATCGCCGTATCGACGCTCGTCTCGATGATGGTTGGGCTTCAGCTCGGACGTCGAGTACTGCTCGTGTTGTGGCGCCGCGGCGAGTTTCGAACGAGCGCTGTTGTGGTCGGTAACGGCAATATCTCCCGTGAACTCGAGTTGGAGCTGACACATCGTCCCGATCTTGGTATCGATGTCGTCGATCACGTTGTGCTCACCGGATTCGAAGGCGATACCGGCGCACTCTGGACGTCTTTGACAGAGCACCGCCCCGATCGCCTCATCGTCGGGGACGCTGACGTCGACGACACATATCTTTTGCCGATCCTGCGCCGAGCCGGGGCTCTTGGAACTCGTGTGTACGTACTTCCGCGGCTCTTTGAGATGGGTGTCGGTAATCCGCTCTTTACGCCCGACCGTCTTCGGGGATACCCGCTCTTGCGAGTCAACCGATCGACACATCCGCAGCTCTCGGCGGCTTGCAAGCGGACGTTCGACATCGTGGCGGCGTCGCTCGCGCTACTGATCGTCTCCCCGATTCTGACCGTTGCGGCTCTCGCTGTTCGAATGACCTCTCCCGGCCCGACCTTGTTTTGGCAGGAACGAATTGGACAGTACGGCAAGTCGTTCTTCGTGCCAAAGCTTCGTTCGATGACCGGTGGCGAAACCGGAGACACCGACTGGACGGCAGAGGCTCGGATCACCGCAGTGGGTCGAATTCTGCGACGTACTGCGATCGACGAACTGCCACAGCTCTGGACAGTGGTCCGTGGCGACATGAGCCTCGTAGGTCCCCGACCAGAACGACCGGCATTCGTTGAGCAATTCGCGAGCGAGCACCCTCGCTATGCAGATCGACTGCGTATGCGCGCCGGGCTCACCGGACTCTCTCAGATCGCTGGACTCCGTGGCGACACCTCGATCGCCGAGCGCGCGAAGTACGACAACCTTTACATCGATCAATGGTCTTTCGCCGGGGATCTGGTGATTCTGCTGCGAACCGCCATCGCCATCGTCCGCGAGGGCACCTACGCCCAAGCACATCGAGAGCTCGAAGCGGTCATCACGCTCGACACATTCGAAACCGCAGACCTCGACATGCGACTCGCCACCGAGTCCCGTGTCGATCTCCGGCCAACCAATTCGCACCACCGCGTAACCCAGGAGCAGTAATTCATGGCTTCCCAATCATTCACATCCACCGACCGGTCGTTTTCGATCGGTGAACTCGGTCCAGTCCTGCGGCGCTGGTGGTGGCTGATGCTGCCACCGTTAGCAGTGGCGGTTGGTGCGGTCATCTTTTTGACCGACCGCGCCATCCCGACGTACCGAGCCGAGGCGGAGGTCGTGATCCGAACCGAGGAGAGCTCGAACCTGTTTCCGCTTTCGGAGGCGACGGCGCTGCTTCGTTCCCCTTCGGCAGAAGAGGGTTTCCTGGCATCGACGGAATACGAGTCGGAAGCGCAATCGCTCGCAGACAGTAGCGACCGGGTCGTCATTGATGTCGGCAACGTGAACTCTCGTGTCGAACCAAGCTTCATCTCGTTCACCGCAACGGGAAATAGCCCCGAATCGGTTGCGGCGACGGCGACGGCGTGGGCGGAGACGTACATCACCTTGCGTCATCAACGCGACGAGGCTGAGCTTTCGCAAACGATTGCGACGCTTACCGATACCGCTGAATTGCTCAACGCTGAGCGCGCCGAAGTGCTGACAGCACTCGAGCCAATCGACCGGCTCCTCGAGACCACCGACGACGGCACCGAGGTCGCCCGGCTCGCTACCCAGCGGGTGGCGTTGTTGCAGTCGATCGAACCGCAGCTCACACCAATCGATTCACAGCTTGGTGCGATTAACGACGAGCTTGCCGGAATGCGTCTGATACAGAACTTCCTGTCGGACGAGACCGTAAGCGCACGAATGAACCGCGTGCCGACCGTCCCAACGTCACCGGTCTCTCCATCGCTTCCGCGAAACCTTGCGTTCGGAATCTTTGGGGCCTTACTGATAGGCGGCGTGGCTGTACTTCTCGCCGAAGCCCGCGATGACCGTGTGCGGACTACCGATCAACTTTCTGCTCAGAGCGGCTTGCCCTACCTGAGCACGGTTCCTTTGAACCGCCGCGACGACGGCAAGGCAGCGCTCAAGGACCACGGACCCCTCGCGGAGTCGTTCCAGCGGCTTGCGTCGTCAATTGGCTTCGCTCGTGTCAGCGGAGGTCAGAAGCAGGTTCTGATGTTCACGAGCGCACGAGCTAGCGAGTCGAAGACCACCACGGTTGCGCGCCTCGGCGCCGTCCTCGCTCGTCAGGGTCGCCGCACCCTAGTCGTCGGTGCCGATCTTCGTCGCCCAACGCTCACCCAGCGATTCGAGGTAGCCGATGGTCCAGGCCTGGCTGAATATTTGGGCGGCCTCTACTCGGCCGACAACTGTGTTGTTCCCGTTGACGGCATGCCAGAGTTGTTCCTGCTTCGCGCTGGAACCGTACTCGGTGACCGCAGCCCAGCAGAGCTGCTTCGCAGCCCACGAATGGCGGATCTGATCGAGTCGCTTCGTGAGGAGTACGACCACATCTTGATCGACTGTCCTCCGGTCCTCCCTGTGGTTGACGCACTCGAGATCGCAAAGCTCACCGATGGCATCATCTTGAGCGCCTTCTCGACGCGGACGAAGATGGGCGATGTTGATCAAGCTCTGGACCTCATTCGTCGCTCAGCTCATGCGCCAGTCCTCGGGTACGTACTCACCGGTGTGAGGGGCCGTTCGGGCTCGTACGCAGAGTCCTACTACGCTCCGTCGCGTTCCACTCGCGGCATGCAGGTGCCACGTTCGCATCCGGAGATGATCCCCGAGGTTGACCTGATCGAGACCGAGACCGTCGATGTGACCCTCCCCGCGTGGAAGGGTCCAGAAAAGCGGTCGGCTCGGAGTCGAGTCTTGGCCGCTCGAGCGGCCCTCGATCGGATCGAAGCTGACCTAGGGGCTGAATGACCTAGACGAACACCTTAAATACCAAATTTGGTAGCCGAACAAGTACTCATCATCACACATGCTTGGGGCAGGAATGAAAGCACTATCCGCACTACTTCTCACACTACTCGTCTTGTTTACCGGAGTCTCCTCCGTCGGGGCTCAGTCGTATGAAGGGACCAGCCTTGAAGAGGGCATCTACTATCTGCCCGCTGATACAGGTCCGGGGTCGATCATCCGTTTCGCAGCCAGTGGACTCGTCCCCAACTCCGAAGTGGAGATCCGTCTCGTCGATGCAAACCGCAACGAACTTGACGGTCTTACCGAGGTCCAGGGTGTTGTGGTTGTTCGCGCCGACGCAGCGGGCAATGTCAATGCCGACCTACGACTTCCAGCAAACATGGGTGCAGGCACCTTTATCCTCATCGTCGAAGGCCAGCGGGATGACCTGACGGCGTTTGTTTCCGAACAGACAATTCAGGTTGCGGCTGCTGCAGCTCAGAACTCGTCCTCGGATCCAGATACCCAACCTGCGACGCTGGCACTTACCGGCTCGGAGACTCAGGGACGTCTCTTCGGCGGCGTATTGCTGGTCGGCCTTGGCCTTGGTTTGGTCTTTGTGGCCTCACGTCGCCGCGGTGAACTTCCGGTAGACGTCTAGCCAATAGCTAGAGCCACGACATTCAACAGAACGTTTGTGGGGAGGCCATCGGGGAACCGGTGGTCTCCCCACACATAGTTTTGCTGGACGAACGTTCAGCGCAGGCGTAGCGTGCCCGGAATGACTGCCGAAGTCGCCGCCCACGAGCGGGAGCTGCCATCGCTGACGCACCTGCAAGGGTCGCTCATCATTTTGATGACCGGCATCGGCTTTAGCTTCGGCGGGTTGGCCTTTCGCTCGGTCGACATTGGCTCGTGGGAGTACCTGTTTTTCCGCGGTCTTGGGATGGGCGGAGTTGCAGTGGTTGTGCTCGCCGTCCGCTATCGCGACCGTTTCGCTGACCTGACCTCGCGTCTTGAGCGCGGACATTTCTATGCCGGTCTGCTACTCGGCATGATGAACACCCTCTTCATCGTTTCGCTCTCGTTCGCGTCGGTAGCGTTCGTCTTGATCTTGCAGACGATCGCTCCGTTGACGGCGGCGTACTTCAGCTGGCTCTTGCTCAAGGAGCGTCCGAGCTCAGCGGTACTGATAGCGACAGCGGTGAGCGTGGTGGGCGTTGCGATTATGGTCGGCGGCAGCATCGCCGATGACCTGTCGCCCTTCGGCCTCATAGCGGCGATCATCCCGATCGGCTTCGGGCTGTACACAACGCTGATCCGATCGGCGACTCGAATTGATGCAATGGTTCCGCTCTTCGTTGCGGGCGTGTGCTTGCTGGTGGTCGGAATCGGAGCAGTTCTCTTGCAGGGCGGCTTCGAAGCGACACTTCGCGACGCCGCAATTGGAACGTTCGCCGGAAGCGTTTTGCTTGCTGTTCCGCTGGCCGCATTCAACATGGCGCAACGCGTCGTTCCTGCCCCTGAGTCCGCACTGCTGATTATGACCGAGGTCGTGTTGGCGCCGCTGTGGGTCTGGGTGTTTGTCGGCGAGGAAGCAACGGCGACGACATTGATTGGTGGTGCCATCATCTTGGCTGCGGTCATCTGGGTGACCGTGAAACGAATTCCACGAAAAGGCCGCCGGCCAATCACGACCCGCGGCTAGAGATTTGTACAGAATTTGGACCCTATACGGTTCCTTTTTCTGTACAAATCTCTATTTGGCGAAGACTTGGGAGTCGTCGGCGAAGGCTTTGAATTCGAGGGCGTTGCCCGACGGGTCGAGAAAGAACATCGTGTGCTGCTCTCCGGACTCCCCCTGGAAGCGCACGTGCGGCTCGATGACGAACGATACGCCTGCGCCGCGTAGGCGCTCGGCGAGTGCGTGCCAGTCACCGACTTCGAGCAGTGCTCCAAAGTGCGGAACGGGCACCGCGTCGCCATCGACCGGGTTGGTGCCGGCAATGCCGCTGCTCGTTGGTACTTCGTGGATGACGAGCTGGTGGCCGAACATGTCGAAGTCCACCCAATGATCGGCGGACCGGCCTTCTGGGAAGCCGAGTGTGTCGCCGTAGAACGAGCGGCACGCGTCGAGGTCGGTGACGGGTATTGCGAGGTGGAATCGAGGTCGCTGCACGCTTCTATCGTGCCTGGGACTGCGCCATTGGGCTACTCATTGTTGGGCGATAGCGTTCAGCTGTGCCCATCGTCCTGCTCGCCATTGCGATCGCTGTCCTTTCCCTGTTGGGAGGACTTGCGCCTCGAGCCTTCTCCGGAAGGTTGACCGGCAAGCAACTCGAGATGCTCACGGGCATTGCTTCGGGACTTTTGCTCGCATCGGCATTGATGGTCGTCATTCCTGAGGGGTTTCACACTGCGGCACAGCCGAGTGTCGAGCATGATGACGAACACGACGACAACAGCGAAGACGAACACGACGAAGACGAACACAGCGACGAAGAAGTGGGCTTTACCCATGACGCTGAAGAGCCGATCCCCCTCGACGATGGCGACAGCTTTGTGTACTCCGCAGAACTTCTTGGGTTGACCATTCTCGGCGGTTTCGTGGCCATGTTGCTCCTCGAAGGATTCGGCGTTGGTCACGCGGTCCACGAGGAACACCACGATCATGTGGATGGACATGGGCACGGCCACGTGCATCACCCAACATCGATGTCGGTGCTTGCAGTCGGACTGTCAGCACATGCTCTCGCCGATGGGTTAGCGATTGGCTCAGCCGCCGTCGCCGGCGACACAGCGTTCTCGGTTCTGATCGCGTTCGCCGTGCTGATCCATCGCGTCCCCGCCGCGTTCAGCCTCGGGTTGTTCGCGCTACACGAAACCGAAGATGGGTCGGCTGCAATTCGAGGCCTGCTCGCGTTTGCGCTGGCAACACCACTTGCGATGGTGCTGTCCTACCTGCTCCTCGACGGAGCGAGCCAAGGAGTCGTGGCCCTAACCCTGCTGTTCTCGGCTGGCACCTTCGTCTACGTGGCCACCGTCGACACTTTGCCAGCTATTCATAACCCTGAGACCGGCCGCTACTCGGTGCGCAACGTCATCATCGGCGTCGTCCTCTTCGCGGCACTGTTCTTCCTGACGAGCGCCACCGGTGTGCTCGAGCACGCGCACTAGCCCGTGTCCGCAGACGACTCGCTAGTCACCCCCCGTTTTCTCACAATCACCGCGGCGGCGCTGTTCTACTTCACGTCGTTTGCGATGTTGCTCCCAACGCTCCCGCGCTACATCGAAGATGAGCTCGCTGGCTCCAAGACCGAGGTTGGGATCATCGTTGGAGCCTTTGGAATTTCCGCAGCACTCGTCCGCCCGCTGCTCGGCCGTGTTGGCGACATCTACGGACGTCGAATCCTGCTCGTTGGCGGCGCGCTCTCTTCAGGGTTGCTGATCTTGCTGTATCCGGTCTGGGCATCGATCCCGGTGCTCCTCGGACTCCGTATCCTCACCGGCGTCGGAGAAAGCGGTGCGTTCGTCGGGGCGGCCACCGCCATCCAAGACATGGCTCCCGATCACCGACGGGGCGAAGCTTCGAGCTACTTCTCTCTTTCGATCTACGTGGGCCTCGGGGTTGGACCGTTTCTCGGTGAGTACCTGGCCGACAACTACAACTTCGACGGTGTTGTCCGAACGAGCTTCGCAATGTCGCTCGTCGCATCGCTCCTCGCCTTCGCAATTCCCAACAAGCCGCCGATTGCCGTGACCGACGCGCCCGCCGAACGGTCTCGCCGATTCCTGCATCGGGCATCGGTGCTCCCCGGAATTCTCCTGACGCTGTCGCTGCTTGGCTTTGTTGGATATACGACCTTTCTTGCGCTCTACCTCGACGACCTCACCAACGGAGAAGCGTCGGCCGGAACGGTGTTTCTCGTGTACGCCGCGATCGTGGTGGTCTTTCGATTGTCGTTCGCGAGCCTTCCCGACAAGCTCGGCGCTCGACGAGGGTCGATGCTCGCATTCGGATTCATCGCCCTCGGCCTTGCGGTCGTCGCCGCGTGGCCATCGTTGGTTGGGGTCTACGTCGGAACGTCGATTCTCGCCCTCGGTGTCGCATTCAACTATCCGGCGCTTTTCCTGTTCGTCATGGCCGACACCGAACCACATGAGCGAAGTCATTCCGTTGCCAGCTTCGGTTTCTTCTTCGACATCGCCGGAGCGCTCGGCGCGCCGTTTCTTGGAGTGATCATCGACGCAACCGGTAGCGAGAGGCCTGCCTTTGCAGCGGGAGCCATCAGCTCGCTTATCGCGCTCATCGGCGTCCGGCTGATGAAAGACCCATCGGCTACCCGTAGCGTGCCGGAGTGACAGCGCCCGACACCGACGACTCAACACACTCGTTAGGCATCCTTGCGGCCGCGGTCGCCGTCTCAGCATGGGGCCTCTCAGGAGTCGTAGCGAAGAACATCGACATGGGTGGTATCGCCATCGCCGCGTACCGCTTCACCATCTACGGAGTCGTCATCGCGGCCGTCATGGGCATCCGCCGAAATCCGGTCACTCTTCGAGTCATGCGGGCGTCGATGTGGGGAGGCCTTGCCCTCGCCGCCGATGTCGCGTTCTTCTTTAGCGCGGTGAAGATGACGAGCGTCGCCAACGCGACCGTGATCGGAGCACTGCAGCCCGTCGTCGTAAGCATCGTTGCAGCTCGCTTCTTTGGCGAGATCATCGATCGTCGAGACGTCCTGCTCGGAGCGCTTGCCATTGCGGGAGTCGCAACGGTCGTGCTCGGTGATGGCGGCTCAGCGGCGCGTAGTCTCACCGGCGACCTGCTCGCTATCGGCGCGCTGTTTTCGTGGTCCGCCTACTTTGTGTGCTCCAAGCAAGCCAAGGACACGATCACCTCTCAGGAGTACACCGTGGGTGCCGCGCTGTGGACCGGAGCGGTCAACATTCCGCTTGCCCTGGTGTTTGGTCAAAGCCTCGGCTGGCCGAGTACCGCCTCGTGGATTGGGCTCATCGTGTTGACATTTGGTGCGGGGATTCTCGGACACGGCTTGATGAACTGGTCGATCCAACAGATTCCGCTCTGGATCAGTTCGACCTTCACGTTGCTGATCCCGCTCGTGTCGGCCACCGCTGCGTGGATCTGGCTTGGCGAATCGTTGCAGATCATCCAGATCGTCGCCATGCTCGTCGTGCTCGCGACGCTCGGGGCCATCGTCGCCAACCAGTCTGGAATCGGCGCCCGGCCACGCCCGTTACGCCGCTAACGCAATAACCTTCGTCCATGAGCGCACGCATAGTTGATTGGGGCGAGAACGAGCGGAAGCTCACCGATTCGGTGAGTGTCCTACTCGGTCCAACACCAGGTTCGTACCCGAGCGGCAACTCCGTTCTGGTTCGGGGGTCGAGCGAGTCGATTCTGATCGACCCTTCGGTCACGGTCGTTGCTCAGGGCGGCGCGCCAATCCATGTCGATGCAGTCGTCAACAGCCACGGACATGAGGATCACCTTCCGGGCAACGGCCTCTTCAGTGAGGCTCGTGTCCATATCCATGAAGAGGATTTGCCCGCGGCCCAAAGCCTCGATGGACTCCTCGACATCTTTGGGTTCTCCGACGAGGTTCGCGCCGAGCAGGCAATCAGCTTCGCTGAAGAAATGCACTACAGCCCGCGGCCCGACGCTCAGGGTTTCACCGACGGCCATGTGTTCGACCTCGGCAACCTCAACGTCACCGCCATGCACCTGCCCGGACACACTCGTGGCCATAGTGGCTTTCACATCGACGGCGGGGTGTTCTTCCTCTCCGACATCGATCTCACGGGATTCGGTCCGTATTACGGCGATGTGTGGAGCGACCTCGATCAATTCGAACAGAGCCTGCTGGACGTCAGGGAGGTCCACGCTGACTACTACGTCACCTTCCATCAAAAGGGTGTCATCGAGGGACGCGAGACCTTCCTCACGATGCTCGACAAGTTCCACTCGGTCATTGGTCGCCGTCACGGTGAAATGCTCGACTATCTCGTCGAGCCTCGGACCCTCGAGGAGATGGCCGAACATCGATTCGTCTATCGGCCGCACGTCGACATCCCCTTCGTGGAGACCGTCGAGAAACGTACTGCGGAGCTTCACGTCGCCCGCATGATCGATCGCGGCGAAGCTGTCGAAGTGGATCCTGGCCGGTTCCAAAGGACGTGATCATGCGCAACTGGGCCGGCAACGTCACGTACTCCGCGAGCGAGGTGGCGCGTCCCAGTTCGATGAGCGAACTGGCGGCAGCGATCACGGCGGGGCCGCGCGTCCGAGCGCTTGGGTCTCGCCACTCCTTCTCGACGATTGCCGATGCGGAAACGATTCTCGATACGACGGGCCTACCCGAATTCTTGGAGCTCTCTATCGATCGGGATGCGGTCACTGTTAACGGCTCCATGACGTACGGGCGCCTGGTCGAGCTCTTGGCCCCCTTTCGCTTCGCAATCCACAACCTTGCGTCGCTCCCACATATCTCGATCGCCGGCGCCATCGCAACAGGCACGCATGGCTCGGGAGATCGCAACGGAAACTTGGCTACCGCGGTGCGGGCGTTACAGATTATGACTCCAGAAGCCGAGGTCCTCTCCCTCGACCGCAGCGATCCCGACTTTGCCGGTGCGGTGGTATCACTCGGAGCGCTTGGCGTCGTCACCTCGGTAACGCTCGATATCGAGCCGGCGTTCGAGGTCGAGCAGACGGTGTACGACGGCCCGGAACTCGCGGCCGTCGGAGAATCCTTCGACGACATCTTCTCCTCGGCGTACAGCGTTAGTGCATTCACCATGTGGCAAGGCACGGCCGAGCAGGTGTGGGTAAAGCATCGGGTAGGCGACGAGGTGAAAGCACTGCCGCTCACCGAGGCAACCGAGAAGCGCCATCCAATCCTCGGCATCGACGCGCAGGCGTGCACCGATCAGTTCGGTGTCGCTGGGGCCTGGGCCGACCGGCTTCCACATTTCAAGATGGAGTTCACGCCGAGCGCTGGCGAGGAGATCCAATCGGAGTTCTTCGTCGACCGTAAGGATGCAGCGGCCGCTATTGCTTCGATCGACGCTGCCGGCGCAGAGATTGCCGATGCCTTGTTGATCAGTGAGCTTCGTACCGTCGCCAGCGACGACCTTTGGATGAGCCCGCACGTTGGACGAGACTCGCTAGCGATTCACTTCACGTGGGTGCCCGACCAGGCTTTGGCTGAAGCAGCAGCGAGCACCGTCGCGAACGCCATTGGCCACCTTTCGCCGAGAGCACACTGGGGCAAGGTGTTCGATCCATCACAGTTCGACCTCGGTCAGTTCGACCGATTACACGACTTCACTTCGCTCGTCGAGCGGGTCGATCCGAGCGGTCGATTTCAAAACGATTGGTATCGAGACCTGTTCGTTCGATGATGATGAACGCAGGTTACGGGCAGTCGCCGTGGCTGATATGGCTGTAGTACGCCCCGCTAGCGATCAGCCCGAACCCTCCACCGATCCAGAAGGCAAGGTAGGAGCCGTACCCGACGGCTTCCCCAAGTGGCGTGCCGCCGAAAGCAAAGGCCGCAGTGACCGTGGCGAACACGGCCAACACCGTCAGAGGAATGCCGATCCGCACGATCTGACCAATGCCCTTCTCAGCCGGTGTGGCCGTTTGGACTGGTCGCTCCGTGCGTTCGGACGAAGAAGTCAACGTAAATGCAGTCATGGATCGACTCTGCGCTCCTCGACGTGGCTCGGGTAGGGAACAAGGTCCCTACCCGAGCTGATTTCAGGCGAGCAGAGTGAGGAATCACGATTATGAGATTCCCGGAGACACCGCCAATGACCGATGTGATATCCCAACCAACCACCGCCCAACTGGATCGCCCCGAACCGCCTTCGCCCTACGAATCGTGTTTCTCGATGCCGCTTAGCCCGGCGGAGCTTCGAACTCACCAGGAGCGATACCTCGAGATTCCGACGTACCGGTATGGACTACCTGCCCGCCTGCTGTTCTGGGCTGCGGACAAGGCCTTCCCACAAGGTCGAAGCTTTGAGTTCTTTGCCTTTGTCGAGCTCGTGGCGAGGGTTCCGTATATGGCATGGGAACACGTCGGGCATATTGCACAGACGCAAAACCATCGCGATCATTCCTTTGGGCGACAGATTCAGGACCGCGTTCTTCTCGCGAGAGATGAACAGGACAATGAGTTCTGGCACCTGCTGATCATGGAGGAGTTCCTCGACGCTTCCGGGTACAAGCGACGGCTGTTCTTCGATCGGCTGTTTCCCCAGATCCTCTCGCTTATCTACTACCAGCTGTCGTGGGTTCTATTCGTTGCGAAGCCACAGTGGTCCTACCGACTGAATAGCGATCTCGAGGACCACGCCATGCGTCAATACGCATGCTTTGTCGAGGAACATCCCGAGTTCGATGAGATCGAATGGCAGTCAAACTATCGAGGCGACTACGGCTTCCATGCAACCGTTGGCGACATGTTGAGACAGATTGCCGTTGATGAGGAACAACACAAGAACCACTCAGAAGACTTCATTCGCCGGGGAGCTCGATTTAGCCGAGCGAGCGGATAACGCAAATCGCTGCAGCCGTGTCTTCGACGCTGATTACTCGTCCCACAGATCGTGCCATCCCGTGGCGCCTTCCCAGAGAAACACCTGACCCTTGATCAAGCGACAGTTCTGATCGGCGGCCTCGATCCGGTCGAGTTCGTCGCCGTCGAGGGGTTCGGTCGTGGTGGCGTGAAGATTGGCGTGGATGTTGCGAGGGTTCGTAGAGAACGGGATCGGTGTGTGGCCGTTCGATACAGCCCACTTCACACACAAGGTCGCCGGGTGTACGCCGTGTGCCTCCGCGATCTCGACAATGACCGGATCGGTGGTTGGTGAGGAATCGTCGGCTGTTCGATCTCGCTCTGGGCGGGCCGGTGAGCCGATCGGGCAAAAGCCGATCGGTTCGATGTCGTGGTCGATCAGGTATCCAAAGAGCTCCGGTTGTTGGAAATGCGGGTGGAGCTCCATCTGATTCACCGATGCCATGATGGTCATGTGCGGGATGATCAGCTCGAGTTTGGCGATCGTCATATTCGACGTGCCGATGTGCCGTACCAGGCCGCGTTGGACGAGCGCCTCCATTTGCTCCCAGGTCTCGAGGAACGCCCACGGGTCGTAGGGGACCGCGTCGGGATTGCGTTCGTCCACATCGCAGTGCGGCGGATGGAAGTTCGGAAACGGCCAGTGGACGAGGTAGTTGTCGAGGTATTCCAGCCCAAGATCCGTCAGGGTCTGCTCGCACGCGGCAGCGACATCTCCGTGCTGGTCATTCCATACCTTCGAGCTCACCCAAAGTTCGTCTCGAGGGATCGGCGTTGCTGCGAGCGCTTGTCCGATCTGGACCTCGTTGCCGTACACCGACGCGCAGTCGATGTGTCGATACCCGAGCGCGATCGCAGTTTCGACCGAGGAGGCAACGACATCATGGTCGACATGATCTGAACCAAACGTGCCGAGGCCGATCGCCGGCATGGCAGCTCCGCTCGAGAGGATTCGCTGCGGAACGAGTGCTGGATCGATTGGGGAGAGTTCGGTCACGGAAATCAGTCGTTGTCGAGGAAGCTGACGAGGACCGCAGCATTTGCGATCACCATGCCGTCGTCGCCCGATGGTGCTTCGACGTCGAGCCCGCCGAGAACGGCTTTTACCGTCGGCGTGCCGTAGGGGATCTCTTCGGCCACGGCATCGGTGTCGACTTCCTCAGGCTTTTGCACACCGATGCGTACCTCGACGAGCATGTCGTGCTTGGTCTTGCCAGCGGCGTTGAAGAAGTTGAGGCTGCTGTGTCGAAGTGCATCGGAGACCGCTCGCCGCGCGGCCTTGGTGTAGTCGTTGCCATGGACGTCAACGCCCATGCCCATTTCGGTGATCCAGCGAGTGCTTGTCATGAGCCCCAA
>CALBVK010000372.1 GCA_937969345.1 uncultured Acidimicrobiales bacterium
GCCTTTGCCTTGGCGGTGATCGCCAGCGTTGCTGACTCTTGAATTGCGCCGATTCGGTCCGAGATGCGAGCACCCATCGAAAACTCCATGAAGTTTTGTTCGTAGAACAGCGCGAATTCGCTGATTCCAACTGCGAAACTATCGGGTATGACATCAATCCCAGACATCACGATTCCAGACTCGATGCGCCCGCTCGACGGCCGCTTCGGCTCCGGACCATCGAAGGTACGTTCTGAGGCTGTAGCCGCCCTCGCCGCCGAGGCCGACGACTTCCTTGGAACAAGCCATCGCCAGGACACGGTAAAGCTCGTCGTTGCCGCCTTGCGCAATGGACTTCTCGAAATGTTCGACGCACCGGACGGCTACCAGATCCTGATGGGCAACGGCGGCGCAACGCTGTTCTGGGATGCGGCCACCTTCCACTTGATCGAGAACAGCGCGCAGTTCCTCGTCGCTGGCGAATTCGGCAGCAAGTTCGCAAAAGCAGCCACGCTCGCTCCACACCTCGGCGACCAGCACATCGTCGAAGGCGACCCGGGCACCGCTCCATCCCTCATCGCAAACCCTGAGGTCGACGCCTACTGCTACACGCATAACGAGACGTCGACGGCCACCATGTTTCCCGTCGTTCGCCCAGAAGGTGGCGAAGGACTCACCCTCGTCGACGCAACATCTGCTGCGGGCGGCCTGCGCTTCGACGCAGCGAATAGCGACGTGTACTACTTCGCTCCGCAGAAGTGCTTTAGCTCCGACGGCGGCCTCTGGATTGCTTTGTGCTCACCGGCTGCCATGGATCGGATCAACTCACTTGCCGCAACCGACCGCTGGGTGCCGGAGATCTTGAACCTGAAGACCGCAATGGACAACTCCCTCAAGGACCAGACCTACAACACCCCTGCCCTAGCCACGATCTACCTCGCGCTCAAGTACACCGAATGGGTGAACGAGAACGGCGGCCTCAACTTCGCCGCTGGTCGCTCCGAGCAGTCGTCGAAGATCATGTACGACTGGGCCGATGCGAGCGACTACGTCACACCGTTTGTCCAGAACGTCGAGAACCGCAGCCACGTCAACGCCACGATCGATCTCGACGATTCGATCGATGCAGACACCGTCGTTGCCGTCCTCCGTGCCAACGGCATCCTCGACACCGGTGGTTACCGCAAGCTTGGCCGCAACCAGATGCGCATCTCGATGATGCCCGGTATCGACCCGAGCGACATTGAAGCACTCACACACTGCATCGATCACGTCGCCGCTGCAATGCGCGGCTAGCGCAACCGTTTCCGCGACTTCCCCGCTAACGCGGACGTCATACATCTGAAGTCCCCACGCAGACCGCCAGCTGCGCGGGACTTCGCATTTTTGTGCGCTGCCCCGGGCAGTTCGCTATAACCATGACATGACTCGCCTCGACCGGACCCAACCGCACCCTGGCTACCGGTCGTCGTCATGGCCAGTGGAGTGCGGTGGAAACCGCCGACAGAAGGCCTCGAACGGACGACTCGATGCTGCCTCGGGTAGCGCGTCGGTGGTCTCTCGTCATGACGAAAAGTGGCATGTCATGGCGATCGAACGCGAGCCTGGACAGTGGTACGTCGGAGGGACGATGCCCGCATTCAGTGGACCGCCGCCGTTCGGTTGGGTCGAACGGATCGACCCGGACACCCTCGAGGTCTTAGCATCGAGTCCGCAGCTCCCTTGTGGCGAGCATGTGTGGTGCGGGGCGATCCTCGCCCACGCCAATGGATCGATCAATGTCGGTCAACGGCAACTACCTCCACCGACTCGACCCCGATGACCTCTCGATCATCGCCGAACGTGAGCTGCCGGTCAGCCGATCGCACAACGGCCTGCTCGCCCTAGCCGACGGCTCGCTGATCACCAAAGATTTACGGCTGGAGGGCCAGGGTGGCACGACGATCACCCGACTCGACCCGGACACGCTGGACCTTGTTGCGGCACCACTTGTTCTGCCCGAAGGTTCGATGGGGCGAATCGCCAGCGATCTCACCGATCAGGGAGAATTCGTCTACGTCCCCGGTACCGAGCATCTCTATCGGCTTCTCGTCGACGCCGACCGCTTGGTGATCGACGACTGGTCGCCGCAGTATCGATCGGCTGGAGGCGACCATGGTCTGGCATGGGATTCGTGCATCAGCGGCGGTTCGTCATGGGTCATGGACTGTGGCGACATCACGTCGGTCCGCATGATTCACAACACCGAGCCCAACGGCCGCTGGGATGAGGCGCCGGGGCGTGCGCTCAGCTGGCGCCAGCCCGCACCGTGGAATGGCCCGCAGCGCCTGATCCAAGCCGATTGCGTGAGTGGAGTCACCCAAAGCATCGCACCATTCGGGACGCCGGGCGGAGGCATCATCGCCCCGCCCGTTCACGTGCCCGAATACGGCATGACCATTGCGTGGGACTCGGTCAACGGCGGACTCGCCGGCGTCACGACCTCTGGCAACGAGCTCGACGTGGCCTGGACGGTCCCCGATGTTCGCCCGAGCATGCAGCCAGTCGTGTTCCCCGAATCAGGCGAGCTCGTCATTAACGACTTCACCGATGCGGGCAACGATGACATCATCGTGGTCGATATCGGCACCGGCGAGCTACTCGATCGGGTCTCGACAGGAAGCCGAATCGCAAACGGCATGTTCCTCAGCCCCGGACCCGGGCGGAGCATCTTTTACTGTTCCACGCTGACGGTTGCTCGAGTGACCTGGTCGTAGACCCGGGCTCAGGGAGTTCATCTCTCTGAACGAAAAGTGAATGCGTTCATAGGCCAAAACACCTAGAGAACAACGGGACAGATCGCTTCCACAATCGCGCTCAAAGTGGTGGGGTGCTCCTTGCGGAGTTTGGACTCCGTCGTGCGGCAGGGCGCCGTTCGTGTTCACAAAGGATGTCCCTCATGAAGAAACGTGCGAGCCTCGTGCTCATTGCGCTGTTTGCGATCTTGCTACCGACCGTCGCTGCGTCGACGGCAGGTGCAGATACGTACCGGCCACCCGTCAACGCCACCTATCAGGTGGAGTTCACCAACACCACCACCGGCCAATATCTCACCCCACCAAACTTCGCCGCCCATGGCAAGAACATCGATGTGTTTGAGCGTGGCGAGAAAGCCAGTCCCGGTGTTCAAGCCGTCGCCGAGAACGGCGGAGTACCGGTGCTCGCCGGCGAACTCGAAGCTGCTCTCGCAAGCTCGAGTGGCGTCAGTGGCGTCGGAGCGGACGCACCCATTGCTCCGGGTGAGACCGTGACGTGGGAGTTCACGACCATCGAATCCCAACTCAGCGTCGTCTCGATGATTATCTGCACCAACGACGGGTTTGCCGGACTCGACAGCAAGAACCTCCCCGGCCGCGATGGACGCAGTCGCACGTTCTACCTGAAGGGGTACGACGCAGGTACCGAGCTCAACACCGAGAACCGGATCGACATCGTCCCCGCTCCATTCTGCGGCGAAGGCGAAGGATCGGGCGAGAGCAACCCTGAACTCGCCGAGAACGGCGTAATCACTCGTCACCGCACCTTGCGCGGCGTCGGTGACTTGCCCGACTCGTTCGATTGGAGCGGACCCGTTGCAAAGCTCTCCGTTACCCGAGTCGACCCCGCACCGACGTACACGATCAACGTCGAGAACATCACCGGCGGCCAGTACCTGACGCCACCGAACTTCGCAGTGCACAACCGCTCGGCCGACGTCTTCCAGCGCGGGCAAGAGGCCAGCCCGGGTGTTCAAGCCGTCGCCGAAAACGGTGGAGTACCGATCCTCGCCGCTGAATTGGCCGCAGCCATTGATGCAAACGGTCTTGGCGTTAGCGGCGTCGGAGCCGGAGACCTTGGGCCGATCCCACCCGGTGAGTCTCGGACCTTCTCGGTAACGAGCAAGGAACGTCGACTCAGCATCGTCTCGATGGTTATCTGCACCAACGACGGCTTCGCTGGCCTCGATAGCAAGAGCCTTCCTCGTTGGGATGGCGATTCACGGACGTTCTACGTACGTGCCTTCGATGCCGGTACCGAGATCAACACCGAGAACCGCGCCGACCTTGTCCCCGCACCATTTTGTGGTGACGGTGGAGGAACCGGCGAGAGCAACCCCGAACTCGCCGAGAACGGCGTGATCCAGAATCATCGCACGTTGCAGCGCACAGGCGACCTGCCGTCGGTGTTTGACTGGAGAGGCCCGGTCATGAAGGTGACCGTGACCCGCAACGCATAGCGCAGCAGCACCCCAACACCGCTGAACGAAGTTCGGGCCGAGTCCGCTAAGCGGACTCGGCCC
>CALBVK010000373.1 GCA_937969345.1 uncultured Acidimicrobiales bacterium
TCCCTTGCGTACCTTCCTCCGCGAGACGAATTGCTCGCCGGTCTGCGAGCTGTTGGGTTTTCCGATGTGCAACACGAGCAGCTCACGTTGGGCGCAGCTCAACTCATAACCGCGACAAGGTAACGAACAAGCCAGCAAACACGAATCTCGACCCGACGACAGCACTCACCTCGCACACGCCAGCCAAAACAAGCGCCCCTATACGCACAAACAAGACGCCTCCGGCGAGAGGAGAGCGAAGCTCGCGTAGCGAACAAGCCAGCAAACACGAATCTCGACCGGAAGTGTCGAGAAATTACAGAACCAGGCCAACCGTCATCGCAAGACCAGCGACGAGCTGGGTTCGGCCTGTGGCTTCGAGAACAGGAATGAGCTCTCGTTCGACGGCTCCACGTGCGACGGTCCGGATCGCTGGCAACGCCGTGATAACGCCGACGAGTCCGAGCAGCAACGGCAGTCGGTCGGTCGAGAGCGCAACGAGGGCGATGAGTAGGAACGCGGCGGCGAGCGAACCAATGAACAGGCGTCGGGTCGCGCCGTCACCGAGACGCACGGCGAGCGTTTTCTTGCCTGCTGCAGCGTCGCCGACACGGTCGCGCAGATTGTTGATGACCAGGAGCGCGGTTGCGAAGATACCCACCGGAATCGACAGGACCGCGGCGACACCCGAGAGGGATTCGGTTTGCACATAGGCCGAGCCAACGGTTGCGACGACGCCGAAGAAGACAAACACGAACACTTCGCCAAGCCCGATGTAGCCGTAAGGGTTACTTCCGCCGGTATAGAACCAACCTGCGGCGATGGAGGCTCCTCCGATAGCCAGGAGCCAGGGATTGACCGCAATGCTGAGCGCCAGGCCGACAACACCGGCCACCCCAAACGATGCGAGCATCGCACGCTTGACCGCTCCAGCAGACGCTGCCCCCGAGCCAACGAGCCGCAACGGGCCAACCCGGTCGTCGTCGGTTCCGCGCACGCCGTCGCTGTAGTCGTTGGCATAGTTGGTTGCGACCTGCAGGGCAACCGCAACGACCATTGCCGCTATGGCCCGCCACAAGATAAAGCCGTCCTCGGCAACCGCTGCGGTTCCAACAGCAACCGGGACGATAGCTGCGGGCAACGTCTTGGGACGGGCTCCCGCGATCCATAACGATGCGCCGGTTGGCAAAGGTGCGGTCACGACGTCAACGTATCAAGCTGTCGTCGCTGTTCGGAGCCCGTAGGAGAGAAACTCACGCCCCTACCAACGGCCGCGATGCGTCGTCTCGTCGATCGGGCGCCGGACGCGACTCGCCGACTGGCTCGGGCGGTCGTCCACAGTGTTGGGGTGGCCAACGGCGATTGTTCCAATCGCTCGTTTCCCGTCCGGAACGCCGAAGCGTTCTCGTACCGCTGACTCGTTGTCGAATTGACCAAAGAGGCATGCGCCCAGTCCGAGCGCCGTGGCGGCGAGCAGAACGTTCTCGGCTGCAGCGCCGCCATCAACCCACCAATACGGCACCGGCCACGCCTCAGCGCCCGCTCCGAGGCCCGTACGCGCCTTGTCGGCTTCGGCGTACCGGTCGACATATGTAGCGGGGTCCACATAGGGAACGAGCAGCAGAGGCGCTACCAGCAGCCCTGGCCAGGGGAAGTTCTCTCGTGCACGCTCGGGAAGCGTGACGTCCCAATACCCACGAACATCCGAGTCGGTGAGGACCAAGAGGTCGAGCGACCGGCTGTTCCCAGCGCTCGGGCCCGAGTGAGCGGCCCGGATGAGCGCGTCGATGTACTCCGCATGAAGCGGCTCATCGAGATAGCTCCTGACCATGCGCCGCGCTGCAAGCGTGTTCAGGACGTCCGCAGCTCGTACGGAAATTGACGCCTCAGGCGAACTTGGCAAGGTCTTCCGACATCGCCCAGCCAAAGCCGATCAGCACGTCTCCATTTGCGATATCTACTTCGCTGAAGAGCGCAGCCACCTCAGGATCGATCGATTCTGGCGACGACGACTCGTGGTCGAGTGCGCATGGGGTCTCGCCCTTGCCGGTGCCGGTGAAGGCGCGGTCGGCGTAGCGCAGCGGCGAGATGCCGAAACGCTTTGCGAAACGACGTCCCCACGCACGCTCTTCGCCCGATGCCTTGTGATCTGGACGAGGGACGATGTCGTTGAACGACTTGAGGATCTCGAATCCATCAGGCGTCTGCATGCGCAGGCCGACGACGACGTCTTCGTCTGGGAACGCCATCACGGCGCGATGCATCAGGTCGGTGACCATGCCCTTCATGACGCTGTCACGACGAGAGCTACGGCCAATCGAGCCGAGCCCGATGATGATCGCAGGCGTTCCGCCAATGCGCTCGAGCGTGTAGTAGGCAAAACCCTTGAGGCGGCCGTTGTCGAGCGCTTGGCAGCACAGGACCCATTCCTCAGCTTGCTTGGAGAGGTCGCCTGCCTCGTACGGCAGGGGGCTGTCGGCGCAAAGGTCCGCCATATCGGAGATGTCTGCGTCGCTCAATGCGTTGCAGTCTTTAGTTTCTACTTCGAGTGCCATAACCCATCGCCTTGCTTTGGTCGCGTTGTCGCCTCTCTAGTCCAGTCAAGAACTGGAGAAAACGCAAACTGAGGATCGAATGGGCTGGGGCCCACGCGCTGGTGTCGAGCCCGCTGGGTTAGACCACGACGGCATCGGGGCCAAGCAATACCCGAAGTTCGGCGACGAGGCCGCTGCCGGTCTCGACTCGATACGTCTCGGGCAGGCGAATGACCTGCTTACTGTCGAGGTGGAGGAAGACTTCAGACTCACCGGAATGATCCTGCAATAGACCCTTCAGGCTGTCGAGCGTGCCGGGGTCCTGAGCGTGAGTCGGCAGCCGCAAACGCAGCGGCTGTTGTGCCGACATCGATGATGAATCGAAGATCTCGAGGTCCTGGGCAATGAACTTCGGAATGTCGTCCTTGCCATCGAGACGTCCGCGCACCACGACGATCGAGTCATCGACCAATTTGTGGCCGTGTTCGTTCATCGTCCGCGGGAACACCATAACCTCGATCGACCCTTCGAGATCTTCGAGTTCGAAGATCGCCATGAGGTCTCCCTTGCGGGTCCACTTCTTCTGCAGGTTGGTAATGACGCCGCCGACGCGGAGGAACGCACCATCTGCTTCGTCTTCGAGTGCCCCAACCGTCTTGTCGCATCGGCGTCCAAGCGCTGCTTCGTATCCGAGAATTGGATGGTCGGAGATGTACAGTCCGAGCATCTCTTTTTCGTTCGCGAGTTTCGGCATTTTGTCGAACTCGACGTCGGGAATGTCGGGGCGATCGTCGAAGGTCGGCTCGTCGCCGAGGCTTCCGAAGAGCGTGGCGACGCCAATGTCGTGGTCTTTGCGGGACGCGACCGTTCGATCGATGATGATCTCGTACACGCTGAGCAGTCCTTTGCGTGGGTGTCCGAGCGAGTCGAACGAGCCCGCTTTGATCAGCGATTCAATCGTGCGCTTATTGAGCACGGTGTAGTCGACGCGTTCGACGAAGTTCAAGAAACTCTCGAACGGCCCGTTGGCATCGCGTTCGGCGATGATCTGTTCGACCAACGCCTCCCCAACGTTGCGCACCGCCGACATACCAAAGACGATCTCGCCCTTGTTTTCGGTCTCGTCGAGGTTTGGCTCAGGGTGGAAATCGATGCGAGCTCGGTTGATATCGGGCACGACGACGTTGATGCCCATGATTCGGCACTCGTTGAGGTACACGGCAGCCTTGTCGAGGCTGCCCTTCACCGACGTAAGTAGCGCAGCGAGGTACTCGACTGGGTAGTGCGCTTTCAGATACGCGATCTGGTACGCCACGAACCCGTAGCCGTAGCTGTGGCTCTTGTTGAAGGCGTAATCGGCGAACGGCTCGATGATCTTCCACCACTCCTCGCCGAGTGGGCGTCCGTAGCCGGTCGTTTCACAACCATCGACGAACTTGGACTTCTCCTTCTGCATGACCTCGCGAATCTTCTTGCCACAGGCCTTCCGGAGCGAG
>CALBVK010000374.1 GCA_937969345.1 uncultured Acidimicrobiales bacterium
TGCTAGTTCTTGGCTCACATGGGCCAACGAACTCAATCGCCTCAAAGCGTCTTCCGAATATCGCGGTATGCGTGCCCGTTCTCGAACCCGTCGGTTGTCCTATGCCCCATGGCTGGTGCTGGTCGCGATGCTCGGGCTCACCGCGCTCGGTGTCTTGGCTCAATCCAACGCGATCGCGAACGATCGAGCGAACGCACGTGCCGCCGCCGCCGAACACTTCGACGATGTGGTCAGCGACGTCAGGTTTCGAGGCGAGAGCGTCTCCGCCTCCTACAACCGAGTTCTGATAACTTCGGTCGCCCTCGTCGAGTCCCCGGTCGACGTTTCTGAGGTCGCGTCGCGGCTCGCGTATTTGACGTCGGACGCCCTTCCTGGGTTGGAAGGGTTCATCGTCGCTCCCGCCGGAAGTCAACCCCAGTGGACTACCGCCGTGCCTCCGGTCGATTTGGACTTCGAAGTCAACTCGAGCAGTGATATCAGCGGACGCTGGGTGGCGACCGTAGAAGGAGATCCCGATCTGATCGCCGTCGGCGTGCGAACCGATGCCGGTGACGTTGTGATCGCGATTGCCAGTCGAGAAGAGCTGCTTGGCCTCGACATCGACGATCACGGTGGGCATGGGGTTTCGATCACCCTCACGCCGCCGACAAACCGCTCGGCCAACCCACTCATCATCGAGTCCGCCGCACCAACAAACGCCGTGGAAGTGCATAGCGCCGACCACGCAATCGCCGATCCCGTCTTGCAACGAACCGAACAACTCGACCTCTTCGGAACGCCTTGGAAAGTCGAGGCACGTGCAGACGAAGCGTTCTTCGCTCTTCCAACAAACAACGAGGTCGTGATCGTTGGTGTTCTTGGGGTTCTCCTCAGCTTGACGTTGTTCGGACTCGTCCTTTCACTCGTGCGTCGCCTTGGTGCCGATGCACGCAGCCGAGCAGCCGAAGCTCGGTTCGCCGCCGGGTTCAACTCGTCGCCGATCGGCTTTGCGATTCTCGACGCCGAGGGCAACATCATCGAAATGAACAGCGCCCTGCAGCAAATCCTGAACTGCACCCCGCTGTGTTTCGCTGGCGCACCGCTATCGGACGTCGTCGCCGAATCGATGCGCGACAGCTGGCGTGCTCGGGTCTTACGTCCGGGACCAATCTCACGGCCCCGAACCGAAGTTCACTACACCCGAACCGATGGCGAGACGGTGTGGGTCGACGAAACGGTCACGGTCGTCGACAACGCAGATGGCGACCGTCGCATTCTCGTACAGATGACCGATATTTCCGAACAACGAGAATCGCGCGAGGAACTCCAACGTCGGGCGCTCCACGACGAACTCACCGGCCTCGCGAACCGAACCCTGCTCGAGGATCGCCTCCAGCAGGCCCTGCGGCGTACCGATCGATCCAGAACGATGGCCGCGATCATGTTCGCTGACATCGACCAGTTCAAGTCCGTCAACGACACACTCGGTCACACCGCCGGCGATGAACTGCTGGTACAGCTCGCCGAGCGGCTTCAACTACTCACCCGTGACCACGACACGGTCGCCCGGTTCGGTGGAGACGAATTCGTCATGTTGTGCGAGGACCTTCAGAGTCAGACCGACATGTGGACGATCGTCGACAGAATTCAAGAAGCGATGTCTAAAGACTTCTTCGTCGGCGAGCGCACAATCAAGGTGTCGCTCTCGATCGGTATCACGATCTTCGGTGCCGACGACAGCGCCGATGACCTCATGCGCGACGCGGACCTTGCGATGTATCAGGCCAAGGAACTCGGCCGCGACCGGGCCGTGCTCTTCGAGCGCGAGATGCGAGAAGATCTCCTCGAACAACTCAAGCTCGAAGAAGACCTCGTCCATGCGATCGAACGCAACCAGCTCGAGCTGTACTACCAGCCTATCTTGACCGTCGATCAGGTGGACATCGCAGGCTTTGAGGCCCTCTGTCGCTGGAACCACCCCGAACGTGGGCTCATGGCACCCGACACCTTCCTTCCTATTGCCGCTCAACTTGGACTTCTTCGCGATATCGATATGTGGGCACTCAACGAGGCCTCGATGCAACTAGCCGAGTGGACCCGCGAACTCCCTTTCGCGGCGGAGTGGGCGGTGGCCGTCAACGCATCGCCGGGCAACTTCGCGGACACCACCTTCCCGACCATCGTCGAAGATGCCGTCATTCTCGCAGGCATCGACCCTGGGCGACTGACGATCGAAATCACCGAAGAGGCCATTCTCGACAACACCGAAACAGCGATCAGTATCATCCGGCGATTGCGCAAGATCGGTATCCACACTGCGCTCGACGATTTCGGTACCGGCTACTCCTCGCTGTCTCAGCTGGCCGCGCTCGACATCGACGTATTGAAGATCGACAAGTCGTTCCTTCGGGACCTCGAGGACCCTCGTTCTCAGGAAATTGTTCGTGCGATCGTCGAGATGTCCCGTGCTCTCGGCATCCCCACGGTGGCTGAAGGCGTCGAAAACCACAGCGACCTGTTGCTGTTGCGAGCCATGGGCGTCAACAGTGCCCAGGGATACCTATTCTCTCGACCCGTCCCTCACGGCGAAGTCGATGGTCTCGCAACCGGACTGGCGGACACGTACGCTCCACGGCTCGCGTCGTAGCCCTCGCTCAAGGATCGGTTCGCAAGACGATCTCTTCAGATCGGCGACTCGTGTTGTACGTTGCGATCCATGTCGGAAGCTGAGCGCCATTTCATGAAGACCGCATCGACCACCGCCCTGTGGCTCGATGAGCTCGGACCCATTCAGCAACGGCCCGGCCTGAGCGGCAACACCGACACCGACGTGGCGATCATCGGAGGCGGATACAGCGGGCTGTGGACCGCCTACTACCTGATCAGGGCCGACCCCTCGCTTCGAGTCACGGTCATCGAACGCGACTACTGCGGGTTCGGGGCCTCTGGGCGCAACGGCGGGTGGGCCGAAGGTGGACTCGCAGCCAGCGCGGAGAAGTACGCCAAGTGGTCGTCGATGGACGCCGCCATGCGGCTGACCCGAGCAATGTATGACACCGTCGATGAAATCGGTCGCGTCACGAGCCGGGAGAACATCTCCTGCGGTTTCGCGAAGGGCGGCTGGATTCGCGTCGCCCGGAACGGACCACAAGAGCGACGCATGCGCGAGGAGATGGCGGCACCCAACGCGCATGGGCAACTCCTCGAGCCTGACGACGTCGCCGAACACATGCGGGCCACCGACGTACGCGTGGGGGTCTATTCACCCGACTGCGCAGCGGTCGATCCCGCTCGCCTGGTCCGTGGACTCGCCGACACGGTGGAAGCCGCCGGAGTCAAGATCGTCGAAGGTACCGCGGTGACCCGCATAGACGAATCGGTCAATGGCGAACCAAACGTCGTCGTTACCGACCGGGGCAACGTGCGAGCCGAGGTGGTCGTTCGCGCAACCGAGGCCTACACCCGTGATCTCGCCGGTGAACGCCGAGCGCTGTTGCCGACGTATTCGCTCATGGTGGCGACCGAGCCGTTGTCGCCAGCAATCCTCGATGAAATCGGACTGACGAACCGGCCAACGTTCTCCGATGACCGGTTCATGGTCATCTACGGCCAGCGGACCGAAGATGGTCGGCTCGCCTTTGGCGGGCGCGGCGTGCCGTATTTGTGGGGGTCCAAGATCTCGCCAGCGGCGGAAACCCACGAAGGTTCTCACGCCTTGATCCGACAGACATTGATCGAGCTGTTCCCGGTGCTCCGCGACACCGAGTTCACGCATCGATGGGGTGGGGTCCTCGGCATCCCTCGCGACTGGATCCCCGGCCTACGATTCGATCGGGCGACCGGTGTTGGTGTGCTTGGCGGCTACGTCGGCGAAGGGGTTGCCGCAGCCAACCTCGCTGGTCGCACGATGGCCGATCTAGTCCGCAACGAGGTCACGCCCCGCACCACGCTCCCCTGGGTTGGTCACAAGTCGCGCTACTGGGAACCTGAACCGTTTCGCTTTCTCGGGGTTCGTAGCAGCAAGCGCATTCTCACCGCCGCCGACGATCGCGAATACGCCACCGACAACGACGCGAACGTGGCGGTTCGCATCTCGAAGTTCTTGAAGGGCGCGTAGACGGGGCAGATGCAAACGGCGGTCGTTTGGTCGGGCTCCTAGAGGTGCAGGTTGCGTCGTTGGAATTGTGCGACCGCAGCCGTTCCAACCACACCAGCACCAACGACCAACAGACCGAGCGACACGAGGTCGACGTCTCCCGTGATGGCCTCTCCCGCCCCGTGCCACGACCAAGGGCTCACGTTGGAAAGCCAGCTCAACGCGTCGATCAATTCGGCCAGCGAGTTTGCAAGAAACGACACCACGATCGCCATCCAGCCCGCGCCGGTCGCCGCTCCCGGCGCGCCCGTCGAGGCTGACACGAACAGCGAGATACTCCCGATCAAAATTGCGAACACAAACATCGGCAACGTTGCGAGCAACACCCGGTCAAGGCCAACACTCGCGCCGGCGAGCGGCCCACCGATCACCACGCCGACGAACGCAGCGATCGACGCGATCAGCGCAACGAGCACAACCGACAGCCACCATGCACGGGCGAGTGACGCTCGGCTGAGCGGGGTCACCGCAAGAACCGCCAACGTCTGATCTCGCTCGGCACGCGCGAGGCCTGACCCGGTGGCGATCGCCGCTCCCGCGATAAGCAGCGGAGCGATGAGACTGTAGACCTGGCTGCGTATGTAACCCTCGGGACTACCGATATCGGCGTCTCCAATGAACGCCTTATACGCGTCTGGCAGATCATCGGCAAGCGTTTGGATCTGATCTTCGAAGCTGGGGTAGAGCGCCAGATACCCAATCGACACGAAGAGCAGACCCGCACAGATCGACGCCACGAGCACACGACGTGATCGAAAGAGGTCGGCGGCGAGCGTAATCATTGGCCAGCACCTTCGCCGCGGTACAACGCAAGGAACGTCTCTTCGAGCTCGACGGGATGCGCTTCGATCGTCTGTGCGTTGAGCTCGCCCGCTCGGGAGAGCACGGGAGCTACAGCGCCGCGATACTCGATAGTGACCTCGCCGTCGGCGGCTATCGCGACCTTCTCGATGTTGGGCACACCATCGAAGTCGGCAGCGTTCATCGTTCGATCGAAACGCACGATGAGGCGTCGAACCGCGCGGTCGGCGAGTGCCGCCAGCGGTAGCTGCTCGACGAGGATTGCATCGCGTATGAACCCGACGTGGTCCGCGACGGCTTCGACGTCGGGGAGCGAATGCGACGACAGCAGGACCGTGCGGCCACTGTCGGCCAGCTCACGCAGCAATGAGCCGATCTCACGCTGCAGGAGCGGATCGAGACCATTGGTTGGTTCGTCGAGAATCACCAGTTCGGGTTCGTGCGCCAATGCAGTCACCAGCCCGAGCTTTTGGCGGTTGCCGAGCGAGAGCTCGTGGCCTTTCTTCGACAGATCGAGCGACAAGCGCTCGGCGAGTGCGGTTCCCCGATCAATGGAATCTGGCCGATCGCGAAGGCGGGACAACAGGGCGAGCAGCGATTGGCCCGTGTGATGTCTCGGTGCTGGCTGGTCGGACAGCAGCACACCGATCCGGCCGTGGAGTTCCGACGCGTCGTGCCATGGATCGAGGCCGAGCACCGAAGCGCTTCCGCGCTGTGCCCGAATCAGCGATGTGAGCATGCGGATCGCCGTTGACTTTCCCGCCCCGTTTGGGCCGAGAAAGCCGTAGACCTGCCCCTCGGGTACCTCGAGGTCGAGGCCGACCGCCCCAACTCCAGGCGCGTACTCATAGGTGAGATCGGCAGAGGTTATGGCGGTGGCCATACCGCCACCGTATTGCTAGCTCGATTGCCGTTCCACTTTGTTGGCGACTACCGGCGCGTGAGCACGTGAGCCGACTCGGTCATCGCATCGAGACCTCGCTCGCGAAACACCTCGTTTAGAACATCACGGGTGTCGAGGTGCTCGATCTCGAAGGCATCGCTATAGAGACGATGAATTTCTTCGGAGGGAACCGAGAACGGCGGTCCGTCGACCGCTGCTTGGTCGTAGGTGAAGGTCAACAAGAGGGTCTTGGCACCGGTCGGCAGAATCGCCGCCATATGTGCCGCGTAGCGCGCCCGGGTTTCAGGGTCGAGCGCAACCATCGATGCCCGATCGAACACAGCATCGATCTCTCCGAGCTCGTGCTGTGTCACGGCAAAAAAGTCAGCGGCGAACACGGTGTATGGGTCGGCGATATACCGGGTTGGACCGTCGTTGCTGATCGACGGTGTACGCGCTCGTTCGCTGAAGAAGTCCTGCACGGCCTGCTCGACAAATTCCACACCAACGACATCGGATGCCCGATCGGCGAGAAAGACCAGGTCGAGCGACTTGCCACAAAGTGGCACGAACACGCGACCCATCGACGTTCCCCAAACCTCAT
>CALBVK010000375.1 GCA_937969345.1 uncultured Acidimicrobiales bacterium
TCGCCGTCGAGCCGCACAACAACGGTGACCTCATCACCCTCATGTGGCATCGACGCGTGGATAAACGCATCCGAGCCGAGCTCCTCGACAACGGTGACGCCACACGCAGTGCCATTGGTGTCCTGGGCGAGATGCTCTGGCCGGATACCGATGACGAAGCGCTTCGATGACGAGGCGCGAAGGTCGGCGCGAACATCGTCGGGGAGCGGAACAGCCGTCGAACCGAAATGCAGGTCGTCGCCTGCTCGGTCGACTTCGATGAGGTTCATGGCCGGCGACCCAATAAAGCCAGCAACGAACAGATTTGCCGGAGCGCTGTACAGGCGACGCGGCGTGTCCACCTGCTGAAGAACACCGTGGTCGAGAACAGCGACGCGATGCCCCATCGTCATTGCCTCGACCTGATCGTGCGTTACGTAGACGGTCGTCACGCCGAGACGCGCCTGGAGGTCGACGAGTTCGGTGCGGGTCTGGACGCGGAGCTTGGCATCAAGGTTCGACAGCGGCTCGTCCATCAGGAAGACCTGTGGTTCCCGGACGATGGCGCGGCCCATGGCTACACGCTGGCGCTGGCCACCCGAGAGGTTCTTTGGCTTGCGGTCGAGGTAAGGCTCGAGATCGAGAATCTTCGCTGCTTCCTTCACCCGTTCCATGCGCTCGGCCTTGGGAATCCCCTGCTGTTTGAGCGCGAAGGCCATGTTCGAGGCCACGCTCATCTGTGGGTAGAGCGCGTAATTCTGGAAGACCATCGCGATGTCGCGATCCTGTGGCGGCGAGAGCGTGACGTCTTTGCCGTTGATGTAGATGCTTCCCTTATCGACAAATTCCAAGCCAGCGAGCATGCGAAGCGCTGTGGACTTGCCAGATCCCGATGGGCCCACCAAGACGAGGAGCTCGCCGTCGGCAATGTCAAGGTTCAACTCGTTGACCGCGGCGATCTCCGTGCCCGGATAGATGCGCGAGGCGGCCTCGTACTTCACTTCAGCCACGTTGGCTCCCGTCGTCTTGTTGCGTCTGGATCATTTTGTTTCCGAATCCCATCACTTACTTGATTGCACCCATGGCGAGGCCGCGGATCATTCGTTTCTGCGCTAACCAACCAGCGATGACCACTGGCAAGGTCGCAAGCGTCGCTGCTGCGGACAGCTGCGCCAGGAACTGGCCTTGGAATTCCACGGCCGAATTCACCCAAATCGGCACCGTGCTGGCACCGGAGGTGTTGAGCTGGATGGCGAGATAGAACTCGTTCCACGCAAAGATCACGCAAAGCAATGCGGTAGCCGCAATGCCTGGCGCCACGATTGGCATGATCACCGAGGTGATTTGGCTTCGAAGGCTCGCGCCGTCGATCTGTGCGGCTTCGATGAGTTCCTTTGGAACCTCGGCGAAGAACGATCGCAGCATCCAGACGGCAAGGGGAAGATTCATTGCCGTGTACAAGATGATGAGCAGGAGCCGAGTGTTGCGCAGGTCCAGATAGTCGGCAATCAGCCACAACGGAAGAATCGCGGCGACGATCGGCAGGAACTTGGTCGAGATGAAGAAGAACAGCACGTCCTTCCACTTCCCGATTGGTTTGATCGACAGCGCATAAGCGGCCGGGATCGCCAGCGCCATGCACAGGATCGTCGAGATCGCCACGATCCACGCAGAGTTGGCGAAAGCCTCGGCTGCATCGAGTAGCCCTGGCTTATCGGCGGTGACCTTGTTGAATTGCTCCATGGTCGGGTCGAAGATGAGGCTCGGGTCTGCGTTTGCGTCGGCCTCGGTTTTGAACCCGCTCAGCGCCATGTAAAAGACGGGAAAGAAGAAAAGCAGTCCAACGAGCCAGGCCAGAAGGCTGAGGAGATAACCGCCGAAGGTGCGTTGCCCAACAACTGGTCCGGTGTTTCCTTTACTACTCATGCTTCTTCTCCTTCGAGGAGACCGGACAACACACGAAGCCCGAAGTTGGCAATAAGAATCGCAGCGATCACAACGAGGATCGAGTACGCGGATGCGCTGCCGTAGGCGAACGCTGCACCGAAGGAGCGTTGGTTGACGAAGAACGGAATGTTCGTCGAACCAGGGCCTCCGCCGGTGATGGTGAAGATGTGGTCATAGACCTGGATGAGATAGATCGACCCGAGCAGCACACCGAGCTCGAGATAGGGGCGCAGGTGAGGAAGCGTGATCTGGAAGAACGTCGCTGAAGCGCTCGCTCCGTCCACCTTTGCCGCTTCGAGCACCGACGAGGATTGGCCCTGCAGGCCGGCGAGCATGATCAACATCATGAACGGCGTCCACTGCCAGACGAGGACGACGACGATCGTCCAGAGCGGAAACTCAGAGACCCACTCTCGCGACTCGAAACCGAAGATGTTGATAACCCAGTTGATCACGCCGAACGTGGCGCTGAACATCTGGTTTTTCCATACGAGGCCTGCCACCACCGGCATGACCAAGAAGGGTGTGATGATCAGGGTTCTGACGAATCCCTGACCGAAGAATTTGCGGTCGAGTAGGAGGGCGATGAGGGTGCCCAGAATTACCGACAGAAGTACCGCGGAGACGGTCATGAGAATGCTGACCCATGCTGCCTCTCGGAAGAACATGTTTTGGAAGGCATCGGTGTAGTTCTTGAAGCCAATCCACTCACGTGGAGCGGGGGTATTCCCTCGCCACTTGAGGAAGCCAAAGTAGAGGCTGAAGGCGAAGGGGGTCTGGGTGACCACGATCGTGAACAGCAGTGCTGGCAACAGCGGAATCCTGCGGCGCCGCGCCTCCTTCTTCTGAAGGGCTTTCACCTGTTCGTCACGACTTAACGTGCTCGTGCTCGCCACGTCTTCCTACCTTCCCGATCTTGTGTAAGGGCGTATGTCAACAGACATACAACATGGCGGCCCGACCTCGGCCAGGACAGTTGTCCTGGCGAAGCCGGGCCGACCATAAGTGCTCACTAACTATGCACTAGCGAAGCTGATGGATAGTTAGCTGTTGTATTCGTTAGCCGTTGTATTCAGAAGCAATTGCGTGGCAGGCCTCGAGAGCGTCTTCGACGCTAACGGATCCACCGATTGCTGCGGAGAACTGCTCGGTGCAGCGGGTGCCGACGTCCTGGAACTCAGGAACGCCAACGTACTGTACGCCTGGAAGACCGGGCCGTGGCGTGGTGCCAGGGTTGTCGATCGGTGCAGCGAGCATTGCGTCGAGCGTGCGGCCGGCGAATGCAGCTGCAGCTTCCTGGTACTCAGGGTTGTCGTAGAGCGACTGGCGGGTTCCTGGAGGAACTGCAGCCCAGCCGTCGGTGTCAGCAATGAGCTGGTGGTACTCGGCGTTGGTTGCCCAGTCGATGAACTGCCAAGCAGCGTCCTGGTCAGAGGTGCTGACCGGGATTGCGAGGGTCCATGCCCAGAGCCAACCGGAGTTGTCGGTGACCTTGACTGGAGCAAGAGCAAACGAGGTGTCTGCCTGGATCTCGGCTGGGAAGAGGCTTGCGGCGACGGTTGCGTCGTACCACATAGCTACCTTGCCCTCTTCGAAGAGCGTCTTGCACTCGTTGAAGCTGGAGTTCGCAGCGTCATCTTCGCCTGCATCGTTGAGGAGGTCAACGTAGAAGTTGAGTGCCTCAGCGAACTCTGGCTGGTCGACCTGCGAGGTGCCGATCGAGCCATCTTCGTTTGCTGACCACCAGGTGCCACCGAAGGTGTTGAGAACGGTGGTGAACGCAGCGCCGAGGTCGCCCCAGCCTGGCTTTCCACGAAGGCAGATGCCCGCAACTTCGTCGGAGTCGATCTGACGAGCGATGTCGGCAATTTCGTCCCAGGTTGGGTTGTCCGGCACGGTGATGCCCGCGTCGTCCATGAAGCTCTGACGGTACATCACGAAGGATGACTCAGCGTAGAACGGAGACGAGTAGAGCTCGCCGTCGACCGAAAGGCCGTTACGAACAGCTGGGATGAGGTCGTCGATGTCGTAGGTGTCCGAAGCTGCTGCGAGGTCGTTGAGACCTACGAGCCAGCCGTTGGCGCCGAACTGTGGCGTCTCGAACATACCGATCTGGACTACGTCGAACTGATCGCCGCCAGCACCGATTTCACGGGTGGTGACTTCGCGGAGGGTCTGCTCGTCGAGAACGGTGAAGTTCACTTCAATGCCGGTCTCGGCGGTGAAGTTCTCCGGAGCAAGCTCTGCCATCTTTTCGATGTTGTCGTTACCGACGAGTGCAACGGTGATCGAGCGGGCTTCGCCGTCTTCCATTGCATCTTCGGCTGGTTCTTCGTCTTCCATGGCGTCTTCTTCGCCATCGACTGCGTCGACTGCGTCGTCTACGACATCCTCAGCTGCGTCTGCAGCTTCGTCTACCGCGTCGGTTGCGCTGTCAACAGCGTCGCTTGCGGTGCTTCCACAAGCAGTAGCGACGATGGCAAACAATGCCAAGACGCTCACTAGCAATAGGTGCATCGAGCGACGCTCGGTGCCTTGATTCTTCTTCACGGGGGGACCCCTCCATTGTGTTGATACAGAAGGGAACGGATGCCCCTCCTGCTTATCTGACTTGTTTTACCTGTGTTTATGTTGTTTTTACCGTCAGGGCAGGCTTCAAAACGTAAGAGCGGACTTGTTCCATTTTGCTCCTCAAACAACAGGAGCGTCTTTGTTTATGTTGTTCTACTCTCGCGCTATGGAACTCAACTCATCAGCACCTCGGCTAAACAACGCAGTCCTAGGCGGCCTCCGGGAAGCGTTGGGTGCGCCTTCATATGACCGTTCAGCGCTCACACCGTCGATTGTTCACATCGGAGTCGGCGGATTCCATCGGGCCCATCTCGCGACATATGTGGACGAACTTTGTCGTGCGGGCAACACCGACTGGGCGATCCTCGGAAGCGGGGTCATGCCCGGCGACGCGGCAATGTCCGAAGCGCTCCTCCCCCAGGATGGGTTGTTCACCGTTATTGAACGGGGAGCAACGCTCAGCACCGCGACGATCGTTGGCTCAATGGTGGGCTACATCCATGCGCACCCTGACCACGCTGGCCTCGTCGACGCCATCGCAGCACCGACGACACAGATCGTTTCACTGACCGTCACCGAAGGCGGATACCCAATCGATGATGCCACCGGGGCTTTCGATGCCTCCTCCCCCAACGCGTCACCTACCTCGGCATTCGCCGTCATCGCCGCAGGTCTCGCAAATCGAATGAGCAACGGGGGCGGCCCACTTACGATCATGAGCTGCGACAACATCATGTCGAACGGCGAAGCAACTCGAACCTCGACGCTTGGGCTCATCGAGACCATCGGCTCCGAACTCGCTGCCTGGGTGACAGAAAACGTCTCGTTCCCCAACAGCATGGTCGATCGCATTACTCCGGCGACAGCCGATGGCGACCGTGAGTGGCTCGCCGAAAATTACGGCGTCGACGATGCCTGGCCCGTCGTGTGCGAACCCTTCCGCCAGTGGGTGATTGAGGACTCGTTCGCCGGGGCGCGTCTTCCCCTCGAGGAACTCGATGTCATCGTGACCACCGATGTCACCCCCTATGAGCACATGAAGCTGCAATTGCTCAACGCCGGCCATTCGTGTCTTGCCTACGCGGCTGCTCTCCTCGACATCGAGTTCGTTCACGACGCCATGGCCGACCCGGACGTGCGTCTCTTCGTTCGCTCGTTCCTCGACGCCGAAGCAAAGACTTCCTTGGCCCCGGTTCCAGGTCTCGACGTCGACGACTACATCAACACGCTCATCGACCGCTTCTCCAACCCACAGATTCGCGATCAGGTAGCGCGCTTGTGTCAGGACGGCTCGGGCAAGCTGCCCAAGTTCTTGTTGCCCACGATGCGCACCCAGTTGGCGAAGGACGGCCCGCTCGAGCTCGGCGCGCTCTTGCTCGCCACATGGTGCCAGTACCTCCTCGGTGTCTCCGACGCAAAGAACCCCATCGAGGTCGCCCCAGACCCACTCGTGGACCGCGGCGTTGCCGCTGCCACGGCGTCGATGGATGACCCCAAGGCGTTCCTCGAGTTCTCCCAGGTCTTCGACGAGGAGCTCGCCGGTAACGACCGCTTCGTCGCCGCCTTCGATTCCGCCTTGGAAAACCTACGCAATTTGGGGGTACGCTCGGCCATTCGCAACGCCACGGGGGGAAGCGGTGTCGCAGCAGGAGCTGGAGAATCCGAAGACTAGGCGTCCGCCGCTCTTCCAATCGGAACGCCAACGAAAGATCGTCGCACTCGTCGAGATGCATGGGGCGATCGAGGTCAACGAGCTCGCCAGCCATTTTCATGTAACCACCGAGACGATCCGCCGAGATCTCTCGGAGCTACAAAACAAACGCCTGCTAAAGCGAGTTCATGGCGGTGCCGTGAGCTGGGAGTCGTTTGAACCGCTCGTCGCCAAACGGTCCGACGCCAATGACGAGGACAAACGCCGGATCGCCGCACGGGCGGTCGAGGAGCTACCAGAATCTGGGAGCATCCTTATCGACGCTGGATCGACGTTGTTGCGCTTTGCCGAGTCAATCCCAGCCGGACGCTCGCTCCATGTCGTCACAAACTCGCTGCCAACAGCTCAGGCGGTTGCGAACTCCGGGGTTGCCTCGATCAGCATCCTCGGCGGCCAGCTCCGAACCGAGACGCTGTCGGTTGTGGACTCTCACGCTGTCGAACAGGTCAGAATGCTCCATGTCGATGTGCTGTTCATCAGTACCGATGGCGCAACCGACCGGGGTTTGTCCACGCCCTACACCTACGAAGCAACACTCAAGGGCGCCATGATCAGCGCTGCTACCCAGGTCGTTGCGCTCATCGATCCGTCGAAGTTCGGCCAGGACCACCTGGTTCGCTTCGCCGACTGGGACGACGTCGATCTGCTCATCACCGGGATGGAAGCCGACCAGGGCACCCTCGAGAGCATCGGTAACCAGGGCGTTGAAATCGTCTTTGTCTAACCGTTAGCTCAAGTCGGCGGCGATAAGCGCAGCGCCGATGAGCCCAGCGTCGGCGCCAAGGCCGGCTGTCGCGACGATTGGCGGACCATCGACGGCATACCCGGCCAAGTCGGCATCGGCTGCACGAGCGATCCGCTCCGCCATGTCTGGGCGAGTGCCGACCCCACCGCCGAAGAGCACAATGTCGGGGGCGAAGCCGAGGGTGTAGACCCGAATGAGCTGCGCGAGGTATGCGGCTTCGAGATCCCACACGTCGTCGCGGCCGTCGAGGGTGGCCGGATCGGTTTCCCACCGCTCAGCGATTGCGGGGCCACATGCCATGCCTTCGAGGCAGTCGGTGTGGAACGGACAACGCCCAGCGAACTCATCACCTGGGATTCGTCCTACCGGGATGTGTCCGAGCTCGGTGTGGTTGCGGCCACGAAACGGCACCCCGTCGACGGCGAGCGCTGCGCCAATTCCGGTCCCGACCGTTACGTAGCCAACAGATGAATGCCCTTGTCCAGCACCCATTCGGTACTCGGCGACGGCTGCAGCCTCGACATCGGTTTGGATATCGGCGGGGACTCCGAGCGACTCGCGCAGTTGACGAAGGAGCGGTGCTCCGGTCCAGTGCGGCTTCGGTGTTGCCGCAACGTTGCCGTAGTCGTCTGAGGAGCGATCGACGACGAGCGGGCCGAACGACGCAATACCGAGAGCGGTCACCGGACCCTGCTCTGCGAAGAAGGCCTCGCATTCGCCAATCGTCTCATCAGGGGTCGTCGTTGGGACCCACACCTGTTCGACGATGGTTAGATCAGCGTCAACAACTGCTGCCCGGAACTTCGTTCCGCCTGCTTCAACCGCCGCATACCTGGTGCTCATGTCGAGACTCCTTCAACTTCGCTCGGTACTTCCTACCCGAGTTTGCCGTAGATTGCGGTAACACATCTCCGATCGAGATTCGGATAGGTGCACGCTCCGCTGCTACAGATTCCGCGGTTCACTCTGAACCGCGCCATTCGAGCGATACCTGTCGGCGAGTTCGACGGCCAGTTGCCCAAGGTTGTTGCCCCACCGAGTTTCATACGCATCGACAGCTGTCCAACCAGTACGGCGCAGCTGGAGCGCTCGGTCGATGTGCGCGGCGGGGCCATCGATATGGGGCGAGCAGTCGACGGCGAGTGCATGTTCGCCCTCCCCGACCACAACATCGATGAGGTATCTACCCGCGCGATAGCCCAGCCGCACAGGCAGTCCGGTATCGGCCACGGCACCCGCAACACGCCGAGCCCAGGGGTCTGTGACGTCTTCGTCGAGCACGCCCCGCCCCGAAGGATCGGCCCACCGCACATACTCCCCGGCCAGACCGGGAGGCTTGGGCGTCGAGGTGATGACGATCATGCGCTCCCGGGCGCGTGTCACCATCACGTTGAAGAGGTTCCGCTGATTCACGAACCTCCACGCCCCACGGCCCTCGCTTTCCCCGACGGCGAGCGATGCGATCATGACCTGGCGCTCGTCGCCCTGGAACGAATGCACCGTTCCGACGCGCAGCCCATAGGCGTCGATCTCGTCGAGACGGAACGTCTCGAGGATCTGTTCTTCG
>CALBVK010000376.1 GCA_937969345.1 uncultured Acidimicrobiales bacterium
GGCCACGGTCGTCGTGCCGACGAGAACCTATCGGTGCTCAAGGCATACCGGATGGTTGATTCTCGGTCACGGGAGTTGCTAAAGAAACGAAGCCAGCCGTAATTAACACCCTCGGTGAGCGCGCGCCTACTGTCTCGGCGCATGGGGTTCAGTGAACTTGAAGTCGAAGTAACGATCGCGGGTGCCGGGAAGCGGCGTCGCATCTGGATCAGCGCGATCCCGGGCATTCGCCCTGGACGCCGCCTCCGCATCGATTCTGTCGACGGTCAGCAGTGGTGGCGCATCATCGAGCTCGGCCAAATGCGCCTACGTGAAGCCACGACGGCAATGGAACTCGCTACGTAGCTCCGAAGCTTGCACCAGCTTGGACGTACGTACGACGCGAGCGGAATGTGCAGCGATGGTTTAGCGGCGACGGGTCGGGGATCCCCGGTGAATTCTGCCTGCTCTCGGAAGAGCGAGACGGCGTAACCCGGACCCATGGCTTCGCGAAATGCATCGGCACGAAAGCCATCGGAGGGGCCGTCCTGCGGTGGTGATGATGGTCGGTGGGGGTTCGTGTGGTTGTTCATGGATTCATCATCACGGTGAATACGCCAATGCGCCAGCGACATAGTTGACTGCTTTTTATTCCAATGTGTCATGGTGGCTCGGGGTAGTATTTCTGTATGCAGCTGGACATTGAATCGCTACGTGTACTTCTGACCGTCCTGGACACAGGGGGCATGACGAGCGCTGCGCAGCGCTTGCACATGGGGCAGTCTGCGGTGAGTCGCAAGGTCCAACGGCTCGAGGAACGGGTCGGCCAGCCGCTACTCATTCGCGACGGACACACACTTCGCCCGACCCGAGCTGGCCGAGCGTTGATCCCCGATGCGAAGGAGATGATCGAACTGCACGATCGGGCAGCGGCACGGCTCGAGAGCTCGGAACTTTCCGGCAATATCTCACTCAGCTCCAACGGCGAAATCGACATGGTGCAGATTGCGTCGTTGCTCGGCGCATTCCGTCGCCGCCACCCAGGGACCGAGGTCGAATTTTCGGTCGACCACACCGGAGCGTTGCAAGACTGGGTCGACGCTGGCGATTTGGATGTCGCCATCTTTCAGGTGACCGACGAGGCCCTCCGGCCGACCGACATCAAACTGTGGACCGAGAAACTGGTCTTCGTGACGTCAGCGTCGGACCCCTTCGCCGACCAGCCTGTTCCGTTCCTCGACTTTGGGGATCACTGCTACTACAACGAGTTCACCCACGGCATCTTTGAGCGAGCGGGCGTTGCGTTTCGAACGGTGTTCTCGGCGGCGTCCTCGAACGACGTTCGCGCAGCGGTGCAGGCCGGCATCGGTGTCGCAACGATGAGTGCGCGGTATCTCGGCGATGATGTCGTCGAGTGGAAGCCGCCGGTCGAACTCGAGCCGTTGCCGCACATCAACCAGATCATCCGGACGGTCCCGGGCGAGCGTCCAGAGGCGGTTGCGGCGCTCGTAGAAACCATTCGAAACGAGCTGCGGGTTACGCCGTCTGCGGTCGCTGCCTAGGTTGCTCCGAGGACGAGCCAGCGTTCGGAGCGGAACCGCCACAGCAGGCCAGCGCCGCGCACGACCATCAACACCCAGATGCTGCCCCACAGCCAGCCCAGGCCGAGCCCGAGCGTCGGCACGAGGAGTGCGAGCGGGATAAACACGATTGCGGCACCGGCCATCGCCCAGGCCAGAAACTGCATGTCGCCAGCCCCGATCAGGATGCCATCGAGGGCGAACACGATGCCGTTCACTGGTTGCATCAGCGCCAGGTGGATCATGGCGACCACGGCGAGAGACGCAACGGCTTCGTCGTTCGTGAACAGGCCGGGGAGGAACGGAGCGCCGACACCGAAGATCACGAGTGCCACGAGGCCAACAACAACACCCCATTGGAGCACTCGTCGGCCAGCAGCTCGGGCTCCGTCGGCGTCGTCGGCGCCAAGGAAGCGACCCATCATCGATTGGCCTGCGATTGCGACAGCGTCGAGTGCAAGGGCGGTAAAGATGAAGAACTGAAACGCAATCTCGTGGGCGGCCAGGGCCTCGGTGCTGATTCGGCTTGCGGCGGCGACCGTGACGGTAAACGATGCCCGCAACGCCACCGTCCGGATAAAGAGCGTGCCGCCGACTCGAAGCAGCCGGACGATCTCGGCTGGGTCGGGAATGAGTCGGACGCCGTGGGACAGGACATCCCGGCCGATCCAGACGAGGTAGATCACCGCAGCGACCCACTGGGCCACGACCGTTGCGAACGCCGACGCACCAATCTCGTAGTCGAATCCGACGATCAAGATGAGCTCGAGAACGAGATTCAGCGCTGCGGACGCAATTGCGACGATGAGGGGCCGCGTCGTGTCCTGAAGCCCGCGCAGGTAGCCAACGCCGCTAAGCGCAATCAGCATGGCCGGCAATCCCCACAGGCTGACCTCGAGGTATCGATGCGCTTGTTCGAGGACCGCTTCGGCGTTGCCGTCGTCGGTCTCGCCGATGAGCCGGAGCAGGGGATCAGCAAAGCGCCACGTGACGAGGGCGAGCACGACGCCCATTCCTGCTGCCAGCCAAAGCCCCTGCACGGCTTGGTGCGCGGCCTGGCGATGCTCGCCGGCACCCAGCAGCCGGGACACCGCAGCCGTCGTGCCGTAGGCGAGGAAGATCATGATGGCGTGCATGGTCAGCAGGGTCTGGCCAGCAACGCTCAGTCCAGCGAGTTCGTTGGTGCCCAACAGGTTTCCAACGACGGCGGTATCGGCCAACACGTAGAGCGGCTCGGCGATCAGCGCGCCGAGCGCAGGCACGGCCAAGCGTCCAATTTCTCGATCGAGCTCGGTGAGCGAGAATCGCATCCCGGCACCCTACGCCGGGTCGCCGAAGATCATGAAAGGTGGCAGTAATAGTTGGATGTCCTAGTATTTGCGTGAGCGTTGGAGCGAGGGCTCCGCGTGAGGAAGGTTGCACAATGTTGGATCTGAATGGTGCGTCCGCACTCGTTACCGGAGGCGCCTCTGGCCTCGGCTACGGATGCGCTGCGAGGCTTGCCCAAAACGGGGCAAAGGT
>CALBVK010000377.1 GCA_937969345.1 uncultured Acidimicrobiales bacterium
CTGCTCGACGATTCGGCCAACAGTCGGTGGACCATTACGGTCGCCGCTCACCTACTCCAGCGGGCGGGCACGGGCCCCGTCCTGCCATTCGTCCTTCAGACCCGATAGAGCGAGCGCCAACGACCACCCGGTGGAAGACTGGCCGAGTGTCCGTTCGCCTTCTCGTTCTTGTCGCCGCGCTGCTGACGGCCGTGTCGTGTTCGTCGGAGCCGGCGGTCCTCAACGACGTCGGCATCGCAGATGGGCTCACGATCGAGGTTGTCATCGAGGACCTCGTCGGGCCCACACAGTTTGTCCTGGGCGGCGCCGATGACATGCTGGTCGCGGTCATCAACGGCGGCGAAGATGATCAGCTCGGACAGGTACTGGACTACGACCTCTCGTCGGGCGAATTCACCGTCGTGGCCGAGCGACTCGACAAGCCAACGGGTGTTGCCCAGGTTGGCCAGTACGTGTGGGTCATGGAGCGAGATCAATTGTCGAGGCTCGACCGGCAGTCGTCGCTCGCAACCACCGCTCGCGATGTGATCCTTCGCGACCTCCCGAACAACGGCCGCTCCGAGGGCACGCTCACCGTCACACCCGACCAACAGATCTTGTTCAATACCTCCGGGTCAAAGCGCGGTGCCGATGTCGTCGATGGTTCCGGCCGCCTGTTTACGATCAGCCCCAGCGCGGTTCGAGACAGCGACCCAGATGGCTGGCAGGACCTACCCGTCGAAGTCGCATCTGGTTTCAAACACGCGTATGCCCACGTCTACGACGGCGACGTGTTGTGGGTAACCGAGATGACCGATGGTCGTTTCGATGGCGAGCCGGCCGCTGATGAAGTGCTTCGCGTCGTTGCACATGCCGATCACGGCTGGCCATATTGTGTCGGCGATAACCGGGTCGTCGAGGAATTCGGCGGAACAGCGGACCGTTGCGCAGACACACCGCCCTCGCTCGCAACGTTTGCTCCTGGAGCGACGCCGACCTCCATCACGATCTCACCGTTCGATGACCACACGCTGTTGGTCGCGCTATCGAACGAAGGTCGAATCGTCGCCATCGACACGACGAGTGATGATCCGAGCGACTACTCCGATGTAGCGACCGGGCTCATCGGTCCTCAGCATCTCGTCGCTACCGACGATGCGGTGTATGTCAGCGAGTTCGGGACGGGTCGAATTCTGCGGCTTACGGCGCAGTAGCTGATCGACTAGATCGGGCAGACCAATCCAGCGCGTGTGCCACGAACGACCGCCTCGAGCTGAGATGCCGAATCGGTCTTCACGAGAAGGCCCCGGATTCGGGCTCGGATCGCATGGAGCGATACGCCCACCTCATCAGCGATCTGGGCAGGCGACAGACCGAGCGCGAGATAGTCCAATACTTCCTGTTGAGCAGGAGTCAATTGGAACGGATCACTCAAGTGTGCGCCCGCCGAACGTCCTCGAAGCACGGCGCTCTGCAGTTCGCAAAGAAGCTCATCGAGGCTGCTTCGCTTCGAGAGGACCATGGTCTTCGGGATGGCGTTGGCTTTTCGGATGAGCGATGGGGTGACAAAGCTGGTCAGCAGAACGAAAGGCGTCGCGGGACGACCGTCCAACCGCTCAAAGGTTCGAAGCTCGTCGGCCAGTTCGAGGCCGGACGTTGAGCCGTTGAGCCGGTGCGAGGCAACGACCAAATCGGGGCGTAGTCGTCGAATGCGGCGCATGCCGCTCGTCGCGGTGTCTTCGATCCCAACAATCCGAAGATTGGTCGATCGAGAGAGCGCTATTTGGAGGGTTTCGGCGAACGAGCGGTGCTCGTCGACCATCACAATTCGACTATTCTCCACCACGCCTGGGTTATCCATTACCAAACAGTAAGGACTGAACGCGGATCGTGCCGGTCGAAACGCGACCCCAAAATAGGGGTCATTTTGTTAGGCGCTGACTTTCGTTTTTGCCGTTTTTGGCTTCAAACCGCGACTTCCCGATGTAGCCACGAGGCGAGCTCGGGACTCTGCGAAGTTCGTAGTGAGCAACTTCTCTGCAGCGATACCAGACATCCAATCGAGCACGGTGAAGCGCTGATCTGACAGGGCCCGTGAGAGCGATGCAGCCTCGACGATGCGACCCGGCGAATAGTGTTGCCACTCGGTCGACATACGCCCGTCGTAGATGCGGTAGGTGTCACCGTCGAGGATCGCCACCGCGTATGCGGCGAGTTCTCCGTCGAGACGAAGGGTCGCGATCTCGATCTCCCACTCGTCGTTGCCGCCCTCGACCACGCGACGCCAGAACTCACGCTCAGCTGGTCGGTCGAGGTCCGAGTTGCGGCGAGCGTGGCGATCACGCGATACATGAACTGCTTCGACCTCATCGAGTAGCTCGGCGCTAATGGCACGTCCACGGTCGAACGCGATGACCATTTCCAGGCCGTCATTCTCGATCTTGTTTCGTGCTCGGCGAAGCTGCTTGCGCTTGCTCTTCGAGAGAACCTCGTCGACGTTGTGCGCAGTGGAAAAGACGACGCGTGGAACACGGAGCTCAGGGAGCATCTGACCGTTGTCGAGTTCCTCGTTGAGGTAGCCGAGGGTCGGGTCGTGGTCGGGGAGCTGCTCGAGGTCCAGTGACCATACTTCGGCAAGGTCGTTCAACGACGAGACGATCGCCTTTGCGAGCGCCTTCGCTGCGGCGGGATCACGGGCTGGAAGACCGGCGTACAGCGAGCTGCTGTGCCCGAGTGCAACAACGGTGGCACCTTCAGCCCTCTTGTCCACAGCGAGCGTCGCTACTGCAGCGAGCTGTTGGGTCTCGGGGGTACGGACCTCAACGATCATCGGGGTCCAGTTGGTGAATGCTTCAGCCCAGTGGGTCAGCCAGGGGGTATGCGCCATGACCGGCATGTTGAGGTCGCCGATGAGTTCATCGATGTCCTTGCTGATAACACGCATTTCGTTCAGGCCCATTCGAACACTGATGTCGTAGTTGCGATCCTGAATTTCCTCGGCCGCGTGGCGCCATGCTTCGAGCGGTTCGGTTTCGTCGTCGAGGTGATCTTTGAACAGCTGCGTGAGCGCAGCTCCTGGGAGCGGGCGGCAGTAGTAGAAGCCCTGCCCACGGTCGCACCCGAGGCGGCGCAAGATGTCGGCCTGGTCGGAGTACTCGATGCCCTCAGCAACGGTGTACGCACCAAGTGCCGACGAGAGGTTGACGACCGCCTCGACCAAGGCGGTCGAGGTGGACGAGCGGTGAAGCTCGTTGATGAAGGAGCGATCGATCTTGATGGCGTCGACCGGGAAGGCCTTGAGATAGCTGAGCGAGGAGTAGCCGGTACCGAAGTCGTCGATGGCCAGCTTGACGCCGATCGTCTTGAGCTGGCCGAGGAGGCCAACGCTCTGCTCGGCGTCGATGGCGAGCATCGACTCGGTGATTTCCAGAACGAGGTTTTGTGCGGTTACGCCGGTGGCGGCGATCGCGTTTGTGAGGGAGTGGATCAGCTGATCATCTTGCAGCTGACGCATCGACAGATTGATCGAGACCGAGATGTCCTCGCATCCGGGAATTGCTTGCCACGCTGCAGCTTGACGGCAGGACTCGCGGATTACCCAGTTGCCGATCGGCACGATCATGCCGTTCTCTTCGGCGAGGTTGATGAACTTGTCCGGACTCACCAGGCCGCGCTCGGGGTGCTTCCAGCGGATCAGTGCTTCGACCAAGTCCACCTTGCCGGTCTTGAGGTTGAAGATTGGCTGGAAGTGAAGGAGGAACTCGTCCTCGTCCAACGCCCGCTGGAGGTCGGCTTTGAGGTCGAGCCGTTCGACGGCTTCTTCATGCATTGCATCTTCGAAGAACTCGTAGCGGCCCTTGCCGCGGTTCTTCGACAGGTACATGGCGACGTCAGCGTTGCGCATGAGGGTGTCGACATCGCTGTTGCCCTCGTCGTCCATCGCAATACCGATCGAGGCGAGCGCACGCACATCGCGGTCGCCTATCTCGATTGGTTCACCAAGAACGTCGAGCGCACGACGGGCAACGTTCATTGCATCGCGACGGTCAACTGCCGACTCGAGGAGAACAGCGAACTCATCGCCGCCGAATCGAGCGACGGTGTCGCCGTCACGAACAACGGTAAGGAGACGGTTGGCAACCACGGCGAGCAGCTGATCGCCGGCTTGATGTCCAAGGCTGTCGTTGACGGTCTTGAAGTCGTCGAGGTCGATGAACAGAACAGCAACGGGGTGCTTGCTGTCGGCCTTGGCCAACGCAGCTTCGGTCCGTTCGGCAAAGCGAACGCGGTTCGCGAGTCCGGTCAGTGCGTCGTGCTCGGCGTCGTGACGAAGGCGGTCCTTGCCCTTCTCGACGGTTTTCATGAGGTCGTAGACACGGATCAAGATGAGCAAGAACAACAATGCTGATGCGGCGATGGTGACACTGCGGTCTTCGGCGTTACCCCAGAACAAGTCGATGAGCGGCACGCTGAGCGTTGCGAAGAACATGATGACCAGCTGGATTGGGGTCAGGCGGTCCTGATCGGTTTGTTGCGGGGTGGTCTTGGCGAGTGTGGGGTGTAGCGCTGCAGCGGCGAAACCGACATAGAAGGTCAGCCAGAATGCATCGATCCACAGGCCGGTCTTGAAGGTTCCGTTGACCAGGTAGATCTGGTACGCCGTATCGGCAATGGCGAGTGCGCCGATTGCGCCCACGATAAACGCGAACGGTGGGTGCTTCAGGTGCACGGTTACGAGCAGTCGAGCAGCCACAGCGAGCAGGGCAACGTCCATGACGGGATACGCGAGCGAGACCGCCAGTGAAGCGAAGGATTGTTCGAAGGCGACGACGTCATCGACGAACAGCACGAACATGATGCCGAACATTGCAACGCCAACCACCGCGCCATCGATCAGGCTCGCACGGCTACGTCCAGGCGCGACCGCACGAACCAGCTTTGTGAGGCCGACGATCATCAACGGATACATCGCGAGGTAGAACGGGTCTGCGTAGTTCGGGAACGGGACGTCGACACCGGCGTTGCCGGCCCGCAGTTCGATGACGTAGTAGATGACGTCGGCGGTGAGGAACGAGGCGAGTCCGCCGGCGAACCACAGCCATGGCTTGAGCGTCGAGGGCCGGTTGATCTTGAGTCCGATCAACAACATGACGATCGAGAGCAGCCCCACACCGTTGTAGAGAACGAGCTTCGATGTTGGCGACTTGTCGAGTACGAAATAGATCCCCGTGAGAGCGGCTGCCACACCGATCCAGATCTTCCACGCCAAACTCATCTGGCTCTTGCCCAGCACATTCATCATGCAGCTCGTATCGGCCCGGCTACGTCCAAAATCAAGAGATCTGAGGTATTTGTATCGAACGACCCACGGTCGTTTCCTACCCTCCGTGAGAATCTGATCGTTGGGACCGCGCTACGAGGCGCCGAGGCCGACGAAGACCAACGCCGAACTGGCCAAAAAGAGCCCCACAATTTGGGTACGTGAGAGCGACTCCTTCAGGAAGACTCGTGCGAGAAGGACGGTCGCAACCGGGTACAGGGAGACGACGGCGGCAACCCAAGTGACGCTGCCGTCTGCGAGGGCGAGCAGATACAGGCTGTTTGCCGAACAATCGAGGACGCCGGCAAGCCCCAGCGATGGGTAGTCGGATGAGTCGACGCGCGCCCAGTTTCGCTGAGCGGTGAGCACGATTGCGAGGACGGCGATCGACGCACCTCGGGCCCCAATGAGCGGGTACAGCCCCGCGTCGGCCGAGGTCTGTGCAAGCGCCACGAAGAACAGACCAAAGCCGAGTCCGGCCACGACGGACAATCGACGGGTCGAGGCGATCTGCGTCCGCAGCAGGCTTCGTGCACGAGGGTTGAGCGAACGGCTGAGCGCTTGTGCTTCGAGGCCTCCGATCGACACGATGATCGTCGCTGGGATAGCTAATGCAACGCCCACCAGCGTGGGGCTGTTGGGAATTTCGCCCATTGCTAGGCCGGCCGTGATCGGCACGAGTGAGCCAACCAGTCCGGTTACCGCAGCAGCGGTGGACATCGGGCCTTCGGCGAGCGCCCGGTAGAAGGTCGTGAGGCCGACGGTGGCGCCAACGCCGCCGAGGGCACCCCAAAGAAGATCAGCGACGGTGGGCTCGCCCCCGAACCACAGGTAGACCAGCGCGCCAATAGCGGCGAAAGAGATGACCTGGACGATAAGCGTTACGAGAACAACGTTGTTTTTCTTGGTCGCGATCGCTCCCGAGAAATCCGAGGCTCCATAGGAGATGCCAGAAAATACGGCGAGAAGTACGGCGATCATCAGGCCGCCTCAACGTTGGCGGTGCGAAACACGTGAACCGGGGGCGGGGTGACCACTTCGGTTGGAATCGGCGGCGGTGTAGGCGCAGCCTTTGCGTGGGCATCCGCTACCGGTGCGCGGCGAGCGGTGATTTTCGGCTTCGGTTCGCTCGTGCGCTCGAGAATGTACGTCGCGTCTACTCGAACCTGGAGCACGCTCGGTGCACGTCGATGTCCAACGGCCACGAACGGTCCAAGGACAGGTCCGATCTGGTCCCAGCTATCCCATTCGATGGCGAGCAGCTCGAGCACGTCGTGGAAGCGAACCGTTCGCACGGCCCGTCCTGCTGCGGCTTGCTCCTTCATCAGGTCGATGTGGCTGGCCAGAATCGAGCGGACGTCGGTTTCACGACGTTGGTTCACGATCAGTCGCTCGTGTGGGGGAATGAGCTGCTTCGTCGTCACGACGAACTGGTCGTGGTCAATGCCCGAGAGCGCAATGAGGTCGCCATCTTCGCTGGTGGTGACAATGATTTGGTTCGAGTCGCGGGTGTACACGTTGGTGACCGAACCGCCCCATTCTTCGAAGGCACCGCGACAGGTGAAGCCATACGTGCGCAAGGCCACATCATCGGGTGAATCCGCGTTGGTTTGTGGTGTCGCAATAGTGTCGCCGGACGGATGTGGCCACCCAATGAGGTATGCGCTGTTCGTGGGATTCGCGGCCAACGCCGATCCGAATCGTGTGAATGTCACAAGGACCATGGCCAACACACCAGCGACCGCCGCGCTGATCGGGGCTGAGCCAGCCAGGATCGAACCACCGACCGCGAGCGCGCCGACAAGAAACGCCTCAGCGGTAAGTCGACGTGTGACGCCGATTGCGATCTCGCGCCGAAACCAGCGCACCTGACGGTCCATGCTGTTGTCATCGGCTGTTTTAGGGGTGTCCTGAGCAGGGATTCAGGCCCATCTGGTCGCACAGCCCGCGGGTGACAGACCACCCCGATACGGTAGGCCCGTGCAGGATTTGACCTCAGCGCTAGTACTCGAGCGGCTCTGGCTGACCGACTTTCGTTCACATCGATCGATCGACCTCGAATTTGCCCGCGGGGTCACCGCGCTCATTGGCCCGAACGGCTCGGGGAAGACCAATATCGTCGAGTCGATCGCCTGGCTTACCACGATGCGTTCGTTTCGCGGCGCGCCGACCGACGCGTTGGTTCGTCGGGGCGCTGACAAGGCAATCGCCCGGGCGCAACTGCGCAGCGATCAACGGGAACTCTTGCTCGAAGCCGAGTTGCCACGTACGGGTCGAGCTCGCATCCAAATGAATCGCCAACGCGTGCAGCGCACCAAGGACCTTCTCGGTGTGATGTCGGTGACGGTTTTCGCTCCCGACGACCTCGAGATGATCAAGGGATCCCCAGGTGAGCGCCGGACCTATCTCGATCAGGTCGTTGTTGGTCTTCACCCCCGCAACGAGACCATCCGGGCGCAGGTCGACAAGGTGCTGAAGCAACGGAATGCGCTCTTGAAGGGCATCCATGGGCGGCTCGACAACGATGCTGGGTTCACCCTCGATGTCTGGGATACCAAACTCGCCGAAGCCGGTGACCAGCTTGGTGCCTTACGCGCCGACGCCGTCGCACGGCTGACACCGCTCGTGACCGAGGCACTCAAAGCTGTTGCTGGTGGCAGCCACGACGTGCAGCTTCGTTATGTGGCGCCGTGGAACGAGATCGGCCTTCGCGAGGCGTTGATTGCGGCTCGTACCGACGATGTCCGGCGCGGGGTGACCACTGTTGGGCCCCATCGCGACGAGATCGAGATCCTGCTCAACGACATGCCCGCCCGCACACACGCATCTCAAGGCGAACAGCGTTCGCTTGCGCTCGCGCTTCGTCTCGCCGGACATGAGCTTGTTCGTTCGACGACCGGCGTAGCCCCATTGCTCGTACTCGACGATGTGTTCTCCGAGCTGGATGATGTTCGGTCGGCTGCGCTCGTCGCTGCGTTGCCGAGCGGACAGACGCTGCTCACTAGCGCGATCGATTTGCCGCCGGGTGCGGTAGCTGACGCAACGATCCGACTCGATGGCGTGCGCCGTGAGAGCATCGAGATCTGATGTCTCGCCCGAATTCTCCGTGGGAAGTTCCTCGGTCCCGCCACTACCGTCGCTTCTGGGATGGCCCCCAGCCCGTCGGCTCCGGCGTCGAACGGGTGCTCAAGCATCTCAACGCACCAAAGGCCGATGTCGTCGAGTCCGTTTTTGCGGACTGGGAACGGCTCGTTGGTGAGGTTATTGCCCAGCACACCCGGCCGCAGCGCATCACGAGTGGGACGCTCGTTCTCGAGGTTGATGACCCTGCGTGGGCCAGTGAGATGGAGTGGATGAGCGAAGAACTTTTGCGCCGAATATCGACGATGGCAGACACCCTGGAGATCACCGAGATCTCGGTAGTTATCGCCCGTTGAACCACATCGGGCCAACCGCTCGGAAGGCCTGATTTTTCAACGCAATTTCGTGGAGTGAGGTTGCCCGTAGGAATGCGTTCAGTGCCCAGTCCCTGTCACTGCTCGGTGGTACAATTACATTGTCGTAATTTTGCCTTCGAGCATCGCTGTGAGCGGTGCTTCTTCGCCGGATTCGACCGGGCATGCATTCCCGTACGCACGCATGTCTGTCAGCAGTGAAAGGTCACACATGTCGGATACCGAATCGGGCGAGGAATCGAACTACGGCGCCGAGAACATCACGGTTCTCGAAGGCCTCGAGGCCGTGCGCAAGCGCCCTGGTATGTACATTGGTTCTACCGGCCCGCAGGGCCTGCATCATCTCGTCTATGAGGTCGTGGACAACTCGGTCGACGAGGCAATGGCGGGGCATTGCTCGGCCATCGAGGTCATCGTCCACACCGACGATTCGGTCGAGGTGCGCGACGACGGTCGCGGAATCCCGACCGGCGAGCATCCCAAATACGAGGGCATGTCGGCGGCTGAGGTTGTTATGACGGTCCTTCACGCCGGCGGCAAGTTCGGCGGCGGCGGATACAAGGTGTCCGGTGGCCTCCACGGCGTCGGAATCTCCGTGGTGAACGCGCTGAGCAAGAAGGTCGAAGTTCAAATCGACCGTGAAGGCAAGCACCACTACATGGACTTCGCCGACGGCGGCACCGTGCAAACCAAGCTCGAAGTCCGCGGTGAATCACCCGATGGCTTTACCGGCACGACCGTTCGGTTCTGGCCAGACGACACAATCTTCGAAGAGACCGAATTCCGAGCACAGACCTTGCTCGACCGGTTCCAGATGATGGCGTTCCTCAACCGAGGACTCAAGATCCGCTTCCGTGATGAGCGTCGCGCAGAAGTCCACGAGGATGCCAACGAAGACGGGTGGATCGAGTTCCACTATGAGGGGGGCATCAAGGACTTTGTCCGTCACGTCAACCAGTCGAAGGAAGCCCTGTTCGCCAAGGTCGGCTACTACGAAGTTGCCGAGGAGACCCAGGAAGTCGAGATCGCGTTCCAGTGGAATACCGGCTTCAACGCCGACGGCCTCCACAGCTTCGCGAACGGCATCACCACCGGTGGCGGCGGTATGCACGAGACCGGTTTCCGCTCGGCGCTCACCCGTACGGTCAACAAGTACGGCAAGGATAAGAACCTGCTCAAAGACACCGAGGATCTCTCCGGTGACGATGTGCGCGAGGGTCTGACCGCGATCATCTCGGTTCGTCTGCAAGATCCTCAGTTCGAAGGCCAGACCAAAGACAAGCTCGGCAATGTGTCGGTGCGCTCCATGGTCGAAAAGGCAACGAACGAGAAGCTCGCCGAATGGCTCGAAGAGAACCCGGCCGAAGCCAAGCTCGTCATCAACAAGTCAATCGCTGCCCAGAGGGCTCGTGAAGCCGCACGAGCAGCTCGCGACACCATCCGCAACAAGACGGCGCTCGATGGCGCAGGCATGCCCGAGAAGCTCAAGGACTGCTCCAGCAAGGACCCTCGCGAACGCGAATTGTTCATTGTGGAGGGCGACTCCGCTGGCGGCTCGGCCATTCAGGCACGCGACCCACGCACCATGGCGATCCTCCCGATCCGAGGCAAGATCCTCAACGTCGAGCGCGCACGCCTCGATCGCATGTTGAAGAACCTCGAAGTGCAAACGCTTATCCAAGCAATCGGTGCAGGCATTGGCGACGAGTTCGATATCGACAAGATCCGTTACCACAAGATCATTCTCCTGGCTGACGCCGATGTCGATGGCAGCCACATTCGTACGTTGCTACTCACGTTCTTCTTCCGGCAGATGCGCGAGCTCGTCGAAAACCAACACATCTACATTGCGCAGCCGCCGCTGTATTCGACCACGCAGGGCAAGAGCAAGGTGTACCTCAAGGACGATCGTGAAAAGGATGCATGGCTCGAAGACCATCCCAATCACAAGAAGGACTTCCAGCGCCTGAAGGGTCTAGGCGAGATGCAGTGGCTGGAACTCGCCGAGACGACCATGAACCCCGGCGACCGCACGTTGTTGCAGGTATCGGTCGACCAGGCCGCAATGGCCGACGAGGTCTTCAGCACCCTCATGGGCGAGGACGTCGCCCGTCGTAAGCACTTCATCCAGACGAACGCTAAAGACGTTCGCTTCTTGGACATTTAGGAGATACGTATGTCTGACATCACCGACTCCGGAGATGGCGCCCAGTTCGCCATCGAACCAATCGACATTCAAGAGGAGATGGAGCGATCCTTCCTCGACTACGCAATGTCGGTCATCGTGTCTCGTGCGCTTCCCGATGTGCGCGACGGGTTGAAGCCCGTTCATCGCCGCATCTTGTGGGCAATGAATGAACTCAACGCGAACCCGGATCGCCCCACGATGAAATCCGCGCGTGTCACCGGCGAGGTCATGGGTAAGTACCACCCGCACGGCGACTCGGCCATCTACGACTCGCTCGTGCGCATGGCCCAGGACTTTTCGCTGCGTCATCGCCTCATCGAGCCACAGGGCAACTTTGGCTACACCCCAGACGATTCACCCGCTGCAGCCCGATACACCGAGTGTCGTCTCGACCCGTTGGCGTTGCGCCTCTTGGCCGACATCGACGAGAACACCGTCGACTTCCTCGACAACTACTCCGGTGAGTTCTCCGAGCCCGAAGTCCTGCCCGCTCGTTTCCCGAACCTGCTCGTCAACGGTGGCCAAGGCATTGCTGTCGGTATGGCGACGAGCATTCCCCCGCACAACCTTGGCGAGGTCATCGATGCCACGTTGCATCTCATCGACAACCCCGACGCAGATCCCGGCGACCTCATGGCCTTCGTGAAGGGCCCCGATTTTCCAACCGGTGGCCTGATCATGGGTCGTTCCGGCATTGCCGACGCATACCGCACGGGCAAGGGCAGCATCAAGATGCGTGCCCGAGCCGAGATCGTCGAAGGCAAGACGAACGACACGATCGTCGTTACCGAATTGCCCTATCAGGTGAGCCCGAATTCGGTGTTCGCCAAGATCAAAGAGCTTCTTGTCGCCAAGGAGCTCGACGGCATCTCCGACATCAACGATTTCTCGTCGAAGGGCGAGACCCGTATCGAGATCAAGCTGAAGCGGGATGCGCCAGCCCTGGTTGTTCTCAACAACCTTTACAAGCGCACACCGCTGCAGACATCGTTCTCGATGAACGCGGTAGCGCTCGTCGATGGTGTGCCTCGCACGCTCAACCTTCGTGAGCTGCTGGTTCCCTACATCAAGCACCAGGTCGAGGTCATTACCCGTCGTTCGCAATTCCGGCTCGACAAAAAGCTCGCTCGTGCCCACATTGTCGAAGGTCTGCTCAAAGCCCTCGACCTCATCGATGAAATCATCGCTGCGATTCGAGCGTCCGAGGACAAGGCAGCAGCGCGAGACGCGCTTATGGCCAAGCCATTTGAGTTCTCCGAGATCCAGGCGAACCATATTCTCGATATGCCGCTGAGTCGTCTGACGCGATTGGGCCGCGCCGATCTCGACGCCGAGATGGAGAAACTTCGCGAGGAGATCACCGAACTCGAGCGAATCCTCAATGACGAAGCCCGCCTCTACGAGGTCATGAAGGAGCAACTCAACGAGGTCAAGGACGAGGTTGCCGACGAGCGCCGCTCTGAGCTCATGCACGACCCCGGCGAGATCGACATTGAAGATCTCATCGACGACGAGGACCTCGTGTTCACGATGTCGGCTGGCGGATACGTCAAGACCATGTCGATCGATGAGTTCAGGATTCAAAGCCGTGGCGGCCGTGGTGTTGCTGGTGCGAATCTGAAAGACGACGACTATGTCGTCAACATGATTCACACAACCGCACACGCCTACCTGCTGTTTTTCAGCAACCGGGGCAAGGTGTACCGCCTAAAGGCGCATCAGATTCCAATGACGAGTCGAACCGCCCGCGGCACCGCGATCGTGAACCTCTTGCAGTTGCAGCCCGAGGAGAAGATCCAGGCGATCATCGATACGCGCGACTACGAGACGAACCGCTACTTGTTCTTTGCTACCAAGCTCGGTCGCGTCAAGAAGACGTTGTTCAACGCCTATGACAGCAACCTCAAGGCCGGTCTGATCGCAATCAAGCTCAACGAAGATGATGAGCTCATGGACGTGATTCCGCTGAACGAAGGCCAGGACGTCTTCTTGGTTTCGCAGAACGGTCAGACGATTCGTTTCGACGAAGATGCAGTGCGCCCCATGGGCCGTACTGCAGCCGGTGTACGAGGCATGAAGTTCCGCGAGGGCGACGAGCTCGTTGCCTGCGCCCGGGAACAGGCCGACACCAAACTGCTGATCATTACCTCAGAGGGCTATGGCAAGCAGTCCGAAATCGATCAGTACCCGGTCAAGGGTCGAGGTGGTCTTGGTGTTCGCGGCATTCGCGTGAACGAGAAGAAGGGCCAGGTTGTCGCAGCGTTCATGGTCGCCGAAGGCGAGGAGATCATGCTCATTGGTGATGGTGGAACACTGATCCGTACCGCGGTTAACGACATCTCGACCCAAGGTCGCGATGCGTCCGGTGTTCGAGTCATGAACGTCAACGAGGGTCACCACGTGGCCGCCGTGGCTCGTGTCCTTGCAAGCGAAGCAGATGATGACGCCGACGAAGACGGCATTCCGACCGAAGCAAGCGCCGACGCCGAAGCCGGCGGGAATGACGATCCGGCCGTCTCCGAAGAGGAGTAGGTCGTCGTAGCCGTCGTGTAGCGAGCGAGGGCCTACACGATTCAGGCGAGCAGAGCTGTACGGCTCATGCGTGGTTTCGGCTGCGCATTGGACCATAGAACGTGGCTCGTTTCTCCGTCCTTTCCGTTGGTGCGCTTCGGCGGATCAGCATTCTCGTTATCACCGCATTGGCATCGATGGTCCTGGCTCTCGGCGCGGCCGGGTCCACGGCGAACGTGGTCGATGCCCTCGAGCCGGGAACGGGCTTGCCCATCTCTCCGCGTACCGACACGCCACGCTTTATCGGCGGCACCGTCACCGATCAGACGGTCGTTGGCAATCGCGTGATCGTGGTGGGGGCGTTCGAGCAGGTACGCGACACCGATGGCACGCTGCGAGATCAGGCCTATTTTGCTGCGTACGACATTGACAGTGGCGCGCTCGATCGTTCGTACGCCCCGGTCTTCGATCGTGAAGTTCAGGCTGTGGAGCCCGACGGCAACGGTGGTGTGATCGTTGGCGGAAAGTTCAACTCGATCGACGGCGCGGCGCAACGCAAGCTCGCTCGCATCGATGCAAACGGAGACCGCGATCAAACGTTCCGGGCCGAAGCAGGCGCCAAAGTCACGGCGCTCGCTGTTCGAAACGACCGGGTGTATGTCGGCGGTCCGTTCACTTCCGTGAAGTCCAAGGGTGTTTCCTCTACTCGCCACACGATCGCCGCGTTTGCGCTCAGCGACGGTTCGCTCGATACAAACTTCGACTTTCCTATTCGAGAAGCCGCAGGACGCGGTGGTGACCTTTCGGTCAAGAGCTTGGCGTTTGCCGGGAGCAAATTGGTCATTGCACATAACGGCCTGACCGTCGGAGGCGAGAGCCGTGTCGGGGCTGCGATCATTCAGACAGCTCCCGTGAACGCACCCAGCTTGTTGCCATGGCGGACCGACTTCTTCAAGACCAACACCACCGATGCCGGTGGAGAACTTGCCATCACCGACATGGCCGTCTCTCCAGACGGAAGCTATTTCGTCATCGTTAGTTCTGGCGGTGACCGTCCATTGCAAGCCCGAGACGCAGCAGCACGCTTTCCAGTTGCCGGAAACGCCGGGGTCGAACCGACATGGATCTCGCGCCACTTCGACTCGATGTTCGGCGTCGGGATCTCCGATCGTGCCGTGTTTGTCGGCGGACACTTCCAGTTCCAAGAAGCCCCCGGCTCGCCGAACCCGTTTCCCGGCGACCCCAACATCAACTACGGCGCCGGCGCTGCTGGTCAAGGCGCCGCACAGCTCGGTAACCAGGTGGTAGCGCGTCAACAGATCGGGGCGCTCGACCCAGTTACTGGGAAGTCGCTCAACTGGAACCCCGGCGCAGATGCGGAGATCGGTGTTGAATCGCTGGTTGTCGTCCCACGCGGCCTTCTCGTTGGCCAAGACGGTGACACCCTCGGCGGAAAGGACATTGGTCGCCACGGCTTCTTCGACATCACTCGAGACACGCCACCTGCCAACGGCCTATCCACCTCGATCACCTCGCACTTCAATGGCGAGGGCGTCGACGCCGGGTCTTTGGTGCTCTCCGGCCGAGCTACCGATGATGACGCAGGCGTACAGCGTGTGCAGCTGGCGATTTTCGAGGTCAACTCGAAGCAATACCTTCAGACCGACGGTTCTCTGGGGCCATGGGTGGGTCTCAACGCAACGCTTGACGCCGCAGGCGGAACCGACGTTGCCTGGCAGCGGTCGGTCCGGATCGAGGAACCAGGAACGTATCGGGTGCAAGCAAAGACCTTCACCACCGATGGGCGCAAGGATCGCACCGCTGCGTACGTCGACCTCGAAGTTCGTGCCGCCGGAGACGAGCGTCCAAGTATTTCGATCGCCTCCACGTCTATCGATGACGGCCGGCGTGTCACGGTCACGGGAAGCGCAACCGACGACCGGGGCGTACGCACGGTCACCGTGGCTGTTCGCGACCCGGAGACCAACGAATACCTTCAGGCGGACGGATCGCTTCGCACGCAGAGCTTCAGCGTCAACGCTCAGCTTGCGGCTATCGATGCGCCCGCAACGACATGGTCACATGAGTTCGTCTTGCCTCGGGACGGCATCTTCCGTATCGAGGTTGATGTCATCGACACCGCAGGCCAGGACGACGCCAAATTTCAATACCGGGGGGTCACGGTTGCCGAGAACGACCTGCCACCACAGATCCTTCTCGACGGCGACAGCATCATTGAGGTTGCATCGAACGGGCGTCTACGCGTCGACCCCTCGATCTCCGATGATCGAGGAATCGAATTGGTCCAGGTGCGGATTCGCAAACAACTCACTAGCGAGGGAACCCGTCCCGACAACTCATTCGGTGCGAATGGAACATGGGTGACCCTTGGTGTGGTCGAGGGAGCCCTCAACGCAACGCCGACGTACAGCAGCCCAAACCTTCCACCAGGCATGTATACCCTCGAAGTCCGAGCGATCGACACGCTTCAGCTGAAGACAACCATCCGACGGACCCTCGAGGTTGGCCCGATCGGAGACGCTGCCCCAACCACCAAGATCGATCGTCGCACCGTGTACGAGTCGCCACAGCTCGTGTCGATCACCGGAAGTGCGACCGATGATGGCGGGGTTGTCGCCGTCGACGTCTTTGTCCGCAACCGAGCGTTGAACCGCTGGCTCGCACCCGACGGCTCACTGTCATCGGTCCCCGTTGCACATGCTGCGTCTGTCGACGATCCGGGCTCGGACCGCACCACCTGGTCCTTCGCATTCGACGCTCCGACCGAAGCTCGATACCAGATGTATGCCGTGGCAATCGACACTGAACAGCAACGTGCATCCACGTCGAGTAAGGCCAACGCCAACTATTGGTACACGCCGAGCGACACGCTGCCCGTGGTTGGCCTGATCAGCCCCGTGGACGGAGCGACGATCCAAGGCGATCGGTTGTTCCTCACCGGACGAGCGATTGACGACGCCAGTGTCGACCTGGTTCAGGTCCGCGTCTTCCGTCTCGCCGACCGGACGTACCTGCGGGCAGATGGAACGTATGGATCTGCTCAGTGGATGAACGCCACGTTGTCCAACCCAAATCGACCGGGGACGAACTGGGACTGGTCAAGCCCCTCACTCGATGACGGTGACTACCAAGTGCGAGTCCGAACTCGTGACGACTCCGGCAGGTACTCGTCAGAGACGATCACCGTTACGATCGCTCGCTAAGCCCGAGTTCTAGCGAGGAGCTCCTGTCTTCTACGATGACATCGCGCTTCCCCCGAACTTCATCGATTGAAACGAGGGAAGACGGTGTCTGGGATTTTCCTATGGCTTAGCGCACTAGCGGTTACGGCTGCTTTGGCGATCGGCGTGAGCCACGTCGGTATGGCCGCAATAGACGACGCACGAGCAGGAACCGCGGCCGATGCTGCCGCACTCGCTGGAGCAGCGGCTGGGCACACCGCTGCAGCCGAAGCAGCCGCGCTGCAC
>CALBVK010000378.1 GCA_937969345.1 uncultured Acidimicrobiales bacterium
CTGATGGTTCTCGTGTTTGACGCCGAGCGCAACGCGACCGACCTGGTTCTCCTCGACGCCACCGATATCGCCGGCGACCCCGTCGCCACGATCGAGCTGCCTCAGCGGGTCCCTCACGGCTTCCACGGCAACTGGGTCTCAGACTGAAGCTGCCTCGACACGCATAGAGTCGACGCATGGACCCTTCGACAGGCGGCGGCGTCGACCTCCGTTCTCTCCTGCCCGACGCTCCATTTCAGGAGCTCCATTCGCGAACCATCGATGCTCCGATCGACGTCGTTTGGCCGGCGTTTCTCGGCCTCCCTGCAGATCAGATCCGGCTTCTGAAACCACTGTTCGTTCTGCGATCACTTCCGGCGCAACTGCGCCGTCAGCGCACCGTCACACCGGGCGGAAGTCGCGCTGCGCTCAAGCTCTTCAGCGACGAAGGCTTCGTCATGTTGCGAGAACAGGCGGAGCCGATCGATGGACATGCACAGCTCATCTTCGGCGCCGCCGGCAAGTTCTGGTCACCGGCACACAACGGTCCACTCGACTTCGAGAGCGCCGACGACTTCCTGGCGTTCACTACCCCAGGGAATGCAAAGACCGTCGCCCGGTTCGAAGCATTCAGCGAAGGCGACCGCACCCGACTTGAGACCGAGACGATCGTTTCGGTCACCGACCCGGCGAGCAAACCCAAGTTCGCTGCCTATTGGACGATCATCCGCGGACCCTCGGGTCTGCTGCGCCGGAGCTGGCTTGCTGGCGTCGATCGCTACGCAACCGCGCGTCCCTAAGTTCGGTTACCGGGACCCGAGCAGCGAATTGATGTACTCGGCGACCTCGTCTGCGACCTCATCGGAGGGCCGTCGAGCACGGTCGGCGGCGTACAGTCGGATCGTCGAGATCAGCGCGCCGGCGAGGAAGCCGGGAAGCCACGACTGGGTGTCCTCCACACGTTCGGCGAAACCGACGGCGAATTGTCGCTCGAACTCGTCGGTCATCTCTCGCAATACCGGCTGGGACAACAACGGGTGTAGCACCGGCGCCATCTCGTCAACGTGGGCGAACAGGGCTCGCAGATCCACCAACCCAGACTCCGCATCGATTCGTATCGTTCCAGCGACCGACGGGATGTTGTCGGTGAGCACCGCGAGTTTGTTGTCGTAGTGCGCATAGAACGTCGACCGGCTTACTCCTGTGGCATCGAGGAGGTCCTGCACGGTGATCTTCTCCCACCGCTTGCGCTGAATCTGATCGAGGATCGCCTCGTTCAGCGATTCTCTCGTTCGTGCGACTCGTGGGTCCATGGCCTGCCTGACACTGGACAATATTGCCGATCTGTTCGGTAACGAACAGATCCGGGGAATTGTCTCTGTTGCGGGTAATCGATGGTTCCTACAGTACCGAACATGATGTTCGATAACTCTCCCAAGGCTCCACCACCCACCTCCCGGAACGTCGGTGAACACCTCGCGATGGCCGTCCTCATCGGTGGAGCATTCGCCGCCGCAATCGGCATGCACTTCGCCTCACTGACAATCGTCGCCCTCGGCGTCGGACACCTATTACTCGGCGGCCTCGCCATCGTCATCCGAGGCGCTCGCTCCAAGCACAGCAGTGGCGAACCAACATGAGCGCACGGCCCACTCCCGCTCTTGAGGCGATCAATCTGTCGAAACACTTCGGCCCGAACTGCGCCGTCGACGCACTTTCGTTCGCCGTCGACCGAGGGTCGGTGACCGGGTTCGTCGGCGGTAACGGCGCCGGCAAGACCACGACCCTCCGAATGATTCTTGGCCTGACACAACCCACGTCTGGTTCGGTGCTCATCGACGGCCGGCCACTCACGCACCATGTCGAACCACGCCGCGCAATCGGCGCACAGATCGACCGACTGGGCGCCCACCCCGGACTCACCGGCCGCCGACACCTGAGCCTCATCGCCACAGCGTCAGGGGTGGACATCGGACGCGTCGACGAGCTCCTCGACCAGGTCGACCTGACCAGCGCAGCCGACGACCGTGTGCGCACCTACTCGACTGGAATGATGCGGCGGCTCGGTCTCGCAGCGGCACTTCTCGTCGACGCCCCACTCCTGCTACTCGACGAGCCTTCAAACGGCCTCGACCCCGCAGGCATCCGCTGGCTACGGACACTGTTGCGAGCTCGTGCGGACGCCGGATCCGCCGTGTTTGTCTCAACACACCAACTCGCCGAGCTCGGCACGATCGTGGATGACCTGGTGATCATCGACAACGGAATGCTCGTGGCGGCTGGACCGGTCGACGAATTGCTGCGCAATGCGTCGGCGACATCGATCGAGGACCTTCTCCTCACCGGAGGTGCCTCATGAGCAGCGCGATCCCAACCGGGACACTTCGCCGCCGAAGCCTTCGGACCGAAGCATCGCTCGCTATCGCCACGCCGGTCGCCAGGCTCCTACTCGTCGGCTCGATCGTGATGGCTGTCGTATTCTGCAGCGCCAATCTCGCCGTCATCGACGACCTCGAATCCGACGGCACCATCCAGCTGGCATTACATGCTGCCACCGTCCCCGTGCTCATATTCTCCTTGCTTGCGGGCGCATATTCGGCAAGTACCGACCGACGGTACGGGTTTATCGAACAGCGGCTTCTCAGCGACACCAACCGCTCACGTTGGCTCTGGAGCAAAGCGCTCGTCCAGGGAGCCGTCGGTGTCGTCTACGGGCTGCTCGGGGTGCTCACGGCCGTCATCACCTGCTCGGTTGCGTTCGCAGTGAAGGATTCGAGCTTCGACGTCGCCGACCCACAAGCGGTTCGAGCGCTCATCGGTGTCGTCATGGCCGCGCCGCTGCTTTCGATCATCGGCGTGTTCGTCGGGGCGCTCGTTCCCAACACGCCAATGGCCGTCGCGGGCATCCTGGTGTGGTCACTCGTGATCGAACCGCCCGTGATTCTCGGCCTACCCGAAGTCGGCAGGTGGCTGCC
>CALBVK010000379.1 GCA_937969345.1 uncultured Acidimicrobiales bacterium
AGGAGGGGACCCTGTAATGAATAAGTGGATGAAGCTGCTCGCAGCTCTGTTCGCCGTGTCACTCGTAGCCGCAGCATGCGGTTCAGACACAGCAGCAGTAGTCGAAGACGCAGTAGATAGTGGTGACAGCGACGCACTCGATGCAGCTCAAGCGGCACTGCAAGACGCTCAGGAGGCCCAAGCGGCAGCCGAGGCCGACGCCGCAGCAGCTCAAGAGGCAGCAGCAGCTGCAGAAGCAGCAGCAGCCGAGAACTCCGGCCAGGCTGAAGGCCCAAAGGTCGTTACGGTCTCCGGTCCAGAACGTTCCGAGTCTGAAGCAGGCGCACTGAACGCAGCGCTCGAAGAATTCGGTAACGCCAACGGAATCACGATCGTGTACAAGGGATCGGCAAACTGGGAAGCGGACATCAACATCCAGCTCGAAGCCGGTTCGAACCCTGACATCTCGATCTTCCCGCAGCCAGGCAAGCTCGCTGACTTCGCTCGCGCAGGCAGTGTTCTTGAGGTCCCAGCTGAGGTTGTCGACGCGGTCAGCCCAAACTGGTCCGAAGGCGCAATGGGCTTCGGCAACGTTGACGGCACCCAGTTCGGCATCCCAAACAAGAACGACCTCAAGTCGCTCGTTTGGTACCAGCCAGCTCGCTTCGAAGCAGCCGGCTACGAAATTCCAGAGACCCTCGACGATCTTTGGGCGCTCGCCGACCAGATGATCGCTGATGGAAACACCCCATGGTGCATCGGTATCGAATCTGGACAGGCAACCGGTTGGGCATTCACCGACTGGGTCGAAGACATGATGCTTCGTACCACTACCCCAGAGAACTACGACGCATGGACCACTGGTGATCTTGACTTCACGAGCCCAGAGGTAACCGCAGCGATCGAGGCTGTTCTCGAGCAGTGGAACAAGGACGGCGCAGTATTCGCCGCCGGCGGCACCATCGCAACCACCGCCTTCCAGGCAAACGGCGAGCCTCTCGTCAATGGTGACTGCATGATGCATCGTCAGGCATCGTTCTTCTCGTCCTTCTTCCCAGAAGGAACTCCAGCCGCTGACGGCAGCGAAGGCGCAGTCGACGTCTTCTACTTCCCATCAAACACCGACGCCAAGCCAGTTCTTGGCTCTGGCACGCTCGCTGGTGCATTCGAAGACCGTCCAGAGGTATGGCAGGTCATGGAGTACTTCGGTTCCGCCGAATACGCCAACGCACGCCAGGCAAACCAGCAGGCTCTCCAGGCCGGTGACGCTGAAGATCCATCAGTGATCCTCTCCGGTTTCAACACCGCTAACCGCAACGTTGACACCTCGCTGTGGGCTCCTCTCGAGGCATCCTTCATCGGCATTATGCAGAACGCTGAGATCTTCCGCTTCGACGGATCTGACCTCATGCCTGCCGATGTTGGCGCTGGCACGTTCTGGAGCGAAGGAACCGCAATGGTGAACGGCGACAAGTCAGTCGCAGACGCCACCGCGGCGATCGACGCGAGCTGGCCAGCAGGCTGATCTCGTTCCCGCTCGCCACTGGCATAGCCGGTGAGTAAGCGGAAATTGACGTGCTGAGGTGTCAGGGGACTACGGGCCCCTGACACCTCATCTGCAAATAATTCGGGGGGATTTGATGACATTTATCTTGGGGGTTGCGACCCTCTGCGGGCTCGTGGTGGCAGGGCTATACAGCCTCGTCCGGCTCTATTCGGAGCGGCCCATCAAGGCGGCGATCCTGACTGGCGCGATCGCCCTTTTAACCTTTCTCACCTTCGTCTCGGGCGGCGTCACGCTCGGCGAATTCTTCGGCGGCGCTCGCATGGAGCGAGTGCTCGAAATGCTCGGCACCGTTCTGATATCGGTGGTCGTGTGTATTGGGCTCTGGGTGGTGCTCAACCTCTTCGTATCCCAAGCCGCCCGCAAGTGGAGCTTCTTCTCCGGACTCGTCGGCGCTGTCATGGGCGCTGCATTCTTCGGCCTCCTGCGAGGCAACCGATCCGTCGGCCCCCTCCTCGCCGACATCGATCCGGTGCTCTCCAATGCCGGTATTGACCCACTGCTCCTTCCCGACGCCGCTGGTGTTGGGTTCCTTGGGCACCTCGAGTGGCCATTGTTTGGTGCTCTGCTCTTCGGCCTTGGCGGATTCGCCGTCAAATCACTGCCGAACCACATTGCCCGCATCGCTGTTGGTGGCGTCGTCGGTGCAGCCGCAGGCGTATTGATTGCCCCGAACACAAAAATTCTCCAACGACCTGACCCACAGTGGGTATCGATCCTGCTCGCCACGCTCATCGTTGGCGCAATCGGTGCGGGCCTCGGCGCTCGCTCGGGCCGAATCGAACGAGGGGCGCTACTCGGTGCCGGAATTGGCTGGGCCATCGGCGGCTGGGTCTTATCGCCGTTCGAGCAAGTCGTCGATGTTCCCTACATCTCGACGGTTGTTCCGCTCGCGTTGATCATGATGGGCTTTGCTTGGCAACATGCACCATCACCGAGAGAGCTCGCTCGTTTCGACAGCCGAGCTCGAGCAGTGGTGTTCTTGGTTCCGGCGCTTGGTTTCTTGTTTATTGCGCTGATTGTGCCAGCGATTCGAACCGCGGTTCTGTCGTTCAAGGATCGCAACTCCGAGGCCAATGTTGGCCTCGACAACTACGTGTCGCTCTTTACCGCGAGCGATTCCGCCGACGTCTCGAATTGGGCGGACATCTTCACGTCACGGTTGTTCTTTGCCGCAGTCATCCTTGCGCTGCTCGCCATCATTGTGGCCACGGTCTCGGGAATCCGGCGCAACGGCGAGCGTTCATTCGACAACGGTCCAACGTCGACCGGAGCGCTGCTCGGTGCTGCGTTCCTCTTCTCCTTTGCCGTGCTGTCGGTTTTGCGGGGAACGTTTTTCAACAACCTGTGGTGGGTCATCACGGTGGTTACGGTCGCATCGGTGCTCGGGCTTGCGGTCGCCGTGCTTGCCGATAGAGCGACCTGGGGGCAGAACCTGGCCAAGAGCTTGATCTTCATGCCGATGGCTATTTCGTTCGTCGGTGCGTCGATCGTGTGGCGTCTGCAGTACCAGGCTCGAGATATCCGAAAAAACCAGACGGGCGTACTCAACGCTGTGTGGGTCGGGCTTGGAAGGCTAAGTAACTCTGGTCTTCCCCGAATCCTGATCATGATCGTGCTGGCGCTCGTTACTGCTTGGGCGTTGTGGAAGATCGTCGAGCGACTGCAGACCGACAGGCCATTCACCGGAATGTCCATTCTCTTGGTCGTCTCGGGTTGGCTGCTCTACCGCTTCGCTGGTCCTCGCCTCGGTGGTTTCGGGCGGGACGCGCAAGGCGAGTTGGTGCCAGAGACGATCCAGTTCCTCACCGAGCGTCCGTTCAACAACGTATTTCTCATGATCATCTTGATCTGGATGCAAACCGGCTTTGCCATGGTGATCTTCTCGGCGGCGATCAAGGCCGTCCCTCAGGAGTTCATCGAGGCCGCTCGTGTCGACGGAGCGAGCGAGTCGCAGACCTTCTTCAGCGTCACGTTGCCGAGCATCTTCCCAACGGTTGGTGTGGTGGTGACGACGATGATCGTGCAGGTCACCAAGGTGTACGACATCGTTGCGGTGGCTGGCCTCGGTGGTCGCTTCGGAAACAACGTGCTGGCGAACCAGATGTTCAACGAGTCGTTCCAGATCGGTGATACCGGGCTTGGCGCGGCGATCGCGATCGTGATGTTCCTGGTGGTGCTTCCGGTGATGGTCTACAACATCTACAACATGCAGAAGGAGGCCCTGTAATGGCTGCGATTACCCGTTCAGGTGAGTCCTTCGGCGACCGGCTCTACCAGCGTCTTACCGACATCCCGACGTGGGTCTTGTGGGCCATCGTGGCTGTCTGGACCGTTCCTAGCCTTGGCCTCTTTGCGAACTCGTTCCGAAATCGCGATGCCCAGCGAAACGACGCGTTTTGGAACATTCTGTCCGAGCGAGAGGGCACCCTCGAGAACTACCAGACCGTGCTCGGCGCTGGAGCAACGTCGGACTTGTCCGATTCTCTCGTTACCAGCCTTGCAATCTCGGTGCCGGCGACGATTATCCCGATCGCGTTCGCAGCGTTCGCGGCGTACGGGTTTGCCTGGATCGACTTTCCCGGGCGCAAGTGGCTGTTCATCGCCACGGTGTCTCTGCTCGCCATTCCACTGCAGGTGGCGCTGATCCCGCTGTTGCAGCTTTATGGAGATGGCGATCCTTTCGGTGGCGCTCATCTGACGATCCCATTCTCGGATAAGACGATGACGTTGTTGCCGCTGAACAACCTGGCGAGCTCCCCAGCATCGGTTTGGCTCACGCACACCGGCTTCGCCATGCCGTTTGCGATCTTCCTGTTGCACAACTACATCTCTCAGTTGCCAGGGGAGTTGTTCGAGTCGGCACGAATCGACGGAGCAAATCATTTCGGTATCTTCTGGCGTTTGGTCCTGCCACTGTCGATCCCCGCGTTGGCATCGTTTGCGATCTTCCAGTTCTTGTGGACATGGAACGATTACCTCATTGCCAACACCATGTTGCAGGGTGCGTCATCGGCTCCCACGACGGTTCGAATCGCGAACCTTGCAGGCGACTTCGATAACACCGATCACCTGTTGACGTCTGCGGCGTTTGTTCAGGCATTCGTGCCACTCGTCGTGTTCTTCAGCCTGCAACGATTCTTTGTTCGGGGTCTGTTGGCCGGCTCGGTCAAGGGCTAACCAAATCTCCTCCAAGGTCCCCTCCAGCGACGAGGTCATTGAGGCATACGGTCGCCTCAATGACCTGGTTCGCAGGACTCCGGTCATCGCTGTTGAGCGAACGACGTTGGGGCTTCCCGATGGTGTCGCTATTCAACTCAAGCTTGAGTACCTGCAGCACTCAGGGACGTTCAAGGCTCGCGGCGCAAGCCACTTTCTGGTTCGTAACGCAGTGGGAGCAGCGGGCGTCGTCGCCGCGTCGGGTGGTAACCATGGTGCTGCGGTGGCCTGGGCTGCCGGGCAGCGAGGTATCCCGGCGAACATCTTTGTGCCGACGATTTCTTCACCGGCCAAGGTAGAGCGGCTGCGTTCCTATAACGCCACGGTGCATCAGGTGGGAGCGGTCTACGGCGAGTCGCTCATTGCCAGCCAGGATTTTCAGCGTGAGTCGGGGGCGACAGCGATCCATGCATATGACCATCCTGACGTGATGGCCGGGGCTGGTACCACGGCGCTCGAGTTTGTTGAGCAGGTCGAAGGGTTGGACACGATGCTCCTCGCCTGCGGCGGTGGCGGTCTTTCCGGCGGGGCTGCGTGTGCTGTGGGCGAGTGGACCCGAATCGTCGTGTGTGAAGGCGACACCACCAATGCATACGCGGCGGCCAAGCAAGCAGGTGCGCCAACCGATGTTGTGGTGTCTGGCGTAACGGCCGATGCACTTGGTGCAACACAGATCGGTGCCCTCGCATGGTCGGCCTTGTCGTCCGTTGACGCACCGAGTGCGCTTGTTCCCGATGCTGCGGTGCTCGATGCCCGACAGTTGTTGTGGGATCGTTTGCGGATCGTGGTCGAGCCAGCGGTTGCAACGACGATCGCTGCACTCCGAACTGGAGCCTACGAAGCTGATCCAGACGAACGTATCGGTGTTGTCCTCTGCGGCGCGAACACCAAACTCTCCGACTTCACCTAACCCCCACCGATCAACTCCGGGGTCAGACCCTCTACCTGATCGAGGCCAGCTCCCGCAGCCGCTATCGATCAACTCCGGGGTCAGACCCTCTACCTGATCGAGCCAGCTCCCGCAGCCGCTATCGATCAACTCCGGGGTCAGACCCTCGAGCTGATCTCAGCCCGAAGACGTAGCTGATCCAAGACAGCGTCGCGTAGCTGCCCAACC
>CALBVK010000380.1 GCA_937969345.1 uncultured Acidimicrobiales bacterium
TTCACAGCGACCGGGCTCCCCGCCGGCGCGACGCTCGCACCAACCACCGGCGCCTTTAGCTGGACCCCAACCGAAACCCAAGGCCCCGGCACGTACACCATCACGATCACCGCCACCGACGACGGCACCCCCGCCCTCTCCGACAGCGCCACCTTCACGATCACCGTCAACGAAGTCGCCGCCACCCCGGTCCTCGCACCGATCGGAAACCAAACCTCAGCTGAAAGCGGCACAGTGACCGTCGCTCCATCGGCCACCGACGCCGACATTCCGACCGACACCCTCCTGTGGAGCGCGACCAACCTCCCCACCGGACTCACCATCAACCCCACCACCGGCCTCATCAGCGGCACCGTCACCGCAACCGCCGGCGCCGGATCTCCGTACACCACCACCATCACCGTCGACGACCAAACCGGCAACACCGCCAGCGAAACCATCACCTGGAACATCACCGACACCAATCGCAACCCAACACTCGCCCCAATAAGTGACGTCACCATCAACGAGACTGCGGCATTCTCCTTGACCGCCTCAGCAACCGACCCCGACCTACCAGCGGACAACATCACCTATACCGCAACCGGACTCCCCGCCGGAGCGACCCTCAACCCAACCACCGGCCTGCTGACCATTACCCCGGGCGAAACGAACGGTCCAGCGTCGTATCCGATCACCATTACGGCGACCGACGATGGCACTCCCCCGCTCGCCGATAGCAGCCCGTTTACGTTGACGATCAACGAGGTCAACACCGCTCCGGCACTCGCCGCAGTCCCTGATCGGTCGGCTGACGAGGAAACCCCGATCACCATCACGTTCCCGGCAACCGACATCGACCGCCCAACCAACACGTTGACCTATTCCGCAACCGGCGTACCGACCGGAGCGACTTTCGACCCAGTCGCTGGTTCGCTCACGTGGACACCCACCGAGGCTGATGGGCCAGCGTCTTTCACCATCACGGTGACCGTGTCCGATAACGGCACACCGTCACTTTCCGACACCGCAACGTTCACCCTCACCGTGAACGAAGTGAATTCGCCGCCGGTGATGCTTCCCCGTTCCGATCTTCTACAGGCCGAGGGCGACTCGGTGAACTTCAGCGTTACGGCCACCGACCGAGATCTCCCAGCGGACACGTTGTCGTACGCTGCGACGGGTCTTCCACAGGGCCTCAGCATCAATTCGACGACCGGGCGAATCACCGGCGTACTGCCATATGACGCATCAGAGTCCAGCCCATACCCGGTAGCCGTTACCGCCACCGATGGACGAGGTGGTAGCGCAACGTCGTTATTTGACATGACGATCGACAACACCAACCGGGCACCAACACTCGACCCCATTGCGACGAGGACGGTCAATGAGCTCAGTGCGCTTTCGTTCTTCGTCACCGCGTCCGACCCCGACAACAACGACCTTGTCTTCTCGCTGAGCGGAGCACCAGGCGACATGACGATCGACCCGAACTCTGGAGAGGTCAGCTGGTTCGCCACAGAAGACGATGGCCAGACGAACTACATCTTTACGGTCGTCGTTACCGACAGCGACCCGGCGGCACCATTGTCCGCATCACAAGCCATCACCGTCGTGATCAACGAACTCAACAACGCTCCGACGCTTGCCGAGCCATCAGCGAAGCTTGCTCCAGCGAATGAGGAGTTCCGGTTCGGACTCACCGCCGTGGACGTCGACCGTCCTGGCGACACCTTGCGCTTTTCGGTAATCGATGGCCCCGAGGGCCTCGTGATCGACCGCGACACCGGGTTGATCAGGTGGACTCCCGATCTCGAGCTCATTCGCTCATTCCACGACGTCACGGTCCAAGTCAGCGACGACGGATCTCCTTCGCTGAGCGACCGCGTCACGTTCACTATCGAGGTGCTGCCTCCTAGCCTCGCCTTTGTCGATATCACCGCCACGGGTGACTCGTTCACCGTGCCGTTCGAGACTGCGGCGAGCCTCGACGTTCTCGACAATGACGAGGGCAATACGCTCTCGATTACTTCCACGTCGCGCCCCGAAAACGGATTTGCGTCCGTGACCGATGGAAAGATCCGCTTTACGCCCGAGCGCGGGTTCGTGGGCGTCACGAGCCTCGAATACACGATCGCGTCGAGCGATGGTGGTTCAGCGACGGCGGCGGTGACAATTATTGTCGACCCGCCCGATCTGGTCGCCAACGACGACGAGGCGACCGCCACCGCTGGTGAAGCCGTCGACATCGACGTATTGCTGAACGATCTCTCCGATTCGTCGATCGATGAGATCACTTTCGGCGAGCCCGCCAACGGCGTCGTGAGCCGCACTAGCTCAGGCGGGCTCTCGTATCTCCCCAACGGAAGCTTCCGCGGCACCGACCAGTTCCTGTACACGATTACCGACGCCTTTGGAACAACGCGGTCGGCCACTGTTCGCATCACCGTTCTCGGCCCAGCGCTCACCCCGACCGCACAATCGCTGGTCGACTTCGACATTCCCGAACCCGAGGTTCAGGTCGTGCCTCCGTCCGCGGTGTCAATTCGTGGTCTTGGACCGTTGATCATGCAAGCAATTCGTGCCCTGCAGCTTCCGACCCAACTGGTGACGATCGCAGGCGTATGGCTCGCGTTCTTCGTCCTCGGCATTGCCCGATTCCAGAAACGTCCAACGGTCCACGTGGTGAACAACGTGAGCCGCTTCGAAACAGTGCCCGTGTATGCGACGGACATGAGCCAAGAAATTTTCCATCTCCGCCATGACGCCGACCTCGTGTACGCACAGGGACGTCGCGTGCGTCGCAAAGGAACGTGGTATCGCAAGATTGAGTCTCCCGTCGGCCCGGGTCTCGTCGAAGATCGGTACCTCACCGAGATGGCCGAAAGCTATCTCGCTCTTGAGGAGCTCGAAAACGGAGCGGCCACATGAGTGCCGAGCAGTCCACCGTACGCCTCCGGCGACTCGCGGCACTCGCTGCGGAGGCTGACGATGCGGTGCGTGAGGCCGTTGGCGATCGGCCCGAGTCGCTCAACAACTCCGAACCGCTGCCCGTGATGCATGAACGGTGTCCTGTCGAGGAAATTGCTTCGACTGCCGAGTCGGCGATCGATAACTCCTCACCTGACGACCCAATGGTCGGTGACGACGCTGAAACTAGCGATGCGGTCGACGACGATCTGATCGCTATGGCATCGGGGCTCGATATTGGTCTCGAGCCCGATCCACCACGCGACCCCCTCATCAGCGAGACGACGCCTGAATCCCGCTCCGACCGCAAACCAACTTTGCGGTCATCGGACCGACCGTCGGCATTCTCGCTTCGCAACGTTTTCGCGGCCGCGCTGATCGTTGTTCTCGGCGTCGGCACGTTCTCCATTCTGCGGCCGGGGACGGCGACCGATGCACCCGCGATACTTGCCGGCGATCCAACCGAGATCAGCGGTACGTCAGCCTCATCTGAGTTGACTGCGCCCGTTCGAACGGCTCTGGTCTTCGATGACGCTGTCGTCGACGTAGATCTTCAGGCAACCGTTGGCGAGTTGTCGAACGGCGCAGTGACGTCCACGGCTTGGGAGCTCGTAGGTTCAGAACCTGGGACTGCCATGTTTGCCGACCTCGTCGACCCAGCGTGGCTCCGAGCGACCTTTGAGCGTACGACTGCAGAGAACGGGGAACCAGCGACATTCACGTTTTTCTCACCGGCGGACACAGCCATCGCTGGACTCGGTGCCGAGCAGGTCGACGGGCTGGTTTCCGACCCCGAGAGGGCACAGGAATTCATCAACGCACACATCGTCGATGTGCAACTGACCGAGGCTGAGCTGCGTTCGCGAGCTGGCACCACGCTTACGTCCCGCTCCGGTGCCTCCATCACGGTGACTCTCGATGGCGAGGACGTGTTGCTCAACGGTCAGACCGTGATCTTCCCGTCGCTGGTGGCGAGCAACGGTACGGTGATGATCATCGACGACGTGCTCCATAGCGCCGATAGCTAACCGCCGGGCGATTACACGCCGCTGGGGCCAGCGGCGACCGCAACCTCAAACTCGAGCAGTGTGGCGCCCATGCTGACGGGTTTGCGAGGAGCCTCGCCCTCGTCCGACGCGTGGCTTGCCCGGGCGCCATCGCCATCGCGCCAGGCCTCGTACGCGACTTGATCGGTCCATCGGGTGTACACGAACCACCGAGCCTCGGCATCACTGGTTGGACGGAGGAGTTCGAATCCTTCGAAGCCGGCGACATCGGCCAGGCTCCTCATGCGTGCGGTGAAACGAGCAACGATCTCGTCACCTGCATCGGCGGGGATCTCTAGGGCATTGATCTTCACAACGGTCATGGTTCCAGTGTGCCCTTCCGTAGTCGGCACAACGCAACGGCGTGATCGCGAGGCGAACCGATACGTCGAGGTGTTATTTCGAGAAATGATTTGACGTTACTCTCTATTTCAACATATAGTTTTTCGTATTGCGTTGGCCGAGCGGCCAGCGATGCAAACTTCCCCATCACTTCCCCTGCATTTACCACCCTTCACTTCAGGAGAAACTGATGTTCCCAACAACCCCAGACGAGCACGGGCGTATTACCGCGACGATCCGACCGCACCACCACGGCAACCACCACCGCAGCTCCCGGCCGACGTTCGATCCGCGCAGCTACTACGCGGAGACCTTCTGGCTTCCGATACTCGGCCCATCGACGCTCTGGCTCCTGCGCAAGGTCGCCGAGCGATTCGACACCGAACCCGACGGCTTCGAGCTTGACCTCATCGAAACGTCACTGTCGCTCGGCATCCCTTCCAAGGGCGGCCGCAACAACCCATTCTCCCGAGCCATACGGCGGGTCATCAGCTTCAACATGGGCGAGATGATCGACGAGCACACCATCTCGATCGTGCGAACGATGCCCCCGCTGCATGGCGGCCAGGTCCGACGGCTCACCCCTCGGCTAGCGAACCTCCACGACCAAACACTGCGCTCACATCGAAGCTGCGCCGACGAGGACCTGCATCGGGCCACTCAAGTCGCCCACACGTTGCTCGGGCTCGGCGACAGCCGTGACATCGTCGAACGTCAACTCGTGACGTGGGGAGTCGATTCAACAATCGCGTCCACCTCGGTTGGCGTGGCACTTGCCAGTCGAGCCTAAAACGAGCAACAGGGCCTGTCCCCTATGGGGACAGGCCCTGTTGCAACCGTTCCGCTATGCGTAGGTGCGAGCGAGCTCGACGAGCGTGCGGACACCGAATCCGGTGCCGCCCTTGCGGGTCTCGACATCGGCCGACTCTGTGAACGCCGGGCCGGCAATATCGAGGTGCACCCACGGAATACCCTCACCAACAAATTCCTGAAGGATCAGACCTGCGGTAAGCGCTCCACCGTGTGGCCCGCCAATGTTCTTCATATCGGCGACAGGTGACTCGACCATCGACTTGTACTCGACAGGAAGCGGCAAACGCCAAACCTTCTCGCCGGCACCTTCGGCGGCTGCTGCAACCTTCGCTGCGAAGTCATCGTCGTTGCTCATCAGACCAGCGATCTTCGGTCCGAGCGCAACCATGCACGCACCGGTCAGCGTCGCAAGATCGACGATCGCGTCGGGCTTTGCTTCACTTGCGAGGCTCAGAGCATCGGCGAGAACCAAACGGCCCTCAGCGTCGGTGTTGAGCACCTCGATGGTCTTGCCGTTGCGGATCTTGAGAACGTCGCCGGGGCGCGTGGCGTTACCCCCGAGCATGTTGTCCGTCATTGGGATGTAGGCGCGGACCCGAACCGGAACCTTCGCTGCCTTCAGCGCCGACATGGCGCCGGCCACTGCCGCAGCTCCGCCCATGTCGCACTTCATCGTCATCATTCCGGTGCCGGTCTTGATCGACAAGCCACCCGCATCGAAGGTGATGCCCTTGCCAACGAACGCCAAGGTCGCTTTGGCCTTCGGAGGCGAGTACGTGAGCTCGACAAACCGTGGATGAATGGTCGACCCCTGATTGACGCCGAGCAGACCACCGAGCTTTGCCTTCTTGATCGCAGCGAGGTCCATGACCTTGCACGTCAAGCCGGCGGTCTTGGCCATTGCCTGGACCCGCTTTGCGAACTCGGGCGGCGTGAGCGTTCCGCCTGGCTCATTCACATAGGTACGAGCGAGCATCTGACCAGCGGCGACCGCCTGGCCGATCTCGATCCCGCCCTTCACTGCAGCGGCCGTCGACCCAACAACGGTGACCTTGCTCAGGTCATAGCGTGTCTTGTTCGCTTTCGATTTGTGCGTGTCGAAGGTGTAACCACCGAGCTCGAGGCCTTCGGCCAGACACTGTGCTGCCGTCGCCTGATCGATCCCTTCGGTCCCTGCGAGAGCGTCGGCGAGTACCGACGTTGCGGCAACTTTATGCCGGCGAGCAGCACGAGCGAAGCTCGCACCTGCGATGCGCAAGGACTGCGCCGTCAGTTCGCTCGACTCACCCAAGCCAACGGCAGCAACGATCCCACTGTCGGTCTCGACGATCATGGTCTTGCCGAGTTTCGCATCGAACCCTCGACTGTCGAGCAGCGCCGATGGAAGGTCCGACGGACGGTCCTTGTCACTGAATACGCCGACGCCAAGAATCTTGGAAGCAGCGGGAGCGGAACGGGCGGTCGTGATCGTCAAAGCCATTCGCCAACCATAGCCGGAGCCTCTGGCTGGATTGACCACTAGTGGTCACCTACGTTGCGACATATGGCGCCTCCCACAGACTGGAATCCACACCTGCGTAACGAGTTCGACAAACCGTACTGGAACGACCTGCAACAGTTCGTGGCCCTCGAACGTTCAACCCATGAGGTCTACCCCCCGGCTGACGAGGTATTCCGGGCGCTACACCTGACCCCATACGCGAACACCAAAGTGCTCATCCTTGGCCAAGACCCGTACCACGGGCCCGGCCAAGCGAACGGTCTCGCGTTCTCTGTCCGAGATGGCGTCAAGATCCCGCCGAGCCTGCAGAACATCCACAAGGAGCTCGAGGCCGACCTCGCCCTACCCCGACCAGCCCACGGCAACCTCGAACCATGGGCCACCCAGGGAGTTCTCCTCATCAACGCAACCCTGACCGTGCGAGCGCACGCTGCCGCCTCGCACCAGAAACGAGGCTGGGAGACCTTCACCGATCACGTCATCGACGCCGTCAACGCAAAACCCGAAACCGTCGTGTTCATCCTGTGGGGTGCTAGCGCTCGCAAGAAGAAGCAACTGATCGACACCGCTCGACATGTGATCATCGAATCACCGCACCCCTCGCCGCTATCGGCGCACCGCGGCTTCTTTGGAAGCAAGCCATTCTCGACCGCGAACGCAGCACTATCGAACGCGGGACGTACTCCCGTCGACTGGGCGCTTTGACCCCAGCTCGTCGACGATCACCAGCCCAAGCGCTGCCCAGATCCACGCGAATCCGAGCAGCCGGGACGTGCTCACGGACTCACCGAGCACCTGCCAACCAACAAGGAACTGCAGCGTCGGGTTGATGTACTGCAAGAGGCCGATGACGGTGAGCGACACTTGTCGCGCAGCGGAGGCAAACAACAGCAGCGGCACGATGGTTACCAGCCCGGTCGCGGCGATCAGCAACAGCGTCGTCCACGAGCCATCCCCGGTAACGGCAACAGCGCCCGCCCCACGCCACAGCAGAAGCGGCAAGAGAAACGGCACGAGCAGCATGGTTTCAAACGTCAGCCCATCGACCGCGTTCCACGGACCCTGCTTGCGCGCCCATCCGTAAACAGCGAACGACGCTCCGAGGATCAGCGCCACCCACGGAACCGTGCCGACGACGACCAAGGTCCACACGATGCCCACAACGGCGAGAGCCAACGCTGCCTTCTGCAACACCCGAAGCCGCTCGCCCAGCAGACCTACGCCGAGCGCCACCGAGAACAACGGCATGAGGAAGTAGCCCAGCGCAGCCTCGACCGCACGACCATTATCGACCGCCCACAGAAACACGATCCAGTTCGCAGCGATCAAGGCGCACGCAGCGAGCCCATACGTGAGGTGTTGCTTGGTCAGTTCGACGATTGGATTGTGACGGCGCACCATCCACACGACAGCAAGGTAAGTGAAGCCGGTGATCACCCGGAACGACAACTGGTCGACCGGAGCGACGCTGCCGAGCTCGCGCCAAAAGATCGCTGAGCATCCCCACCACGTGTAGGCCAGGCAGACGAGCACGGTCGCTCGACGTGATGAGGTCATTCCGTGAGGCTACGGCACTCCCGGTCAGCCCATCGCTTGCAGACCTCCGATACCGAAGCCATGGTTGCCCGGTACGTGGCGAGCTCATCGTCGAAACAGTGGTACTCGCCCCCTGGGTCTCGCGGATCGACGCGCCGGGTTCCCGCATCGACCGCCGCACATTCGGCCCAGGCCTCTGTTCCCAAACCACCTTTACGGTTCGGGTCACGTGGCTCCCACAGGGCGAAGTCCAGGAGATGCCCGATCTCGTGATCCATCAGTTCGTTGAGACCATCGGCGGTCCACGGCCGAAGGTCGATGGTGATGACGCCATCGGGCGGATTGTTGGTCACGAACGCACCCACGCGTCCTTCGGGAATCGGGAAGATCAAGATGTCCTCAACCAGCCACCCAAGCGGCGACGCATTTACCTCTTCCCACGCTGCGGCCTCGATCGCCGCCGGATCCCGAATGTCGGGGTTTGTTCGCACGTTGTCCACGAGCGCAAGGACCCCACCAAGTGCCATTGCCCCGGCGACGAACAGCCCAACGAAACGTGCCCACCATGGGATCCGCCGACTCTTGGGAGCGAGCGGCTCGCTCGACGCGCCGAAGTACTCCTCGTATTGCTCATCGGTGAACTCGACCTCTCCCGGCCCGGGCATTCCCGGGTCAGTCACGGCCCACCGGCAGCGCCTGCTCCATCGTTACGACGTCAGCGAACAAGTCGCCGAACTCCTCTATCCGTTCCAGCACTTCAGTAGCTTCGAAACTCAGCCATTCACCATCGGCACCGTCGCTCACCTCATCCCACGAAATGGGCGTCGATACCGTCGGACGATCTTTGCCCCGAAGCGAATAGGGGGCGATCGTCGTCTTATGACGAGAGTTCTGACTCCAGTCGATGAAGATTTTGTTCGTGCGCTGCTTCTTGGCCATGTTGGCCGTTACCGCGTTCGGCTGCTGCTTCTCCAGCAACTGCGCAACAGCGAGGGCAAAGTCCGACGCGTGCTGATGCGTGTGCGGGGAATTGAGCGGCACATACAGCTGCATTCCCTTCGAACCCGACGTCTTTGCAAAGGCCTCGAGCCCAACGGTCTCGAGAACAGCTCGGATCGATAGCGCCACCTGACAACACTCGATGATCGTCGCCGGGTCACCCGGGTCGAGATCGAATACCAAGATCGACGGCGAATCGATCTCGCCACATCGCGCCATCGGGCCGTGGATCTCCAACGCCGCCAAGTTTGCCGACCATGCGAGTGCCGCAACTTCGGACAACATGGGGTACTCGATTCCCTTGCCCTTGTCCCCGGGACCAATACACGTACCGATCCAGTCCGGCCGATGCGACGGCGCCCGCTTGTTAAAGAACGGCTCGGCGGTAATCCCGTCCGGCCAGCGTTTGAAGGTCACGCCACGATCCTCGATGTGGGCCAACATGACAGGCGCGACGTTCACGTAATAGGCAATGACCTGCGCCTTGGTAAACCCGACAAGCGGATACAGCACCTTGTCGAGGTTCGTGACCTTGAGCGCGCGGCCAGCAATCTCGGTACGAACGGGAACGGCTGCAGGCATTGAGGCAAAGGGTAGTCAACCGCCTCAACGCATACGAGTCGACCCCGACGGCTACGACGCTTTCTTGACCGTCTTCTTGGCTGCGGTCTTCTTGGCCGTGGCCTTCTTCGCCGACGCTTTCTTGGCTGGCTTCTTCGCCGCCGCCTTCTTCTTGGCGGTCGCCTTCTTTGCCGGTTTCTTCTTCGTTGCGCTCTCCGCCTTCGCGGTGGGGTGACGTGTTCGCGCCTTCTTGGCCTCGGCGACACTCGCCTCGAGGGCAGCCATCAAGTCGACGACCGAACCCATCTCTTCTTCAGCAGGAGCGGCGATGATCGTCTCTTCACCAGCGACCTTGCGATCGATCATCTCGAGCACCGCTAGGCGATAGGTATCGGAGAACTTCTCGGGTTCGAAATCGGCCTCGAGCGACGAGATCAGCTGTCGGGCCATGCCGAGCTCACGATCGGTTACCTCGACATCATCGAGGCCGTCGAACAGCTCAACGGCTGACGGAGCCACAAGCTCATCGGCATACACCATGGTCGACAACATCAGCCGGCCGTCCACGGGACGGATCGCAGCCAGATACTGCTTGCTGCGCATGACGAACTTCGCAATGCCAACCTTGCCCGCCTCCTCCATTGCGGTCACGAGGAGCTTGTACGGCTTCTGCGTGTCGGGGCTTGGCGCCAAGTAGTAGGGCGAGTCGTAGAAGACCGGGTCGATGTCGACCAGATCGACGAACTCTTGCAGATCGATCGTCTTGACCGCCTCGGGATCGAGCGCGTCGAGTTCCTCAGGAGCGATCGTTACGTACTCGCCCGACGGTAGCTCGTACCCTTTCACGATCTCTGCGTAGTCGACCTCTTCGCCGGTAACCGACGAAACGCGCTTCTGCTTGATTCGAGCGCCTGTCGTTGCCTCGATCTGGTTGAAACGAACGTTCTTGCGCGACACCGCGCTGAACAACTTCACCGGAATGTTCACCAAGCCGAAACTGACCGAACCGGACCAAATTGGACGTGCCATAGACCAATTATCGGCCAAAACCGGCCTGCCTGTTAATCGAACACCTACCGGCCACCGCGTTTCACGCGTTCGGGCGAGAAAGTCGGTTAGTGAACGAAGCCAACCGCATACACTCCAAACCGTGATCGAACTCGACGCCGCAACGGTAATGATCCAGTGGGCGACCGGCGGACTCTTTTTCTTGTGGGTGACGACACGACGCCGGCAAGTCGGACTTGGCTACGGCTGGCTACAGCGCATCACCTTCATGATCTTCGGCATCATCGC
>CALBVK010000381.1 GCA_937969345.1 uncultured Acidimicrobiales bacterium
CTCGACGACGTGACCGTGTCGTTCGACCAAGGCCAGTTCACCGCGATCATGGGTCCATCGGGCTCAGGTAAGTCGACACTTATGCACTGCCTCGCTGGCCTCGACCGATTGACGACGGGCCAGGTCATGGTCGGCGAAGTCAACCTCAGCACCCTCTCGGAGAAAGAGCTAACCCTGCTGCGTCGCACGAAGATCGGCTTCGTGTTCCAGGCCTTCAACCTGATCCCGACGCTCACCGCCATCGAGAACATCACCCTGCCACTCGACCTCGGCAAGAAGAAGCCCGACGAGGTACTCCTCAACGAGGTCGTCCAAGCGGTTGGACTCGCCGACCGACTCAAGCACAAGCCAAACGAGCTTTCGGGCGGACAGCAGCAGCGTGTCGCCGTAGCGCGTGCCCTGGCGTCGGGCCCCGATGTCATCTTCGCCGACGAGCCGACCGGCAACCTCGATAGCCAGACGGGAGCCGAGATCTTGTCGTTCATGCGACGAGCCGTTACCGAGTTCGGACAAACCATCGTCATGGTGACCCACGATCCGGTCGCCGCCGCGTACGCGGACCGGGTGTTGTTCCTCGCCGATGGCAAGATCGTCAGTGAACTCCGCGAGCCAACCACGGATCTCATTCTCGAATCGCTGCGCGCCGCTTCGAACGGCTGATTCCCATGTTGAAACTCGCCCTACGAAACTTGTGGGCCGGCAAGATCCGGCTCCTGCTCACGACGTTGCTCATCGTCATCGGAGTCGGCTTCGTGTCGTCGTCGTTCATCCTTCGCGATGGTCTCAAGGACGTCTTTGGCAATCTCGCCGAAGAGGTTGTCGCCGGTATCGACGTCGGCATCTCCGCGTTCGACCCTGACCTCGACCCAATTACCGCAGCCGACATCGATGCGCTCGACGATGTCGACGGCATTGCCGAGGCCCGCCTGGAAATCACCGGTGAGGGTCAAGAGAATCGCATTCAGCCAATCAAACCGGACGGCACGACGATTACTCTTCAGGGCCCCCCGCAGCTGGCCTTTGGCTGGTCTGACGATTCGGCGGTGCTCTCGATTCTGTCTGGCCGCGCCCCGGCGGCGGACACCGAATGGGTCATCGACCCGGACAGCCTCGCCGAGCACGGTTTCGTCGTCGGGGACACGTACGACTTCATAACCCCGGCGGGACGTCGGCAAGGAACGCTCGTCGGCACCTACACCTTCGAGGGATACGTCGAAGGGCCGACCTATATGTCGATGACCAACGACACGCTCCGCGAGTACTTGGTCTACGGCGACCGCTATGACGCGATTTCGATCGTCGCCGATGGAAGCGTCGAGATTCCCGAACTGATGACGTCGATCGACGCCGCGTTGAATACCAACGACGGGTTCCCTCGGATACTCGTGCAGAACCAGGAGGAACTCATCGCCGATACGACTGCAGAGTTCAACCAGGCGCTCGACATCATCGGCGGCATCCTCCTCGGCTTCGCATTGCTCTCGCTGTTCGTTTCGATCTTCATCATCATCATCATCTTTGCGATCACTATTCAACAGCGACGGCGTGAACTGGGACTCCTTCGAGCTGTTGGAGCCACCCCGACTCAGGTATTGAGATCGGTCATCTCCGAGTCACTTCTCATTGGCCTTTTCGCCTCTGTCATCGGGCTCGCCGGCGGTGCCGTAATCGCGCTCGGCATCCGCTCTGCCCTCAACGCGGCTGGCCTTGGAATCCCATCGTTTGGCATCGTGCTCAAGCCACTAACGGTTGTCGTCGCGTTCGCTGTCGGCATGGGCGTCACCGTGCTCTCGGCCGCCATCCCCGCGATCATCGGGTCGCGTACGCCACCCATCGTTGCCATCACCGGAACGTCTGAGAGACGAGGCGTACCAGTGCCCGTCTACATTGCCGGGGCGATTATCACAGCCCTCGGGGCAGCATTGATGTCGTTTGGCTTGTTCGGTGGAGCAGACACAGCGACCGCCGTTCTCGTCCCCTTGGGTATCGGCGCTGCCACCGTGTTTGCGGGTCTCGTATTGCTGAGCCCGTTGGTAGCAGCACCGCTGAGCAATGTTCTCGGCTCACCGTTGCAACTCATCTTCAAGACGCCGGGGCGCCTGGCGAAGGACAACGCAGCGCGCAACCCGATGCGAACGGGAATCATCGCGTCGATCTTGATGATTGGGCTGTCGGTGGTTTCGATGGTTTCCGTCTTGGGCGAATCCTTCACCGCCGAGTTCGACAAAATTCTCAATACGTCGGTTCAAGGCGACTACCTGGTCACCAGCGATCAGGCCGATATTCCCGATGAGGTCGTCGAACTCATCTCCGAAAACGCCGCGTTCGGCAACGTGACGGCCGTGAAGTACTGGTCCGTAGACCTTGCGAGTGAGCCGGTTATCGCAGGCGAGACGGGCACCTTGCCCGAGGGGGCGGTCACGGTCAATGGCGACCCGATCGGGTATGGAGCAGACCTCGCAGCGTTCGATTACCAGCAACTCGATGGGCTGTTCAACCTCTCGGTTACCGATGGCGACCTGACCTCGATGACCAACGAGACCACGGCCCTTCGCAATTCGATCGCCGAAGATCTGGGACTCGGCGTAGGCGACACGCTGACCGCCTACCTACCCGATGGCGCTACCACCGACCTCGAGGTCGTCGCAATATTCGAGGAAGCCCAGGTCGCCAGTGGTGTGTTGGTCACCTTGGATCGATTCAACGACTTCTCGTCTCAGCGCACCACGGACTGGGTCGCAGCAAAGCGCGGTGACGGCGTCAGTATCGCGGCCGCCGATGCGGCATTCGAAGAGATTGGGTCGGCGTACCCGAACCTGTCGTTCCAATCGTCGGCCGAGTTCCGGCAGACATTTGCCGACCAGATCAACTTCATCATCCGGATCATCACGATCTTGTTGACTCTCACGATCTTCGTGGCGCTACTCGGCATCGTCGCCATCGTGGCGCTGAGCGTGTTTGAGCGGCTTCGAGAGATTGGGCTCCTCCGAGCCGTGGGATCGACTCGCTCACAGGTCTTCACGATGATCTTGTGGGAAGGCGCCATCATCTCTGGTGTGGGCGCGATTCTCGGTGCCCTCCTCGGCATCGGCCTGGGGTCGCTCATCCTGACCGCTATCCCCGGCGAGATCATCAGCCAGATCGCGATCCCATGGATCTCGATCACCGTGATGGTCCTGGTCTCGTCGTTCATGGGTCTCGTCGCCGCCTTTGTCCCAGCAGTTTGGGCATCATTCCGTAACGTGCTCGACGCCATCAGCGGCGGCTAAACAAGCCTTCTGCCTCTTACATCTTTCGCCGGTTCTGCCGACGATAGGTAGGTGGGAAGTGGAACATCGACAGTTGTACCGGCAAATCGACTAGGCCAACTCCTCGCCGAAGCGCGGCTGCGTGAAGGTGCAGACCTTGAGGAGTTCGCGGCTCGCGGGAATTTCACCGTGGGCGAACTCAGCGACTTCGAAGCAGGGCATCGAGTGCTCAACGACTCGATCGTCTCGCAGATAACAAGCCTGTACGCACTCGACTGCGGTCCGATCATCCCCCAACGTGCCGAACTCACCATCGATCTAAACGACAACGTCCTCTCGGCCGCCGGGCACGCGTTGCCACTCTCGTCGGCCGAGCACGATCACGTCCTCGAGCGCTATCTGTCGCTCGTGTACGTCTTGCGCGACAACCAACCGGGCACCACGGTCCCGCTTCGAGATCAAGACCTGTCCATACTGGCCGCATCGCTCGCCGAGCGAGAGGAACTTATTGCCGAACAACTGCTGTTGGCAATGGAGCAAGACCGCCAGTCGGTCAACGGACTCGTTCGATGGTTCCGCAATCGTCTATGGGTGCCCGGCGCTGGCGCTCTCGTGGGAGCGGTGTCGATCGGAACGCTCGTCATGGTCTCGGCCGATGCCGGCTCCGCGACCGAGACGACCACTTCGACTCCCGAGCCCGACCCCGAACCGGGACCTCGGCTCCAACCCCGTAACGCGCTCATCTTGCCCGCAGGCACTGTCGTCGCTACCCCGGAGACGTCTACCACCGTCGTGTCAGCGGACGGCGCCGATGTTGTTCGCCCGGCACAGGATGGGCCAACGACGACGTCGATCGGCCCGGACACGGCGCAAACAACCACGTCTGTTGCGGCAATCGATATCACTCCGCAATCGATGGGGGCCGCCGCTGAGGCGCTGCTTCCCTTCGACTGGCAAGCCGCCTTGCCCGGCTGGACAATCACCTACAGCGGCCCAGATTCTGGCTTCCGCGGCCTTACCTACCCGTACGACAAACACATCGAGATGTTCGTACGCCCGGGCGACACCCCGCAATCGCTTGCTGGCATCTTGGCCCACGAGCTTGGCCACGCAATCGATGTAACCCATTTCGACGACGGCGATCGAAACGATTGGCGCGATGCTCGCGGCATCGAGGACACACAGTGGTGGCCCGACGCGTACGCCAGCGATTTTCAGACCGGTGCTGGGGATTTTGCGGAGGCCTTCGCGTACTGGGCTGTGCAAGATCCGTCGTCCTCGCAGATCGCTGGGACACCTTCGGCTGATCAACTCGCTGTTGTCGAAAAGCTGGTCGACGGAATTCTCTAATTCCGCGGGATAACCCGGCATCCAAGCCTGTGACGTACGCCACAGTAACTTGTCGCGACTTTTGCCGCGACCCGATCGTCATATGTGTGTCTGACACCGGGCCGGTACCCGCCACCAGCCCGGTGTTGGATTAATCCGCTGAACCAATATCCCCCCATTGGTTCGACGCAGGACCCGCCCCATGTCCCCCCTTAGGGCCGGTCCGAGCACTCGACCTGAGCTGGTATCCCGCCACCAGCTCAGGTCGGGCCATTTTTGGCCGCCCGTCCGTTCCCCGACCACAACGGCCCACGAGCCCAACGAATCCTCCGCCTGCAGCTCGCTACCGAGGTTGACTGCGGGCGCAACCTGCCGCCGCAGCTTCGGATCAGGCAGGCGTGGAGGTGAGGGCTCGAAGGAGCCAACGAGAGAGTAAGGGGTTGAAACTCCGGTCCTAGCTCGCTGCTACAAGCAAGCATTCGTCACCGAAGACTGAAGGTCGGTGATATTTGTGCCGATGATCTGGATATGGCGAAATTGGTATCCGCGGCCGTCGCTATTCTCGCACTCGCATTGTCGAGTTGTTCTGATGTTCCCGAAGTTGACGCAACCGCCGACAACCTTCAACCAGTATCAACACCCAGCATTGTTGCTCCGGACGGCTCTGTGCTGGAGCCGTTCGACACGCTGGCGTTCGCTGACGTCGAAACACAAAACGTCGAGTTCGTCGCTTCCCCCGATCTCCCGTCTATCTATCTGGACGTCCCTGTCACCTGGGAAGAGTCGGCCGTTCTCGGCTGGGCACTCGACCCGAAACTGGGCGACGACTCACCGACGCTCTTTTGGCGCACATTCAGCTACGACGAGTTCCTATGGGACGATGCACACATCGAAACTGCAACAGGGCGATACAGCGCAGCAGGGCAAGAAACCGATATCAAGATCCGTCGCTACGTCGACGGTTCCCGCACGTACGAGATCGCAACAATCCACTTTCCGGGGGTAGACGCCACTGTCGAGCAGTTAGACGTACATGAGATTGGCCGTGGCTTCAGTATCACATGGGCTGTCGAGGACAACAGCCTCTACGAGGAGCTCCGCCCACAAGTCCTGACAGCGCTGCGGTCGGTACAGTTCGGGGACGATGACGATTAAGCCCCCAACGCTCCCGTACGGGCTCACCCACTATCTCGAGCAATGGCTGCACTTCCTCGAGAGCATCGACCGGGCACCGACCCTGAACCCCGGCGCGAACGACGCACAAATCGCGCAAGCCGAAGAACAATGGGGTTTTGAGTTCATCCCCGAAGTCCGCGAACTCTATGAGTTCGCAAATGGCACCAACCGGGACAGCTATCCGATCCTGCCGTTCCATCACCTGACACAGGTCGACCAGATTTCTGCACGCCACCAAGACGAATCAGCGACCTCTGAAAGTCAGGTCCCGGAAATAGCAATGGGTTCTCCAACCGATTCGCTGCTCGTCTTTCAGGACGTTGAGAATGAGTCGAAGACGTGCGTGGTGTGCGGCGATCCAGGCACTGGGGCCGTGTGGACCTTCAACGAGGATGCCTATTGGGAAGCCCGGTCGTTAACCGAGTTCTTTGCAGCCGTTGTCGAATACAGCCAGCGAGACGTCTACATTCCTGAGGAAGGATCCGTCTACCACGCACGTTGGACACGGGAGACACAAGGCTGGTCAGGGCATCGTTTTCTACTCGACCGGCCGCGATACTGGCGATGGGAACACATCGACGGATGGAGCAACGGCTAAGCCGACCCCACAGCCGCTGGCCACGGGCGATATTCGATGTCGTTTGCGTCCTAATTCGTTGCCCAGTGGGTCGCGACCTGATGTGAGGTTAGAGCTGTGTTGTAGAACGACAGTTCGTCGTAGGCGCCTTTGCTACCTATACGCACACCAGCATCGACAACGTAGAATCGAGTTCTCATGAGCAAAGCAGCTGTCGCCCTGACGACGATCGCCTCGATCGTCCTGCTCTCCTTGATCTTCGTGATCGCCTTCGTCTCCTTTGGCTGGCTCGACATCAACTGGCCATGGGAGAACATCGTCGAAGAAGAATCCGCGGTCGCTGTCGATGTCGAGCAAGGTCCGGCGAGGATCGTCGAAATCACACCGATCGCCCTCGACTGTCGGGCCCGCATCGAAGCCGAAGTGCCAGTGGTCGGGACACAACGGACAACCGTGGCAGGAGCAACCGTGAGCACGGACACCATCCGCATGCGCGCCGTCGGCGACGTGGACACCTGCGTGGATGCCAGCGGTGTGGAGATCGTCGAACGCACCGACGGAACATTCGGCGTCATCATCGACGCCGACGCGATCGAATTCGTCCGTCCCCGGGTCGACGCAGTTGCCACCATGGACTCGGTGACCACCGACCGCGGCATCGTCAATCAGGTCGTCGAAGCGCTCCCGTGGACCGATGAGAACGACGAGCTCACCCCAGCAGCATTCGCCTTCGCCCAAACGGTGATCGGAGGCAGCTCGTGCATGGAAGCTGCCTACGACCAGACATCGATCGCACTCGAACAGGCCTATCGCGACCAAATGGTTGCGCAAGGCGCCGACCCCAATGACGTCGACGTCATCATCTCGGGAATACCTGACTTTCAGCAAAATGACACGGGCCTGGCGCTCCTCGGCGACTTCGAATTCACCGAGGACGCGGGCACCTCCTGCGTGGTGGCTACGCCGTAGCAACCGGGCCACGACTCGACACCGGTACCCTTTTGGGGTGCTGCATATCTTCGATACGTCCCAATCGATGGTCGTGCCTTTCGAGCCAGGCCCCATCGTCCGCATGTACATCTGCGGAATTACGCCGTATGACTCCACGCATCTCGGTCACGCAAATACGTACCTGACATACGATCTGCTGATTCGACGACTCGAGGATCTCGGCCACGAGGTTCTGATGGTCCGCAATGTCACCGATGTTGACGACTCCATCTTGCCGAAGGCCCGCGAGCTCGGAATCGACTTTCTCGAGCTCGCCGCAACAGAGATGAAACGGTTCCACGGCGACATGGCGGCACTCAACACCCGCCCGCCTCACGCCGAGCCACGCGCAACGGAGTCGATTGCGCCGATCATCGATCTTGTGCAGCGCCTCAGCGATGCCGGCCACACCTATACCGTCGACGGCATCACGTACTTCGACGTCGCCACCGCCCCGAAGTTCGGTCGGCTATCTGGCTACGCCGAGGACACGATGCTCGCGCTCGCCGCCGAACGCGGTGGCACACCGACCGATCTTCGACAGCGCAACCCGCTCGACTTCATCTTGTGGCAGCCCTCCGCCGACGACGAGCCCAGCTGGGACTCGCCGTTTGGCCAGGGCCGACCTGGCTGGCACATTGAGTGCAGCGCAATGAGCTGGGCGGAGTTCGGCGAGACCCTCGATCTCCATGGCGGCGGCAGCGACCTCATCTTTCCGCATCACGAGTGCGAACGGGTACAAAGTGAGCTCGGCTATGGCCGAACGTTTGCGACCCATTGGATGCACGCCGGAATGGTCGCGTACCAGGGAACCAAGATGTCGAAGTCGCTCGGCAACCTCGTCTTTGTCAGCGAACTGGTCAAGACCCACGCTCCCCAAGCCGTCCGGCTAGCACTCATGGGACATCACTACCGTGACGACTGGGAGTGGTTTGACGGCGATATCGAAGATGGTCAGGAGCGCTACGAACGCATAGTGGCCGCGATCGCGGCCGGCACCGGACCGGACCCCACCATGACGTTAAAGAACGTACGCGCTGCCCTCGATGACGACCTCGACGCTCCCCGAGCTCGCGACGTAATCGATTCGCTCGCAAAGGCGATTCTGGCGGGAACCGGCAACGATGAACGCTCTGGATCTGGCCTCCGCGAAGCGGTCGAACTCGTTGGAATTCAGGTGGGATCATGAAGCTCTACGACACCCTCCAAGGAAGCATCGTCGATTTCGTCCCGCGCAAGGAAGGCGAAGTATCGCTCTACGCGTGCGGACCAACGGTGTATAGCCATCCGCACCTCGGACACGCTCGACAAGCAATGACCTATGACATCGTGCGCCGATACTTCGAGTGGGCGGGGTACCGAGTCCATCACGTCGCCAACGTCACCGACATCGACGACAACATCATCAACCGAGCGCTCGCGGAAGACACGACCGAACCCGAGATCGCCAAGTATTGGGAGGCGGTGTACATCGAGGCAATGGATTCACTCAACATCCTTCCGCCGCACGACCGTCCCCACGCAACCGAGTTCGTCGAGGAGATGGTCGACTTCATCGAGGTTCTGATGGCCAACGGGTCCGCGTACGAAACAGACTCGGGCGTATACCTGCGAGTTCGCTCGGTCGACGGTTACGGAGATCTCGTTCACCGCACCCCCGACGAGATTGCCGAGCACGGCCTAAACCGGGTCGAAGTCGATGAGACCAAGGAAGATCCGCTCGACTTCGCTCTGTGGAAAGCAGCCAAGCCCGGCGAGCCGACGTGGGACTCGCCATGGGGGCCAGGGCGACCTGGCTGGCACATCGAGTGTGTAGCGATGAGCCTTGGAATTCTCGGCGACGGATTCGACATTCATGGCGGCGGCAACGACCTCGTCTTCCCGCATCACACAAACGAACGCGCCGAGGCAATCGCTGCCAACCGAACGTTTTCGCAGTATTGGATGCACAACGCAATGTTGAATATCGGCGGCGAGAAGATGTCGAAGTCACTCAACAACTTCAACACCATCGCTGACGTTCTCGCCGAAGACCCAGCCAACGCCCGAGCGCTCCGGCTCATCATGCTTCAGACCCATTACCGCAAGGACATCGAGATCAACGACGGGGTAATGGCCCAGGCCCGAGATGGCATCAAGCGTCTCGATGCAATGGTTCGTAAAGCCAAGGGCGTCGGTATCGACTTGTCGTCGACCGAACGCGACACCGATGCGATCGATCGATTCCGCGCTGCGATGGAGCACGACTTCGGGACCCCCGATGCCATGGCAACCGTTTTCGAACTGGTTCGCGACGCCAATGGTGCAATCGATGCTGGCAAGGCGTCCGCAACCCCGCTGGCCCTCACCGCCATCGAGCTCGCGAACGTCTTTGGCCTCGAAGTCGGTGTGGCCAATGTGGGGAGCGAGGGCGATAGCGATATCGACACCATGGTGGCGGCGAGAGTAGAAGCCAAGGCCAATAAGGACTTTGCCGAAGCTGACCGGATCCGTGATGAATTACGCGAAATGGGCATCACCGTTGAAGACACGGCGACCGGCCCAATTTGGCATCGGAGCTGACGCCAATCCTGAAGAATGTAACAATCTTGTTATCGCAATGTTTCGGCAATGTTAACCAACGTCCCAAACCGAACACGTAGCTCGAGTTCTCCAGTAATCGTTACCGAACGGTAACCCCTGTTCTGGGGCGGGATTCGAACGAAAGCAGTACAC
>CALBVK010000382.1 GCA_937969345.1 uncultured Acidimicrobiales bacterium
CATCGTCCGACACTCGGACAATCTGGCAAAAGTCCCGGGTGGCGACCGACGCTGTCGATGCGGTTCCCGCCGAGCTCTGGGGTGCTACCCGTCTCGACCAGACAGAGCTCGACCCCGGCCGGGTCACGTCGCTGCTGCCACCAGGTCCATGGAACGAACGACTTCCACATTTCGTTCCAGAGGGTGCCCCCTCGGTCGGTGGGGACGAACTGCAGACCGAGTACTTCGTTGATCGTTCGAACGCGGTGGCGGCGATCGACACACTGCGATCCATGGGCACCCGGATCGACCCGCACCTACACGGCACCGAGATCCGCACGCTTGCCGCAGACGACTTGTGGCTGAGTCCGACGATCGGCCGCGACTGCCTATGCATTGGCTTTACGTGGAAGAAGCACGTCCGCGAGGTGTTGTCGTTACTGCCGGAGATCGAGGCAGCGCTCGCTCCGCTCGAACCCACCCCGCATTGGGGAAAGCTCTTTGCGTTCACACCCGCCGAGCTCTCTCGACGGTTCGACCAGCTCGATGACTTCCTTGGACTCGTGCACGAGCTCGACCCGTCCGGCAAGTTCGACAACTCCTTCCTCCGCCGGATCGCTGGATAAGCAAGGGGCGGTCATACTCGTGTAGCGAAAGGCTCTCGTGGACACGACCACCCCGACCGGAATACCGACGACACAGCGAGTTGATTCCGCTCGTTCGTGGGTGGTTTTGGGCTCGACCTTTCTGACGCTCTTTACCGTCTTCGGGGTCGCGTACAGCTTTGGTGAATTCTTTGGGCCGATGGCCGACGAGTTCGGCACGAGCCGATCAGCGACCGCGTTCTTCTTCTCGATTACGACCTTTGCGTACTTCGGGCTCGGCATCGTAAGTGGCCGTATCGCCGATCGGATCGGGCCTCGCCGAGTGCTGATCTTCGGTGCTGTCTGCATGGTGACCGGACTGTTCCTCACCGCCGAAGTGTCATCCATCCAGCTCGGCTATCTCACCTATGGATTGGGTGTCGGCATCGGCGTGGCGTGTTGTTACGTCCCGATGGTCGCAGCGGTTGGAGGCTGGTTCGAGCAGAAACGCACCATGGCCCTTGGGCTTGCCGTTGCAGGCATTGGACTCGGAACGCTGGTACTCGTCCCGTTGGTCGAGTGGGTGATCGAGCAGAACGGTTGGCGAGACGCCTACCGGCTCCTCGGAGCGATCTCGGCGGTGCTTCTCGCGATCGCCGCATTCGGAGCGCACCGGCCGCCGGGGTCATCGGCAACACCACTGCCGCTTCGCGAGTCCATCGGTGGTCGCATCGACTTCAAGCTGCTCTACGTGTCCTCCTTCTTCTTGTCGGCAGCGCTGTTCACGCCCTTTGTGTTTCTCGCCGACTACATCGAGACCACCGGTACGGACGGGTCTGCTGCCGTGCTGCTTGGCCTCATCGGCATGTCGTCGATCGTTGGGCGCCTCGGCTTTGGTGCAATCGCAGCGAAGATCGGGACTATTGCCCTGTTCCGCCTGTCCTGCACAGGTCTCGGATTGAGCTTTCTTCTCTGGATCATCGCCGACACCAACTATGTGTTGCTGGTGGTGTTCGCGCTCGTTCTTGGTGTGGCCTACGGCGGCATCATTGCGCTGTCACCGGCTGTCGTCGCTGAGCTCTTCGGAATCGTTGGAATGGGTGGTGTGCTCGGAGCGCTCTACACCGCAAACGGCCTCGGCGGTCTCGTTGGGCCTCCCGTGATGGGGCAAATCATCGACTCTTCAGGACACACCGCTGCGCAGTGGACGGCGCTGGTCTCCGGGCTCATCGGTGCGACGTTGTTGGTCCGCGTCGTTCCAAGAACAGACGACTCCGTGGCCTAATATGGCCCGCACTATGAGCGCTGCACCAACCACGCCTTCGACTGGAGACCAGCCGGCACTGCCGACCTGGGAGCAGATACCGACCGATCTCGCACACGCGACCGGCCAGATCAAAACAGCCATTCGCGCCCGCATCGAATCCTCGGGTCGAAGCGTCGAAGAAGTCTTCGCGGCTCTCGAGGCCGCCATCGCCGAACGGGTGAACGAGGTCGAAGCGAGCAACGAAGCGGGGCAGACGTCGTGGACGGTCGTCGACTACGACGACATCGCAGGTGGGAACGTCGGTCGGGACACCCTTGAGCATCTTCGGCGCAGCGGCTGTTTGGTGGTGCGGAATCATTTCGCCCGCGAGCAGGCGCTGCAGTGGGACGCCGACATTCTCAACTACGTCGAGGCCAATGACTTCTCCAAAGCCTATGGAGGTGCCGACGACGGCTTCTTCGGAACCGACAAGGCCCTGCCCGAGATGTACCCGATCTACTGGTCATCAGCACAGATGGAAGCCCATCAGAGCGACCGCATGGCCACCGTGCAGTCGTTTCTGCATCGTCGTTGGAACTGGACGTCGAACGGGTCGCAATGGTTCGACCCCGATCACCACGCCATGTACCCAGACCGGATTCGGCGGCGTCCGCCAGGGGTCGATTCGGCTGGTCTCGGGGCACACTTCGACACGGGAAACCTCGACCTGTGGATGACGTCGGCGTACCAGGCGGCCTTCCGCCATATCTTCGACGGCGCAATCGAATCGTTCGATCCCTGGGACGCTGCGCATCGGACCGCCGGAACCCAGTACCCGGGAACGACCATGTGTTCGGCGTTTCGCACGTTCCAAGGCTGGACGGCGCTCTCGGACATGGCGAACGATCAAGGCGTGCTCTGGTCGATCCCGATCCCCGAGGCAATTGCCTACCTGCTGCTACGGCCGTTGCTCTGCGACGTGGCCGACGACGAGATGTGTGGGGTGACCGTCAACCGAGTCTTTGCGCTCGATGAACGGTGGCACTCGCTGTTGTTGCGAGCAAAAAGCTCGATCCCCGACGTGCAGGCAGGAGATTCGGTCTGGTGGCATTGCGACCTCGTCCATGGTGTGGCCGGGGTTACCGACCAGGTCGGCTGGGGCAACGTGATGTACATACCTGCTGCTCCCTGGTGTGAGCGCAATGAAATCTACGCTGCGAACTTGGTCAGCGCATTCGAGACCGGCTCGAGTCCGTCGGACTTTCCCGAAGAGCACTACGAACGAGGCTGGAGTAACCGGTTCTCCATCGATCAACTCAACGAGCACGGCCGTCGCGGCCTTGGCCTCGGGCCAGCACGAGCGAGGTAGTCACGATGACACTACGTGAGATCACTCCAGACGAGATTGCGACGTTCGACCGTGACGGGGTCATCGTGCTCCGCAATATGTTCGAACAGCCATGGGTCGACCTGCTGACCGCAGGCCTTGAACGTCACCGGAAGTCGCCCACGCCGCGGGCTCGCATCTGGGACCGTGACGATGCGGGGCGGACGATGTTCTGGGACAGCATGGCCTGGCACGACGTTCCCGAATACCAACGCTTCGTTCACGAGTCTTCGGCGGCCGAAATCGCCGGGCGGCTTCTCGGCTCGAGCGCTGTGCATTTCTACTTTGATGCCGTCTTTGTACGCAGTGCTGGTTCCCAATTCGAAACCCCGTGGCACCAAGACGAGCCGTACTGGTCGGTGAGCGGCCATGACACCTGCACGATCTGGATGCCCCTCGTGCCGGTAACGGCCAAGAACGCGCTCGCGTTCGTGCCCGGGTCGCATCGAGCAAACACGATCTTCGACCAACCGGACTTCGGCGGGCTAAACCCCGATGACAAACCCGACGTTGATCGAAGCGACTTCTCGGCGATCGCCGAGGTCGACATGCCCGATATCGATGCCGACCGCGAGGCCCACGGAGTGGTGAGCTGGGATATGAAGCCCGGAGACTGCGTCGTGTTCAACAGTCGAATCCTGCACGGGGGATCGGGGCTACTCGACGAAACCGACGGACTCTCGGTCTTCACGTCGAAATGGTTGGGCGACGACGTGCGCATCGCGTTCCGCGACGAGGGTATGGATCCCGATTTCAGCGAGATCATGAAGTCGTACGGCTTGGACTCCGGCGACCGGCCAGGCACCGATCTGCTTCCGCTCGTGTGGTCGTCGAGTTCTCAAACCGATCGATCAGCATCGTAAACTCGTCCTATGAGCATGGGACCGCTTCGCGAAGACCAGATCACGTCGTATTGGGAAAACGGGTACGTCTTCCTCGAGAACGCCATAACCAACGAGCAACTCGCCGCGCTCGTCGACGACGTAGCTCGGTGGACCGACGAGAGCCGCCAGCACACCGAGCCGTACGGCGATACCCTCGCTGGCCGGCCCCGGTTCGACATGGCTCCCGAACACAACGCCGACGATCCCCGCTTGCGTCGGGTGGCGTCTCCCGTCGAGGTCTCCGACGCATACCGCGACACGATGCGAGATAACCGGGCCCTCGATGCAGTCGCGCAACTCATTGGCCCAAACATCGAGTTCAACAACTCCAAGATCAATGCGAAGCAACCCGGTTCGTCGACCGAGGTGAAGTACCACCAGGACTTCATGTTTCAGCCGCACTCGAACGAGGACCTCATTGCCTGCTTGTTCTTCCTCGACGAGGTCACTCTCGAGAACGGTCCACTCAACGTGGTGCCCGGAACGCACCGCTCTGCGCTCTTTGACCATTGGCATGATGGGGTCTACACCGGTGCGGTGAGCGCCGAGGTCGAGGCCGCTCACGTCAACGAGGCTGTCCCGATCTACGGTCCGGCCGGGTCGGCCTGCCTGATGCACACCCGATTGCTGCACGGGTCAGCGCCTAATGCGTCGGATCATCCGCGGACGCTCTTTATTGCCGAGTACCGCGCCGAAGACGCAAAGCCCCTGCAGGTAAATCACTTGCCGAGCATCCACGAAGGCGAAGTCGTCCGCGGCGAGCGCACGAACCGAGTTCGGTGCTCGAGCTACGAGATGGAATTTCCTGAGGTGCCCAAGGAAGCGTCGTTCTTCTCCCAGCAGGCCAAGGCGTCGACAACCTAGAAGGCACTAGGTTTGGTCGATGCCCGCTGCGGATACGGACCAAATAGCTGACAGCACGTTCGATGCGGTCGTCATCGGCGCTGGGATGGGCGGTATGTGTTGCGCCGCGTGGCTCGCCGCTGCTGGCCTCCGTGTTGCGGTGATCGAACGGTCGGGTCAGCTCGGCGGCCGAGCCTCGCACCGAATCCGTAACGGTTGTGTCGTGACAACGGGCGCCATCATGGTCCCGATGGGCCAGGACAGCGCGATCCGCCAGGCGTTCGATGCCGTCGACGCCGAGATGAACATGATCGAGACGACCGGCAAGATGCGATACCGCCTCGACCACGGCGACTACGACCTGCCACCTGGTGGTGGCGGCCTGTACGGCATGATCG
>CALBVK010000383.1 GCA_937969345.1 uncultured Acidimicrobiales bacterium
CTCATCTCGGCTCCGGCGAGCTGCGATGCAACGTTCGTCGTTGGCGTCAACGACGACACCTACAACCCAGACCGTCACCACGTGATCTCGAACGCATCGTGTACCACGAACTGCTTCGTACCAATGGTCAAGGTGCTCGACGACAAGTTCGGCATCGTCGAAGGTTTGATGACCACGGCCCACGGTTACACCGGCGATCAGAACATCGTCGATGGCCCACACTCCAAGGACATGCGTCGTGCCCGCGCTGCTGCGGTCAACATCGTGCCAACCTCGACCGGCGCTGCGGCCGCAACCGGCCTCGTGCTCAAGAAGCCAGCAACGGTCGAACAGATCAACGCTGCGTTCAAGGAAGCGGCGACCAAGGGTCAGCTCAAGAACGTGCTCGACTACACCGACGAGCCAATCGTTTCGTCCGACATCGTCGGACGTACGGCATCGTGTGTCTTCGATTCGGGTTTGACCATGAGCATGGGCACCCTTGTAAAGATCGCTGGCTGGTACGACAACGAGATGGGTTACTCGACCCGTCTTGTCGAGCTGACCGAAACCGTTGGTAAGAAGAAGTCCAAGAAGAAGCCAGCGAAGAAGAAGGCTGCAGCGAAGAAGACCGCTGCCAAGACGTCGGTCAAGAAGACCGTTGCGAAGAAGAACGTATCGACCGACCGTCGTTCGCCTCGCTCTCGCGGCAAGTCTCCGAGCAAGGCCTAACGTGCCTGGCAGCCCGGTGTGTCCGTAGGCTGATGCTGTGACGATTCCTCAACTCGAAGACCTTGGCGACGTAGCGGGCAAGAACGTTCTTGTTCGCACCGATTTCAACGTTCCGCTCGCAAACGGGGAGATTACTGACGATCTCCGTATTCGTTCCGCGCTACCGACCTTGCGTTGGTTGCAGGATCGTGGTGCAACGGTCACGGCGATGAGCCACCTTGGCCGCCCCAAGGGAGAGCCGAACCCGGAGTACTCGATTGCGCCTGTTCGTGACCGGCTCGACGCGCTGCTCCCGGGTATCAACTTGCTCGAAAACCTGCGGTTTAACGCGGGCGAGACGGCGAACGATCCCGCGTTTGTGCAGACGCTCATCGAGGGCCAGGACCTGTACGTGAACGATGCGTTCGGTGCGTCTCATCGCGAGCATGCATCGATCGTTGGTCCGCCGCAGCATTTGCCGTCGGCGGCTGGCCGGTTGTTGGCCAAAGAGGTCGAGATTCTGATGGGTGTCCGCAACGAGGCTCGCAAGCCGTTCGTTGCGATCATGGGCGGCTCGAAGGTCAGCGACAAGGTGGCCGTGATCGATGCGCTCGCCGAGCGCGTCGATTCGCTGTTGATCGGGGGCGGTATGGCGTTTACGTTCTTCGCTGCGATGGGCCACCCGGTGGGTAACTCGTTGCTCGAGGAGTCGATGGTCGACTACTGCCGCGAATTGTTGGCCAGCGACAAGCCGATCGTGTTGCCGTCGGACATCACCGCTATTGGCCCTGGTGGCGAGCTCTTCAACCCTGACGCTGGTGGAGAGGTTCGCCAGGTGGGTCAGAGCGTGCCCGAGGGCTGGATGGGTGTCGATATTGGCCCCGGTACCGCCGCAGAGTTCAGCGACATCATTGCCGAGGCGCAAACGGTGTTGTGGAACGGACCGCTCGGTGTGTTTGAGGATCCTCGCTTCGAGGCGGGAACCAAACATGTTGCCCATGCGGTGGCCGAAGGTAGCGGGTTCAGTGTTGTTGGCGGTGGCGATAGTGCCGCTGCGGCAAAGCAGTTCGGTGTTGCCGAGGACATGGACCACGTGTCGACCGGCGGTGGCGCCTCGCTCGAGCTGCTCGAAAAGGGCGACCTCCCCGGCCTCGCAGCACTACGCAGCGAGTAGATTGAGGAACGAAATGCCCGGGCAAGGCTTCTCGCAGGAGTCCTGAACGGATCGACGTTTGGCCGCAGGCCAAACTCGGTGAGAGAGCGCAGCGAACGGCTCTGACCGGAAGTGTCGAGAACCAAACGCCTTCGGGCACCGCAAAACCAACACGGATCTCGGGCGAAGTGTCGAGAACCAACCGCCTTCGGGCACCGCAAAACCAACACGGATCTCGACCGGAAGTGTCGAGAACAATAGAGGACGATTCTTGTGACAACTCGTAAGCCGCTTGTCAGTGGCAACTGGAAGATGAACCTCAATCACTTCGAGGCCATCCAGCTGATTCAGAAGTTGTCGTATGGGCTGACCAAGGACGACATCGAGGCGGTCGACGTGTCGGTGCATCCGCCGTTCACCGATCTTCGCTCGGTGCAGACCGTGTTGCAGGCGGACAAGATTCCGATTGCGTTGGGTGCCCAGAACTGTCATTGGGAGACCAAGGGTGCGTTCACTGGCGAGATTGCGCCGACGATGTTGGCCAAACTCAGCGTGCAGTATGTGATTACGGGGCATAGCGAGCGTCGTCAGTTGTTTGGCGAGACGAACGAGGACGTGAACCGCAAGGTCAAGGCCATCGTGAAGGCTGAGATGACGCCGATCATGGCGTGTGGTGAGACGCTTGAGCAGCGTGAGGCTGGCGAGGTCGAGGATCACATCGTGACGCAGCTTCGTGAGGGGCTTGCTGGTGTGAAGGCCGACGATGTGTCGAACATGGTCATTGCCTATGAGCCCATTTGGGCGATTGGCACGGGGGCGACGGCGACCCCGGAGGATGCACAGGAAGTGTGTGCGTTGGTTCGTGCAACGGTGCTGGATTTGTATAACAAGCCAACGGCCGATGCGGTTCGTATTCAGTACGGTGGCTCGGTGAAGCCGGGTACGGCGCCGGAGATTCTGACCCAGCCCGACATCGACGGTGCCCTCATTGGTGGGGCTGCGTTGTCCGCTGAGGACTTCGCGCACTGCATTCAGTACCGACTTCGGTAGTCTGTATCTCTCGCAAGGAGTCGGAAATGTTCTGGTTTGTACTCGTAATGCACGTATTGCTGAGCTTGGGGCTCATCGCTCTCATTCTGCTGCACAGCGGTAAGGGTGGCGGTCTGTCCGACATGTTCGGTGGCGGCCTTGGTGCAACGTCTGCTGGTTCGACCGTTGTTGAGCAGAACCTCAACCGAATCACGATTCTTGTGGCGACTGCGTTTACCTTTACGACGGTTGCGCTCGCGTTGCTGTTCGACTTCGGCTGAGCAAACTCGGGCCGTTTCGGCTCGGCTGTGCGAGGTGCCCGTCACGTTTTGTAGATGGGGCTGAACTTTCTTAGAAGCGGCGTTTTTGTGCCGATAGGCGAGGGTGACTCGTCTTTTCTCAGCGTCTGTTGTCGCGCTAGCTCTGCTTGCGTCTGCTTGTTCGTCGTCTCCTGCTGATTCCGGCGATGCGTCGTCGACGCCGACGTCGGTTGAGCCTGCTGCTCCGGTAGAGACCACCCCGGAGGGTTTGGCGTTCGCTGAGGCGGGCCCGGAGACCTTGCGGGTGAGTGTGCCGTCGCTGGATTTTGTGGCGCCGCACGAGGTTGATGAGACCGACCCGGTCGAGGTGCTCGTCACCGATCTATTGACCGATGGGTTGACGGTTCGAGATTCGGCTTCGGGTATTGCTGAGCCTGGTGTTGCGTCGTCGTGGTCGGCGAGTGATGACGGTTTGGTGTGGACGTTTGTGTTGGGTGATTCGTCCTTTGGCGACGGTTCGCCGATCTTGGCTGCGGACGTGGTCGCAAGTTTGAACCGGGTTGCCGATCGGGGCGTGTCGTCGATTAGTGGCCCGAACCTGTGGCCGGTTGTTGGTTGGGAAGCCGACGATGATGGTCCTGTTGCTGGCATTGTTGCCCTCGATGACATGACGGTGCAGATCTCGCTCACGGAGCGGTTCGAGCCGCTGCCTCAAGTTCTGGCTGGTGTGGCCTTTGGTATTTGGCCTGCTGAGCCGAGCGAAGTTGGTGAGTTGCCGACGAGCTCGTCGATCGATTTCGTGCCGACCGCGTTGTGGGAAGACGGTATTCGTTTCGCTGGCGAAGAAACGCCTGGCGAGGTGGCCACGGTCGAGTTGTTCGTCGATCCGACGCTCTCGATGCTCGAGGCTGGCGAGACCGATATGGCGGTTTCGGTTGACCCCGCCGACCCGCTTGGTGACCTTCGAGGGATTACCGTCGAGCGTTCGGCCGATGCGTTCTTTGCCATGAACTCGACCGTTGCCCCATTTGACGACGCCCTGATTCGCCAGGCGATCATCAAGGCTGTCGACCGCGAGGCATTGCGGGACGAGTATTTCCCGAACGCTGGAGTGATGCAGGGCTTCGTGCCTCAGCATGTGCTCGGTGGTGTTGCCGATGCGTGTGGCGATGCGTGTGTGTTTGACGTTGCGCAAGCCACGCTTCTGGTCGATGCGTCGCCGAGCCGGGACATCGACTTCACCGTTGACTATTACGCGACCGAAGGCGACGACACCGAACAGCGTCTTGCCGAGTCGGTTGCGTCGTCGCTTCGAGCCGTCGGCCTGCTGGCGACCGCCCGCTCGCACGACCCGGCCGACTATGGCCTTCGTGCGGCTCGTGGCGAGCTTGGGCTGTTTCGCTTTGGGTCGGTGTCGACCACGCTCACCGCCGAGGCCGACATTGGCGCCATGTTCCACACCGCTGGACGGGACAACCTGACCGGCACGTCGATCACCCGTTTCGACGAGCTCATCACCGGA